>CAYPPR010000011.1:0-37774 GCA_964412665.1 uncultured Desulfopila sp.
CGAAAGCGAACAGTACTGCGGGATACCGAAAAGTACGCTTAATCCGGAAGAACCATAAAGCCACATGGTTTGCGGATCTGTATATTTACGAACCACAAAGCAAGCCAGCACTATCAAGTACGGGAGAAGTGTCCCTTGAAGCAGCAGCAATCGCTCTCACAGGATTTTTTGCTACAAGCAGAATGCTACCCGCCTGAAAGCCGCGGGTTTAAACCCTTTTCAGGAACAATTAAGGGGTTCAACTTTCTTACCTGAAACCCTTAATTTGTAAGCACGGTGTGAAGCTACTTCCAGATGTACACTACAACTGTATATCGAATCAATATGCTATCTCCAAAACTTACCAACACAAAAAGGTGTTTTTGAACTTTCGAAATCCGAACATTTCTCCAAAATACCTGGCAATAAAAAAGCATTTTGAGACCAAAGATGTTTCAAGAAAGTATTTGCCGTTTACTTCGGCAGAAGAGTTAGGCGTAGTGGTTGATACTAACTGAAACACGACTTGAACTTTCGAATCGCGCTGCCCGCACTGCTAGAAAGTAGTATCAATGCCGCGGATGGTCGGAAATGGAGCAATTTTGTAGGATAATTATCTGTGTAATATCAATAATTTAGAATGCTATATTTCAGGCATGTTTTTTTCGCCACGATCACAAGCAAACTCAGGAATTATGTTAAATGTTAACTGTGAGGTATGTTCACAAATATAAGCTTGCTAGTGCAACTCTATACTGCTAGAGCGTGGTCCACCAGCGCCTCCAAAGAAATGTTCGGAAGTAGTTGTTGAACCATTCGATGATGGCTGGCCAGAATATGAAGAAAATTATATCGATGTACAGGCATGATAACCGTCTGCAGCGGGATACTGTTGTCAAATTTCGGAGAATACTGCACGTTTTTGACGGAAAAGGTCTTGGAGAGCTTGGTCCAATACCAGGTTTTGGTTTTGACGTAAAAATAATTGCTAAAGCTGTCGGGAAAAGGTAGTTTTGATGTATTGGATCGGATTGCTCTTCATTGGAAAGGGTGTTTTTTAGGAAGCCCGAAGAAAGCGATCGCTTATCACCACCATCACCGAAAACCCCATCAGGCTGTTTCCAGCCGACAACGTCAACGGGGGAGGAGCGTATGCATCGTGCTGCAGTGCTGATAGGTGTACGTGATACCGGTGGGTTGCCTCGTTTGCAGACCGTATACGACGGCATCACCATGATGAGAAACTGGGCCGAGTCCCAGGGGATAGTCGGCGATTCCCTGGTGATTCTTACCGATGAGCAACAGCCAGTTTCAGCCGACAATGTGCTCGATGCCGTCTCCGCTCTGGCCAAGACCCTCACCTATGAACAGCTGGTTATCTACTACTCTGGTCACGGCCTCAATCTAGGTCAGTGCGAATACTGGTTGCTCTCCGACTTTCCGCAGGATTCGCGGACGATTATCAACCTTGCCGCCAGCATCGAGCGGGCACGGACCGGGACCATCCCGCATGTGGTCTTCATCTCCGATGCCTGCCGTACCCCGGCCACCACGATCATCCAGCAGGTTGCGGCCATGAGCGGCGGCGCCATGTCCATCTTTCCCAACCCAACCACCGGCTCTGTCGGCAAATTCAAGGCGGTGGATGTGTTCTACGCCACGGTACTCGGCCGACCTTCCCTAGAAGTGCGCGACAATCAGGACGGAGAGCAGAGGTATCGGGGTATCTATACAGAGGCACTGGTGGATGCGCTCAACGGCAAACCGCCCATGCAGCTGGACCCTTTGCCGGCATCTGACAAGCGGGTGATCAGGCCCTGGCCGCTCAGGGAGTTCCTCGACCAGGAGGTGCCAAAGCGCCTGATATCCATCTTTCCCACCAACCCGCCAAGCCAGATGCCGGACGCGGTGATCTCCTCCAACCCTTCGTCCTGGCTTTCGGAAATCCGACTCTTCCCCTCAACGCCCGATTCCAGAAGCATCCCCAAGAGGGGTGGTGGGTTCGCCGGGGCAGTCGCACCGGGCAGCCTTTCGCGATTCTCGACCCATGCCCTGCGCGATGCCCTCGACCGGTCCTCACCTGATCTGGATGCGGTCTTTGCCGAGGCCACCAGCAGCAGCGGGGAAAGCGAAGAGATAAGCTCCTTTCAGCAACTTGCCGCCACCGCCACCGAGCCCTTCGACCGGCGTAGCTTCGAGACCATGTGCGGCCTTCAAGTGCAGGGCGCGCGAATCGTCGAGGCGCTCAGCCCCGACGCCGATCTCGAACTGCTCGACGAGGCCCAGAGTGCCTGCCGAATATACCAGCGGTATGGCAACAGGGGGGCGACTGTGCTTATGAGGTTCGATAACGGGATGTGCGCCATCCTCCCGGCCATCCATGAATTCATCACCGGTCTCACCTTTGACCGCGATGCCGGTGAGCTGATCGATGTCAGTTTCGAACCCGTGGAATATTCAGCTCGCTGGGGTCGTTTTGTCCAGCGGTGGCAGAAGTTGAGAAAACTTCGAGCGATCATTGCCACTTCCACCCGCATGGGCACCTTTCAGCTGGGAGTTGATGATGATTCTAAAAAGATCTCCCGGGAAATGCAGATGGAAAAGAGCATTGATCCCTCGCTGGCCGTCTACGCCGCCTATGCGTATCGCCGGCAGGGCGACCTGGACCGGCTCAATGAGATGTGCAACTATCTCTACGGCGATTTTGGCTTCGAGCTGTTCGATGTGGCGATGCTGGCGGGAAGATTGCCGAGTGGCGGCCAGGCGGGTTCAAGCAGGATTCTGCCAATGGCGCCCATGCTCACTCAGGGCTGGTCCATGCTCGACGCGTTCGATTATCGACTGCCATCGGAGCTGGCGGGGCTGAGGGAGCATATCGACTTCTACTCATTGTGGACGCTGTATGACCAGGCAGGGTTCGACCTCCTGAAAACATTCATCGTGGCGGATAAGGGGTGATACTATGCGTGATCTGATCTTGATACACGGACGGGCGCAGCAGGATAAGGATGCTCAGGCCTTAAAGGACAGCTGGATCGAGGCCTGGCGCAAAGGGCTTGCCAAATCGAGGCTGAAACAGCCGATCCCCGACGAGAAGATTCATTTTCCCTATTACGGTAACACCCTGCTTGACCTGACAAAAGGAGAGGCCGGCGGGCAGGTTGCGGAGATCATCGTCAAGGGTGATGATGCAGAGGACGAGGAGCGTGAGTTTATCCGTCAGTACATCCTGGAACTCCAGCAGAAGCTGGGTATCGATGAAGATGAGATCCTGGCCGAAGGCGGGGACGAGGTGGTGCAGAAGGGTCCGCTGAACTGGGAGTGGCTGCACTCCGTTCTCAAGGTGGTGGACAGGCGCTTTCCCGGCGCCAGCGGCGCGTCGGTGGCGCTGGCCACCCGGGATGTCTACAAGTACCTGAAGAATCCGGGTATCCAGACGATCATCGATTCCGGTGTCCGCCAGGCGTTTGCCGGCGGCGGCGAGACTGTGGTGGTCAGCCACTCCCTGGGTACGGTGGTTGCCTATAACCTGATCCGCCGGGAGGGGACAAGCCTTGGCTGGCAGATTCCCCTGTTTATCACCTTGGGCTCACCGCTGGCCATCAAGGTAATCAGGACCAGTCTGGCGCCGCTGAGGCACCCGGGTTGCGTGGGAGACTGGTTCAACGCCATGGATGAGCGGGACGTCGTGGCGCTGTACCCGCTCACACCCAAGAATTTTGCGGTTACTCCGCCGATCATCAATAAGACCGACGTGAACAATCACACCGACAACCGGCACGGCATCGCAGGGTATCTCGACGATGCCGAGGTAGCAAAAAGGATATATGATGCAGTGATCTAGAAACCTGACCGGCTTCCCCGGGTCGAACGATATGCCGGCAACCCGGGGTCCGCTGGCTGCAGCTTAACCCGGGCCGTGTGGCGGCCTTGGTCGCTCGATCGTTACGGGAGTGCATACCCCCGCGACTGTCGTGGAAAGCGTCATCGTGCCCTTGATTGCTTTGCGCGGTGATCGTATCTTGAAGAGTCCTTGGTGTACCACTCAATTAGTGCATTACTTCTGTTGAGGAAAGGCGTATGCCAGAAATAACCTTAAGCGGGAAAGGCCGAAAACTGGCTATGGCTGCCAAGCGGCATCTCTTACCCTTTTACTTGCACTGCATGTTTTGCCAAACTTATAGCCATTAGCACTTCAAACGCTTCTCGATATGGCTATTGACAAAATCAATCGCTTCTCGAAGCAGTGGTGTATTGGGCAGAGATGCGGCGAGTAAGCCGATATTGTCTTGTTCCTTTAAAATTTCAAAAGTTGGTCGAAAATTTATATCAAACACCCAACTCATCTGCATTACAATGAACTCATTGATTGTTTTTAGCTTTGTGTAGTTTATCTCGTGTTCGACAGTTGTAGGTTCATTTTTCCTTAAAAAATCGAAAAAGTGCAATAATTTCAAGAAAAATTGGTTCGTCGAGCCCAAAACATGTAGGCACACGACATGACAATTATCTCTTCACGAATAGATAAATACATGTTTTTTGTATAGGCATGTATGTACGCACAATAAAACGTAAGAACAAAGACGGCTCTGAGGTTGAGTACGTTCAGTTAGCCCACAACACTTGCCACCCCGAAAAAGGGTATGCCCGTGCCGAGGTGATCCATTCGTTTGGCAGACGGGACAAGCTCGACGTTGCCGGCCTCAAGCGGCTGGTCAACAGTCTGAGCAGATTCCTCAGCCCGGAAGACGCCCAGGCCATCAAAGCGGAGTGTCAGGGGCTCAAATTTATTTCCAGCAAGCCGGCCGGTGGTGCATATGTACTCAAAGCACTATGGAAGCGTATCGGAATAGACACCTGTCTGGCCGAAGCACTCTCTGACCGCTCGTTTTCCGCCCCGATCGGCGATGCGATCTTTGCTATGGTCGCCAATAGAGCTCTGGCTCCTGTCTCCAAACTTGCCGTCGAAGAATGGGCGGAGCATGATGTTGAGCTTGATATCCCGGAGCCCCTGCAGGTTCAGCACTGCTATCGCGGCATGGATTTCCTGCTTGAGCATGAGGAAGCCATTCAGAAAAAAGTCTTCTGGGCCACAGCACACCTGCTCAACCT
This sequence comes from uncultured Desulfopila sp., assembly GCA_964412665.1. Classification (GTDB taxonomy): domain Bacteria; phylum Desulfobacterota; class Desulfobulbia; order Desulfobulbales; family Desulfocapsaceae; genus Desulforhopalus_A. Next base: position 5,092 of record CAYPPR010000011.1, read on the forward strand.
CACAGTGGATCTGATATTTTTCGACACGACCAACACCTATTTTGAAATGGACGAACCCGGAGAATCAGAGCTTCTTGCTTTCGGCAAGTCCAAACACAAACGTAACGACTGTCCTCAGGTCACCATCGGTCTCGCTGTCACTCGTGAAGGCATCCCCGTGCGCTGCTGGGTTCTGCCCGGAAACCAGAACGACGCAAAATGTATCACACAGGTTCAGGCTGACCTCAACGCCTGGAAACTTGGTAACGTCGTCTGGGCCATGGATCGCGGCATGAACAGCGATGAAAATCGTCAGACCCTGCAAAGAGCAGGTGGCCAGTACATTCTTGGCGAAAAACTCAGAGGGGTCCATCTCAATGAACAAGCCCTGAATCGAGGCGGCAGGTTCAAGGCAATTCGCGACAATCTCCATATTAAGGAGGTCCATGTCGGCGAAGGTACTGGCCGTCGGCGTTTCATCATCGCCTATAACCCTGAACAGGCTGAGCACGATAAAAAAGTTCGCGAGCGAAACCTGCAACGGCTTGAGGCAGAACTCGAAACCCTTGGTAAGCAAACCGGCAAAACCTTCAATAAAACAAAATACGGTTTGCTGGCCCATCCATCTCTGGGAAAGTACCTCAGGGAACTCAAGTCGGGACAACTCAGAATCGACCGTGCCAAGGTTCGTCAATATGAGAAGCTTGACGGCAAGTACCTCTTGAGTACGTCCGACAAGAGTCTCTCAGCTGAGGACATCGCTCTTGGGTACAAGCAACTCATTGAGGTGGAACGGGCCTTCCGTACCCTGAAATCAACCCTCGCCCTGCGCCTGGTCTATCACACCAAAGACGACCGGATCCGATCGCATGTCATGCACTGCTGGCTGGCTGGCCCTACTCCTGGTGCGCGTCGTCGAACTGGAGACCGCGATGACCTGGCCACGCGCCTGCGCGGAATTGGAGCGGCTACACCTGGGAAAGTTTTCACATAAAGATGGCCATATTCTACAGCACACCGAGCTGACCAAAAAACAACGTAAAATATTTAAACAATTGAATATAATCCCGCCGTCAAAGCTCAAATCCTTCCCCGAATCTGCATAAAACTGTAGGCACTACGCCTGAATTGTGTGTTCTTGATGTTCAATAATTTCAGACAGATGGAGATTCCACAAACCTACCGCTGTCGAACACGAGGTAATGTTGTATTAGAAATATGTCAGAACCTTGTTCCTTGCTATACGATATTTCTTAATCTTGCAGGATGCCTGACTCTGATTTCGCGCCTTCGATTCGCAACGATAGAACCAATGCCAAGAAGCCCGAAGCCCAGTAATACTGAGTTTCGGGCTTTTCTTTTTTGGTAACAAAGTTGGGTTCATGCAGTTCCTTCTTCTCATAGGCAGAATCAAGCCTCTGCACCCGCCAGTTCCGACCGGCCATCAAGCACCTTTCGGATCAGGGCGGCAATGCTGTTTTTAGTCAGAGGTTTCAAGGCGAATCCTTTGATGCCTAAAAGTTTGGCTTTTTCTTCAGAAATGAGGTTGCTGTAGCCAGTGCAGAGAATTATCGGCAGCTGCGGCCGGATCTGCAGCATGCGTCGGGCCATATCGAAGGCTTCGGGCTTTTTGCGACCTTGTTCATGCCCAAAATAATTCCGGAGAAAACCTTGATGCTCTAAAAAAGCTCAGAAGTTTTCAGGATTGTAGATTTCAAAAACAGTTTTCTCACCAAGAAGAGAATCAATCTGCCACTGAATCTCCCGAATTTCTTCTTGTTTTATCCAGGCTCCCCATTCATCTGCAGTTTCCCATTTACTCACCACTATACATTCTCCAGGATCGTTCGTTTTTGAGTAGGTTGCTCGTGATATAAAACCTGGCTGGTTTTCTGATTTTGCACGCAATTTTTTCAAAAGTGGGACTATCTCACTAGTTTTGTTCATACGAAAAACCCGTTTGCTAATAACCATTACACTCATTTTTATTCCCCTTTTCAAAAATAGCTACCATGAACCAACACTCACAAGAAATCATCATAGTAGTGAATAATAATCAACACAATATGAATTGCAACAGGGGTTCGTTTTTACTATTATCTTAAACCGTTGGCAGTCTTGAAAAATGTGGGATATGCAAATTCTGCCTGAGGTGAAGATTCCTGATCGGGCTTGCAGATCACTTCAGAGCGAGGATGGCAGAAGTAAGCGTTGCATCATTATTAATGATCTCAAGCCAGTCTTTATAGGCTCGATTTCGTCAATGTTATTTCTTTTGCAATAATCAAACAAGGTCTAAAGTAATAGGATTGCGGATATTGGAGTTGCCGGCGAGAACTTTTTCCACCCTCAAATTGCGGGGCAGGTGGTCGGGGCTGATAACTTTGGGCAGCTTCTTAAAAAACCTGGTGGTGGTAACACCATGCTTCTTAAAGGCCCCTCAGCCGATAGTGTCAATTCCTGCAAATCTGGGTTCATGTAGTGGGAGGATGATGTCGGCCATATCCCTTACTTTGATCATTATATCGTAGGCTTCATAGGTGTTGATATGGGTTCCTGGTGGAATGACTTCCATTTCCATGGCCCGGATCTTTGCCGGTGGTTCAAAGTTTTCCATGATTACGCAGAAACCGGTGATAGCAGCCGTTCCTTTTGTGGTATCGACAAATACGGTCATCCCTCCGGGAGAGTGGATAGGGGTGTGCATGACGCGTATCCCGGGAAGGATCTCGCGGTCTTCCGTTACGATCTCTATCTGATTATTTTCCTCTATCTCCATGATAAAATCCTCTACATAGCGGAAATCGAGGGGGTGCGGGTTCTTAATAGAGATGAGTTCCTGCTTGTGGATAAAAAACCTGGCTTTGTCGCATTTGTAATCATTTTCGCAGTGATCGGTATGGAGATGGGTGTGGATGACTATGTCGATATCCGCCGGGGTCAAGCCGAAATGGGCCAGTCCTTCTTCGATAGTGTGGATCTTTCCTCCGATTGCCGCCTCTCTATCCGCCGACTGGACTGGGTGCATCTCACCGGTGTCAATCAAAATATTCTTGTCTCCTCCTTCGAGATACCAGGTGTAGATCGGGATGGTATATGGCGTGCCGTAGTCATGCTGGTAAGTCATCATGCCTTTATCAAATATCTTTGTGCCGAGAACAATGGGATGAATTATATAGGTCGTCATAAACAGCTCTCCCGGATAACTATTTTGCAAATAGAGATGAATTTTATAACAAATTATCGGCTATGGACAAAATGTCAATATCACGCCTCACTTTAGGAAAATTCATTAATCTTTGAGCTGATATTGACTCTTGGTTTGAATTTCCCGCCACACCCTGATAAGGTACAAAATCGTTCTTCTTTTTGAATAATTTCTGACAATACCATGTGATCGAGGGTTCGCTGGATAAACCATGGCAGACACCGTTACATTTTTCATGCAGATATAACCTTAGGTATTGGATGTCAGTAAAAATGCCATCATGATCGAAAGCGATATTCGAGTGATCCCAAAAAATGGTGATGCCGTTTTGATCGCTAGTGCCGATTATTGACCTGTAGCGGGGATTGAGTTACTACCGGCTCTCGAAAATCCGCCAACATGCCCCTTGACGATCCCAGGAGGCTGTGGTGATCAGATAGCCAACAGCGAATCCGAGCTTCTTCTGCATCCTCTCCGTTGGTGATGTGGTCAATGAGGTTGTGGTGATTCAAGGGCATGAGATATGGTTTGCGACTATAGACCTTGCGAGTGATGCTCGAGATCAGAAGACAACTCATTGATGTATTAAAGAATAATCTGTAAAGTACTGTTACAATCGAGTCATAATACAGTAACCAATTTGTTTGGTGGCGTTATCAGACCGATATTTAAACACATATTTATGTGGACCGCAAAACTATGCAGAACCGTGATAGGCTTACTGGTTATGAAAACAGGATTTGACTTAGCCAGAGGCAGCGGGGCCTTTCTTTATCGGGAGGCTGATGTTTTCACGGGTGTTTTTGTTATTATTATCGGGGCATATTTCATTTTATCGAGTCTATTTCCGGACATGTTTGGCCAATCAGACTAATCAGACTCCAGCCGTTGAAAATAGCTTTGTCAGTTTATGAAATGACGCACTCCGTGACCACTACGAGATCGGTTCCTTTGCCATCCCATTGTTGCCGCTTGCGGTTCTGTTATATTCTACCCTGTTATATTCCACCCATGTGCTGTTCCCGATAGGTCCTGATCGTTTCCTCATTAACAAAGTCCCTGATTTGGCTGAGACAGTCTTCATCGGTACAGACTATTGGCAGCATTTCCGTCAGCACGTCCATAATTAGGCGTTTTTGTTCACTCTGTTCGAGATTAAGTACAGCCGATTTGATTTGGTCATAGGTCATGGCTTTCTCCTTATGCGTGATGTGGAAGCCGGAGGGTAATCACCGGCAGGCCTTAAGCAGCCGACTAAAACACCATTTTCTGTCCATCAGGTGTCGCAGGGGTCTCTGCATTATGTTAGGCACTGTCGGCCGCCTAATCAAGAATTTATTCGAATCCGGGTTTTGGAGTTTTTGTGGACATCCAACCCGATACTTCTTAATATCTTGCGACCTTTCATGGCTTGCTTCCTCGATTTTGGTTCTGAGTTGCTGTTTTCAACCCAGCTCACGCGTGCAAAGTCGGCAGGTCAATTCTTTTCTGTATCGAATTTTATATTCAACCCTGGCAAATGGAAAGAAAGCCAAGATTCTTTTTAGTATTCCCTTGAGGAATGTTAGTGTTTGAAGTTAGACTATGTTTTTGCAACACAAAGAAAAATAACCTGTAACGTTCAAAAGGACCTATGAAAAATGATTGACGAAATCGAGCACAAACTCAAAACAAGGCATCTCCAATTAGAAGACTACCCGATATTGTATGATCTCGCTGCAAGAGCCTATAAGGGAGTTGCTTCGCCATGGACGGAGAAGGAGTTGGGTCAATTAATAAAATTATTTCCGGAAGGTCAAATATGTATCGAGGATAAGGGCAAACCGGTGGCTGTCGCTCTGTCGTTGATTATCGACTTCAGCCTGTTTGGCGATCAGCACTCCTATGACCAGATTGTCCGGGGCGGCACCTTCAAATCACATGATCCCGACGGCGATTATCTCTATGGTATTGATGTTTCTGTCGATCCGGAATACCAGGGGATGCGTCTTGGCCGTCGCCTCTATGATCTGCGCCAGGAACTGGCGGAAAATCTCAACCTCAAAGGCATCTTGCTCGGTGGACGTATACCGGGGTATCACAAACATTCCAAAGAGATGAAGGCTCAGGAATACATTAAAAAAGTAAAAAGCCGTGAGTTGTATGATCCGGTGCTCACCTTCCAGTTGTCAAACGATTTCCATGTACGCAACCTGCTTGATGACTACTGGCCGGGGGATCATCAATCCCGAGGCAATGCGGTACTTTTGGAATGGCTTAACATCTATTACCAGAAAAAAACCAAACTGATCGGCAAGACTAAGTCCATTGCCCGACTTGGTGTCGTCCAGTGGAAGATGCGGCGCTTCGAGTCATTTGATGATTTTATGCAGCAGGTTGAATTTTTTGTCGATACGGTGAGTGATTATAAAGCCGACATTATACTGTTTCCTGAATTGTTCAATGCCCCGCTTATTCACACCTATGAAGGAAACAACCCGGCTGAGGCCATGCGTATGCTGGCCGGTTATACCGAGGATATGCGCCAGGCCATGACGGAAATGGCGCTCAGTTACAACATCAACATTGTCACCGGCAGTGTGCCGCAGATAAAAGAAGACGGGAAACTTTACAACATAAGTTATCTGTGCAGGCGAGACGGCAGCTGGGACAGTCAGGAAAAGCTGCATCTTACCCCGGAAGAAACCAGCGTCTGGGGGTTTTCCGGCGGTCATGAACTGAAAGTCTTTGATACGGATGTGGGCAAAATCGGCATCCTCATTTGTTATGATGTCGAGTTCCCCGAGTTGGTCAGATTGCAGGCTCTGAAAGGTGTAAAACTGTTACTGGTCCCTTTTTGGACCGATACCAAGACCGGTTATTTACGGGTTCGGCGATGTGCCCAGGCGAGAGCAATTGAAAACGAGTGCTATGTGGCCATTTCCGGCAGCGTAGGTAATATCCCTAAGGTCGAAACCATGGGCATCCAGTATTCGCAGTCGGCGATTTTTACACCCTCGGATTTTTCGTGTCCCCACGATGCGATAGCCGCGGAAGCGACTCCGGGCATAGAAACAACGCTCATTGCCAATCTGGATCTGGATTTAATTAAAGAAATACGTGCGATGGGGAGTGTGCGAAATGCCGAGAACCGACGCACCGACCTGTATGAGCTACGCTGGCTTAATGATAAATAATCGTTAGCATAACAGAACCAGGCCTGCCACCCAGGCAAGCTGTTCCTTCTCATCGTCTGATACGAAAAGCCTGCTTGACCAGCCGGCCGACTTCATCAGCTCGCCGACGTTCACACCATAGCCGGACATTGATGTCCTGGCATGGTGTGGATGCCGACATTCTCCTTGCTCTGCCAGCACGCGGCAATTCGGGTGCTCGGGACAAAAGCTTGGTTTACAGGAGCCTCCGGCAAAGCCGATCGATTTCGGGAAGCCAAGGCGCTTTGCTTCCATCTCAACTTCAGCGGTAATTTCATGCAGCAGCCGCATGACGGCGGGGCGATCCTCGCCGTGTAGCGAGGCCGATTCGATTTCGATGCGAATAACCAGGGCATGCTTGCATGATTGCAGCAGTTTTCTTATACCTTCGGGGCCGGAGACATGCGGCGGGCAACTCATTGATTGGCCATAGTTGGGGCACTTCGGCTCTCGACAGAAATCGGCCAATCTATCTTCCACCTGCACGCTTGCAGGGGGTAGGCGGCGGGCTTGAGTTGCCCCGGCATGCTCAGCGAATTTTACCAGTGCATCGATTTTTTCTTGGTCGTCATGGCTCTGCATACAGATTCTCCCGTCAGCCCTTTGAGCATTCTCTTCATTGTCGTATTTAAGTCGTCGACTCCGGTGTTTCAGTTGGATCACTTTCCGGAACGGGAAGTTTGCATTTTGCTTTTACCTGCGCAGGCTCGCCGTGCACTCCTGGCTGGTAATTTTTTTCCAGCCAGTCAAGAAAAAGAGGGACGATATCACGTTTATTAGAATGCGGCGGATTTGGTTTTATTGTTTTTTGTCCCTGGGTCGTTTGTATAACGGGGTGTAGTTTTGTCGGGATAGCAACGGCCTCCTTGCCGAAATAATAAAACGTCTTGGAGATCAAAACCCTGTTGACACTGGTGTCGGATTTAAAGTTTTCTTTGCCGTGGAAGAGGTTTTTCACCTGTACCAGATGACCGTCTTTGTCCTTTTTGTAAATATTATCGCCACAGCCATTATTTTTGCTTGGTTTTTTGCATGCGTATTCAGGAAAATCCCAATACATTTCGAAAGGTAATCCTCTGTCAACCCGCATAGCAAAGACTAATTTCCCTCTCTCTGGAGCGGGGGTGGTGCCGATAATCCAATCACCTACATTGGCATTTCTGCGTATCTGTGGTTTGCTGCAGGCAAGTGTGCAGACGCCGCCAAAAGGATTAGGAGCAAATCCATTATCTTCGGTCACAATGTAAGAAAAAAGAGTGGGCTGTCTTGTAGCCATATGGTCATTCCTTGGTGGATAAGAGTGATGTAACTTGAGCAAAACCGATACAGCGATCAGAGTAATTGATTATACTGCTTTTTGCTGCATTATGTCCTTTCGAATTTGTACGAAATATTCTTGCGGTTTCTCTGTGTCGTATCCTTTAGGGTAACATGAACGCGTCAGAGTACAAGTTACTTCTTTAGCATGGTATGAGTGACGCCCCATCATCAAGGTCCATTTTTAAAATATAAGAAATAATATTTTAATCTGCTTGCATCGTGAAAGGCATTTTTTTCTTGACCATTTCCTGCCGAAATAAGTGGCTGACTGTTGACTAAAAAATATTGTTTCTTATTAATTGGTTATCTGGTTTTTACCGATGGGAGCGTTTAAATTACTGCTCCCTGGTCTGCAAGACATCCAGTCTGATTGTCTCATGCAGTTCATTTTCTTCAATAACGAGGAGACCAAGGGCACTATGAGCACAGGCGCACCGAGAGAAATAACTGTCCCGCACCGTCAAATCCCATTAGAGATTCCGGAAGGTATAGCCCCGACGGAGTTTTTTAACAGTCCCTGCAACCTGCGACATCTGGCGCGAGCAAACGGGCTGTTACGCACCCGGGAGGGATTCCTCCTCTATCGTAAGGCCATTGGTCATTCCAACCTCTTTGACACCTCGATTATATTCGATACTTCCCAGAAAGTTCTCGATCCCATGGGGCGGCCGGTCCGGCGCGACCAGCTCTCACGAGCAGAAAATCTCGTTTTCAGCCGCATGACCAAAGTGGTTTTTGATTTTATGCTGGAGAAATATCCCAACCCGGAACATCATCTGGTTTTCTGCGGCGAGGCCAGTCTGGACGCCACCTGGCCGCTGAATAAATCCGGCGTGCCGAGTATTCGCATGATACATAATCATTTCATGGTCTTTGACAAAGCACAATTAGCCGCGTCCCCTCATGCCGCCGCCGATAATCCGAACCTGACCGACGGTGGTCATAATGGTCTTTTTTTAGATTATCTCAGTGATGTCTATTTGCAGTTTCTCGATGTGCTGGAGCTCGAAGTGCTGCATCCGATCTCCCCCGACAAGTGTAAGCTTGCCATCACCGGCTATCCCCAGGGCCTGCCAAGTTGGGAGGTCATCGGTGGTGCGGCATCACTTAACAGAGGGCAGTTCTGGAAAGAGTACGATATGGTGCTCCAGGGTTTCTTGGATTTTTACAGAGCCTTGTTTGCCCTGGTGGCCTCCGAGGATAACAGAATTCCGACAGACGCTGCCTTTCCCGATCGAATTGAGGATATCCTTCTCTTTAGTGACCAGTTTCATCAAGCTGCCCGTATGTTGCGCCTGCAGGTGCTCGAGGATCCGCTTTTTGCCAATCAGATTCGTTGGAAACCCGCCTATAAACAACTCCTCTATCGTGATGATGAGGGACGGCTGATCGTCACCATCAGTCAGAATTCGGTTGGCAATGCTATCACCGAACTGCTGGGCATTGTCGTCAAGAGAGTGGCTGATGAGCACGCCTACGCGAAGGCGGAAGGTCCGTTGGTGGAACAACTCCTTGAGTTGAGGACTCGATTAATACGATATAATCTGGGAACAGCCATTGCGACCCCTTCCTGGCCCCATGGGCGGTTTGTGCCGCCATCGTAACCGACGTAAAACAAGAACCCCTTTTTTTCATCGGTGTGCAGGCACTTAGGGGCGTGGCGGCTGTGCATTGCATCCTGTTTGCCGGGGTGCGTTGCTTGTTGTTTGGATTTCGTATAATGTAAGAGAGATTTTACCGGGGAACGGCAGATGTATAGAGCCCGGCTGGATACATGTTAAAAATGAGGAAATAAAGGAGGGAACGATGATCTGTGATAAATGCGACGCGACGATTGTCGCTGGAGATGAAAGAATTCACCAGAATCAGACTTTTTGCGAGGATTGCTATATGGTCGCCCTGTCGCCCATAAAGACCTGCGATCCATGGGCGGTGCACAGTGCCAAAACTTTTGAAAAGTTTTCTGGTGACAAAAAACAACTTACCCCGCTGCAAGCCGAAATACTGGAAAAGTTGAAAGTCCATGGGGCGATGGAACCGGCGACGCTTCTGGAAAAGCTTGGCGGCAATATGCAGCTGGCCGACCTGCAACGTGACTTTTCCATCCTGCGGCACATGGAAAAAGTCAGCGGAGAAAAGCGGGGAGACGCGATTCTCTGGCGCTTGTGGGCGTGAGAAAAGGTCACAGCATGGAGAAAACGATAAGTCAATCAGTCAATTCTCTTGTTAACCTCTTGTAATTTCTCAATGAACACGAAAATTCGTCGTCTTGTTATTTTTGCCCTGTGCCTTATTCTTGTCGTGTTCTTTTTTCGCATGAATCAAAGTAGAGCCAAGCGCCTTTTCAAGGAAACCCGGACCTCGCTGTATACCCTGGTGGCCATGACCGTGGTCACTTCCTCGGAGGACCGAGCGAGAAAGGCCATGCGTGAGGCCTACGGCGAGCTTGATCGTCTCGGCCGACTTCTCAATTTTTACGCCGAAGACAGTGAGCTGAGCGCTATCAACCGCAATGCCGGCATGCAGCCGGTAACGGTGTCGCCGGATACCCTGGAGATCGTCGAGGCAGCCGTCTATGCCGGGAGACAGACAGAGGGGGCCTTTGACGTGACGGTTGGGCCGATCGTCAAGTTGTGGGATTTCAATGAGAAAATCCTGCCGGACTCGGCCAGTGTTGCCGAGCGTTTACCCTTTGTCGGCTATCAGAATATCGTCATCGATGCTGCCGCTTCCACTGTCTTTCTGAAAAAAGCTGGTGCGCAGATGGACTTAGGCGGAATTATCAAAGGCTTTGCCGCAGACAAGGCAGTAGCTGTATTGCAGAAAAACGGTATTGAAGACGGCATTGTTGCGGTGGCCGGCGATATCAAAGTATTCGGCCGACAGCCGGACGGCAGGCCATGGCGTTTAGGGGTGCAAAATCCCAGGCAGCAAGGTGACAATGATATCCTGCTCGCGACCTTGGCGCTTGATGACAAAAGTATTTCGACCTCGGGTGATTATCAGCGCTATTTTATCCGGGACGGCGTGCGCTACCATCATCTCTTCAACCCGAAAACGGGCTTTCCGGAGAGCCTTTGCCAAAGTGTCACGGTTGTTGCCCCTGATGCGACCCTGACCGATCCCTTTGCCACGGGGATCTTTATCATGGGGCCGAAAAAGGGCCTGGCCCTTTTGGAAAGACTGGGCATGGACGGCATCATTGTTGATCAGGACGGCACGGTTTTGCTGACCCAAGGGCTTATTGAGCAGGTCCATCTGATTGACGTTGAGTAATGATGGACGCGAGAGCCTGAGAGTAATTAGACGATATTTATTAATAAAAATTAGACCTTCGAGTAAATACATCATATGTTTTTTCCAATTGTGGCACTTGTTGCTGGTCTGGCTCTTTTGGTTTATAGCGCCGATCTTTTTATAGAAGGTTCCGCCTCTACCGCCCGTCATTTTGGCATGCCGCCGCTTTTGATCGGTATGGTGGTCATCGGATTTGGCACATCCGCCCCGGAAATGGTAGTTTCCGTACTGGCGGCCTCCCAGGGGAACCCCGGCATTGCGCTTGGTAATGCCTACGGCTCAAATATTACCAATATTGCCTTGATCCTTGGGCTGACAGCACTGATCAGCCCAATTGCCGTTCATTCGCAGGTGTTACGTAAGGAACTACCGCTTCTCTCCGCTGTGACGATTTTGGCCGCCTGGCAAATTTGGGACGGGCAGATTACCCGCTTCGAGGCGGTGGTCCTGCTTGTGGTTTTTGTCGCGCTGATGGGGTGGACGATTTGGCAAGGCCTGCTGGGCAAGGGGGATGCCCTCGGTACTGAAGTGGTGCAGGTACTGGAAAGCAATCCGATGCCGATCCGCTGGTCGATCATTCGGCTTCTCGTCGGCCTGGTTCTGCTTATTGCCAGTTCGCGCATGTTAGTCTGGGGGGCGGTTGAAATAGCCCGCACTTTTGGTGTCAGTGATCTGCTTATCGGTCTGACTATTGTCGCGATTGGAACTTCGCTGCCGGAACTGGCATCGGCAATTATTGCCACCCGAAAAGGGGAGCACGATTTGGCGCTGGGCAACGTGCTTGGTTCCAACCTGTTTAACACGCTGGCCGTGGTCGGCCTCGCCGGTGTCATTCATCCGATGTCGGTGGGGTCTGAAGTTTTCTCCCGGGATATGCTGGTGATGGCGGTCTTGACCCTTTCCCTGTTTGTTATCGGCTATGGTTTCCGGGGAAAAAAAGGTCGCATCAACCGCTACGAGGGCGCTATCCTGGTCTGCTGTTACGTCGGTTATACCGGGTACCTGGCTTCAGCTTTCTGGCAATAAGGGATAAAGTATCCCCAGTCTGCTGCCTGTCGTGGGACTGGGGAGCTCCTATATCCTACTGTAGTTTCCATTGGGGGTTTCTTTTGCCCAAAAATGCGGCAACCCCTTCCTTGGCATCATCGGTGGTACACAGCCTGGCAAAGGCCTCGTTCATAAACTGGAACTGCTTTTGATAATCCATGTCCTCGGATTGGTAGAAGGCGCTTTTGGCAATCTGCACGGCAAGAGGGCTTCTTTTGGCCAGGTCTTCCGCCCAGCTCAGGGCTGCTGCATCAAGTTCTTCATGGGCGACGACTCTATTGATGAGGCCGAGCTCCAGGGCTTCCTCAGCTTTCAGCAGGTTGCCGTAGAGCAGGAGTTCCAGGGCTTTCTTGCGTCCGACACAGCGGGCAACCGGCAGGATCGGACCGACACAGTTGAGACCGACGTTGATGGCCGTAAGACCCATTTTCACCCGCTCCGAGGCAATAACCAGATCAGCCGCCGCTGCGAGTCCCATGCCGTTTGCCGTGGCTACACCCTGCAACTGGGCGATGACCGGTTTTTTCATGGTGGAAATGGTCACTAGAGGATTTTCCATCCACTCGATCCATTCTCGGTACTGGATTGCCGATTTACCGGTAAGTTCGTTGACATCGATTCCGGCACAGAATGCCCGTCCGGAACTTTTCAGCAGGATAACGCGAACTTTGTCGTCTGCCTCCATAGCCAGGAGTGCGTCATGGAGTTCTCCGGCCATCTGACTGGTAAAGGTGTTTAACTGTTCCGGGCGATTCAGGGTTATGATCCCGACATGTTTTACTGTAACTTCAACGAGAACTGTTTCAAACATTTCAAGAAACCTCCGTTTGTGTAGATTTTTGCTCTGTGAGCTGCACTATTGCGTGTATACCATATTGTCTATGGTTCTCTTTTTCTATCATGTTTAGAGATAAAAAGCAGTGCTTATCCATAGTAAAAGCTTGCATACATGCGTGCATGTATATATATTGAGCGATTTGTGGCCAGAGAAGCCGTCGGAAAATATTGCATGGCCTCTTACCGAGAAACCATGCCTTCGGTGATGCAGAACATTATTCAAATTATAAATGGTAGCAGTATGTTTAAACAAAAATTGAGAACATGCATTTTTCTGACTGCTTTGGTGGCAGGATCCCTGACGGTTGGTTGTACGGAACAGGCGCCGAAAACCTCAACGACAAAAGTTCCGGTTGAGGTTGACATGATCACCCTCAAGGCGGAACCGGTTCCTCTCGAGGTCGAATTACCCGGTCGAACGGTAGCCTACCGGGTGGCGGAGGTCCGTCCACAGGTGAACGGCATTGTCACCAAGCGGCTGTTTTCCGAGGGCAGTGAGGTGCAGGCTGGAGAAATTCTTTATCAGATAGATGCCGCCTCCTATCAGGCGAGGATGGACAGCGCCAAGGCAACTCTGGCCAAGGCCAAAGCCGCCAACCATCTGGCGAAATTGAAAGCGAAAAGATACAGCAAACTTGCCCGGACGAATGCGATAAGTGAACTGGATCAGCTCGAGATCGAGGCGATCTGGCAGCAAGCCGTGGCCGATGTGGCTTTGGCCGAAGCGGCCCTGGACAGTGCCCGTATCGATCTTGAATACACACGGGTGACGGCGCCCATCAATGGCCGAATCGGCAAATCGATGATTTCCGAAGGGGCCCTGGTTACAGCGCAGCAGGGTACACCTCTAGCCATTATTCAGCAGCTTGATCCACTGTACGTTGATCTTACGCAGTCGAGCAGCGAATTGCTCAGACTGAAACAAAATGTCTCCACCGGTGTGCATCAGGGTGGCGAAAAGAGCAACTCCGAGGTGACCATTCTTCTTCAGGACGGTTCGGCATATGGACAGGTCGGCTCCCTGGAATTTTCCGATGTGACGGTGGATCAATCGACCGGAACGGTGACCCTGCGTGCCCTGGTCGATAATCCCGACGAGGCAATGCTGCCGGGAATGTTTGTCCGGGCTCGAGTCACCGCCGGGGTACGGCAGGATGCGATTCTTGTTCCCGCCGAAAGTATCAGTCGAAACAGCAAGGGAGAGGCGGTTGTTATGCTGGTGAATGACCAGTCGACCGTGGAAAGCCGCATTATTTCCAGCGGACAAAATATCGGTAATAAGGTTCTGGTCGATAAAGGGTTGGCGGCCGGCGAGCAACTGATTGTCGCCGGTTTTCAAAAAATTAAACCCGGAGCCGTGGTGAAGGGGGTGCAGCTGCAGGGCGTGTTGCCGGCAGAGCTTGCCTTGCGGACAAAATCCTTAACTTCTGTAATCAAGGCGGAGTAAATCATGGCCAGGTTTTTTATAGATCGTCCCATTTTTGCATGGGTTATTGCCCTGGTTATCATGCTCGCCGGGGCCTTGTCCATCGTTCGCCTGCCAATCTCGCAGTATCCTGAAATAGCACCGCCGGCAGTGACTATTACGGCAAGATATCCCGGTGCTACAGCAAAGACCATTGAAGACAGCGTAACGCAGATCATCGAGCAGAGCATGAACGGTCTCGATAACCTGCTCTATATGAGTTCCCAGAGCTCATCGGCGGGAACGGTAACGGTGACTCTGACCTTTCAGGCGGGTACCGACCCGGATATCGCCCAGGTCCAGGTGCAGAACAAACTGCAGCAGGCGACAAGTCAGCTGCCGCAGCAGGTGCAGCAGCAGGGATTACAGGTTGCCAAATCCAATTCGACCTTCTTAATGGTGGTTGGCCTTATCTCGGTAGATGGCAGTATGGATAAAAATGATCTCAGCGATTTCATGGTTTCTACCCTGAAAGATCCCTTGAGCCGTACTGCCGGGGTGGGCAGTATCCAGATCTTCGGTGGCCAGTATGCCATGCGCATCTGGCTCGATCCCCACAGACTGAACAGCTACCAGCTGACCCCCGGCGATGTCGGTGCGGCCATCTCAACCCAGAATAATCAGGTGGCTGTCGGCGACCTGGGCGGCACGCCTTCTGTTGCCGGCCAGCAGGTAAGTGCCGGCATGATAGCGCAGACCAAAATGAGTTCCCCCGAGCAATTTGCCGAAATTCTGCTCAAGGTAAACGCCGACGGGTCGCAGATCCGTTTAAAGGATGTTGCCCGGGTGGAGATCGGCGGGGAAAGTTACGATGCAACCACGACGTTCAATGGGCAGCCGGCGGCCGGTATGGCCATAATGCTTGCCACCGGCGCCAATGCCCTGGATACCGCCGAGGCGGTCCGCGCCAAGCTCACCACTTTGCAGCCGTACTTTCCAGCCGGAATAGAAGTGGTGTATCCCTATGATACGACTACCTTTATCAAAATATCAATTGCCGAGGTGGCGAAGACCCTGGTTGAGGCCGTTATCCTGGTCTTTCTGGTGATGTTGCTCTTTCTTCAGAATTTTAGGGCAACGCTTATTCCGACTATTGCCGTGCCGGTCGTTCTACTCGGTACATTTGGTGTGATGGCCGCCTTCGGTTTTTCGATTAATACCCTGACCATGTTCGGGTTGGTGCTGGCTATCGGCCTGCTCGTCGATGATGCCATTGTCGTCGTTGAAAACGTTGAACGAATAATGGTGACGGAAGGGCTGTCGCCTCTTGAAGCAACCCGGAAATCGATGGATCAGATCACCAGCGCTCTTATTGGTATCGCCCTGGTCCTCTCTGCTGTCTTTGTGCCCATGGCCTTTTTTGGTGGGTCCACCGGGGCCATCTATCGTCAGTTTTCGTTAACCATTGTTTCGGCCATGACCCTGTCGGTTTTTGTCGCCTTGGTTCTCACTCCGGCCCTCTGTGTAACTATGTTGAAACCGGTAACACCCGGAAGCCATGCGGAAAAACGAGGTTTCTTCGGCTGGTTTAACCGTATGTTCACGCGAAATACCGAGCGCTACAGCAGCAGCGTTGCCTATATTCTGCAGCGCGCGGGCAGGTTCGGCTTGATCTATCTCCTGCTCATCGGTGGGATGGTTTTTCTCTTCACCCGGCTGCCGACGTCCTTTCTGCCCAATGAAGACCAGGGGGTGTTTCTGACCATGGTGCAGCTCCCCACCGGCGCCACACAGCAGCGAACGCAGGATGTGCTTGATAAGGTGCGGCATTACTACCTGACGGAAGAAAGTGACAACATTGTCTCCGCCTTTACCGTGGCCGGCTTCAGCTTTGCCGGTACCGGCCAGAACATGGGGCTGGTATTTGCCCAGCTGAAAGACTGGAGTGAACGTAAGGGTAAGGATCAATCGGTTAACGCCATACTCGGCCGGGCCATGGGCCACTTCCCGAAGATAAAAGAGGCGCAGATCTATGCTTTCAATCTGCCCTCCATCCCGGCCCTCGGCACGTCGACCGGTTTTAATTTTTATCTGCAGGATCGCGCCGGGCTGGGTCATGAAAAATTGATCGAGGCGAGAAATCAGCTCCTCGGCCTGGCGGCACAGCACCCCGATCTCACCGGTGTCCGGCCCAACGGCATGGAAGATACGCCGCAGTACAATGTCGATATCGACTATGAGAAGGCCATGGCTCTTGGGCTTTCGATCGATAGAATCAATAGCACCCTGTCCACCGCCTGGGGGTCAAACTATGTCAATGACTTCGTGCATAACGGCCGGATAAAAAAAGTGTATCTCCAGGCCGATGCTCCCTACCGCATGCAGCCGGAAGACATCAAACTGTGGTATGTGCGGAACGGCGGTGACCAGATGGTGCCGTTTTCCGCCTTTACCAGCGGTCACTGGAGCTTTGGTTCTCCCCGGCTGGAACGCTTTAACGGCAACCCGGCGGTGGAGATTATGGGCGAAGCCGCCCCCGGCAAGTCCAGTGGTGATGCCATGGCGACGATCGGTAAACTGGTGGCCCAGCTGCCTAGCGGTATCGGCTACGAGTGGACCGGAACATCCTACCAGGAACAGCAGTCCGGTTCCCAGGCCCCGGCGCTCTACGCCATTTCCATTCTGGTTGTCTTTCTTTGTCTTGCCGCCCTGTACGAGAGCTGGTCCGTGCCGTTTTCGGTTATGCTGGCTGTGCCGCTTGGTGTCCTTGGTGCCTTGGCGGCGGCCTATCTGCGGGGCATGGAAAATGACGTCTATTTCCAGGTGGGGCTGCTGACTACCATAGGTTTGTCGGCAAAAAATGCTATCCTGATAGTCGAGTTCGCCAAATCGCTGCATGATCAGGGCATGGATCTTATCGCGGCAACCGTCGAAGCCTGCCGGATGCGACTCCGTCCGATCCTCATGACATCTTTGGCCTTTATGCTTGGTGTTTTCCCTTTGGTGATCAGTACCGGTGCGGGCGCCAACAGCAGGCATGCCATCGGGACGGGGGTGTTCGGCGGTATGTTGACGGCAACAATTCTGGCGATCTTTTTTATCCCGCTCTTTTTTGTCGTGGTTTTGCGAGTTTTTAAGAAACGTCAGGTCAAGGACAGTGTTGCCGTCTCGGTTCAGCAGTGCTGATGTTCAGAAGAGCGATTATCTTATTTAAGGAAGCAGTATGGCACGAAAAACAAAAGAAGATGCCTTGAAAACGCGGGAGGCACTTTTGGATGCGGCGGTGGAGGTCTTTGCCATCCGCGGCGTTTCCGCCACCACCCTGGCCAATATAGCCAAAGAGGCCGGCGTGACCAGAGGCGCCATTTACTGGCATTTTACCAATAAAGAGGATCTGCTCAGTGCTCTGTGGGAGCAGCTTCTCCTGCCCTTTCAGCCTATTGTTCGTGCAAGTGAAGATCCAAACGAACGAGATCCCCTAGGCAAATTGAAACAAACCTATGTCGATTTCTTTAAAAACCTCAAAGAGGATCCACGACTCCTGAAGCTGTGCCGGATTCTCATCAACAAATGTGAGGCGGTGGAGGATACCGGCACACTGCATCTGCACCGGGTTAATTGTCATATTGAGGGACAACGCAAGATTGAACAGATTCTCCGTAACGCCATCACCCAGGGCCAGCTGCCGGAAAACCTTAATGTGCGCCTGGGCAGTATCGCCACTATTGCTTTCATCGATGGATTGGTCGCCAACTGGATCATGTTTCCTGATATTTTAGATGTCAAAGAAGAAATTCCGGCTATTCTCGATGGCCTAATGCAGATGCTGCGTTCCGGTTTCATTCGCTGACGCAGCAGGAAAAAAATCTGCAGAAGATTATCGACGAGGGACATCTGGCGAAAACATCGAGAGGGTTATCTCCGCCGTTGATTTTTGGCTGGAGAGAGCTATTTTCGGCCTCCAATCGTTGACCCGTGGCAATTCAGCCTTATTGCTCTTTCTATGGAGAGTTATTGCCGGAGGAAAATACCGGCTGCACTCGCCACGGTAGACAAGCAAATGAGATAATTAAATGTAGAAGACACTCTGCAGATACATTGGAGGTAAACCATGCACAAACATAAGTTATTTATTGCCGCAGGACTGGCGCTGACAGTTTTGCTCGGCGGCTGCACTGCAAAACAGGCACCGCTCGTTATCGAGTCCACCAGCGTCGCTCCTGGCACCCAGGTGGCCAGGAAAGGCGAAGTCATAGCTCTCACCGGCACCGGCATTGAGGTCGGGCAAAAATTGCCGGAGACGAATCTTGTCGATGCTGCAACAATGCAGGCGGTCAATCTGGGTGACTTGCGCGGCAGCGTTCTTTTTCTCAGCATTGTGCCCTCCATCGACACCAAGGTGTGTGAGGAGCAGACGCATTATCTCGGAGAGGAGGGCGATAGCTTGCCGGCAACAGTCAAGCGGATCACCATAAGCCGTGACACGCCCTTTGCTCAGGTTCGTTTTGCCGAGGAAGCGAAACTGGAGGATATCCGCTATCTGTCGGATTATAAACAGGGGACATTCGGCCGCTCAGTCGGTCTGCTGATGGATGGATCGGAGTTGCTCGCCCGGGCCGTCGTCCTCGTCGACAAGCAAGGCGTTGTGCGGTATATTCAGGTGGTCCCGGAAGTGACCCATCTGCCGGATATGGAAGAAGCATTCCGGCAGGCTGTCGCCCTGGACCAGCAACCCTGACAGTCTTTGCTCAAAGGAAACACAATGTCGAAAAATCTTTATATCACCGCGCTGGAGCCGAAAAGCGGCATCTCTCTGGTTGCTTTAGGCGTCATGGAATTTCTTGTCCGCAATCTGGTGCGGGTTGCCGTCTTTCGGCCCATAGTCAACACGAAAAACGATGCGGATGGAAAGGATGAAATTATTCATTTGATCTCCAATCATTACCACCTTGATATCCCCTACCGCAGCATGTATGCCTACACCTTTGAAGAAGCACGGACGCTGGTGGCGGATAAACAGTATGATAAACTGCTTGAAGGTATCCTCGAGCGCTATAAAAATCTGGAAAACGACTATGATTTCGTCCTCTGTCTGGGCACGGATTATGAGAGCGATTCGGCGGCGTTTGAGTTTGAGCTCAATGTGGAAATTGCCAACAATATCGGCTGTCCGGTGCTGATGATCGCCAACGCCCACGAGGGTTCAATCGAAGGGGTGGTCCGGTCGTGTCAGTTCGCCATCGAGTCTTTTGAGGAAAAGGGTTCGAAAATTCTCTCGATCATTGTCAACAGGACCCCGGTGAGTCTGCAGGAGGAAATGCTTCGGGCGCTGCGAGAAAAACTGACGCAGAAGATCGAACTTATTTACTCCATCCCCTTTGAGACGACCCTTGATCGACCGACTATGGCGGAGATTGCCAAGGCACTTGACGCAAAGGTTATCTTTGGGAAAGAACAACTCAACCGACCGGTGTCCCGTTTTGTCATTGCCGCGATGAATTTGAGAAATTTATTGCCGAGACTGGAAAATGACAATCTCATCATCACGCCGATTGACAGGATTGACATTATCCTCGGCATGCTCGCCGCCTACCGGTCGTCAAACATGCCGAATATCGGCGGCATCGTCCTTACCGGTTTTCTCGAGCCCGATGAGATCCTCGGCAATCTTCTCCAGGGCATGGAGGATCTTGTGCCGATCATCAAGGTGAAGGCGGACACCTTTACCACGGCCATGAACATAAAGGCGATACACAACAGTATCACGCCTGATTCGGTACTGAAGATCGCCTCCGGCCTGGGCCTGTTTGAATCCCACGTCGATACCTCGGCGTTACGCAGAAAGATTATCGGCTACAGCATGTTGTTTATGACCCCAAAAATGTTTGAATTCGGTCTGGTGAAACGGGCTCGGGAACATAAACAGACTATTGTTCTGCCCGAGGGAGACGATGAACGGATCCTGCGGGCAGCTGAAATTCTCATCCACCGGGATGTGGTGGATGTCGTGCTGCTCGGTAAAGTCCAGGCGATTCAGAGCAAGATTTTGACCCTCGGGCTGTCTCTGGCAAAGGTAAAAATCATAGATCCAGTACAATCCGAGCTCCTCGATGATTATGCGGCGACCTATTTTGCCCTGAGAAAGCACAAGGGCATTACCTCGGACAATGCCCGGGACGTCATGTCCGCCGTCAATTATTTTGGTACCATGATGGTCTACAAGGGCCATGCGGACGGCATGGTGTCAGGGGCGGCCCACTCCACGCTGAACACGGTGCGGCCTTCTCTTGAATTCGTCAAAACCAAGCCCGGTAGTACGATTATGTCATCGGTGTTTTTTATGTGTCTTGAAGACCGAGTGCTGGCCTATGGTGACTGTGCGGTTAATCCTCGACCTACCGCGGAGCAGCTTGCCGAAATCGCCATAGAGTCTTCAAGAACGGCGGAGCTGTTCGGCATCAAACCCTATGTTGCCATGCTCTCATATTCTTCGGGGACTTCCGGCATAGGCGAAGATGTTGAAAAAGTAAAAAAGGCGACGGAAATTGCCCATCGCCTGGCGCCCGATCTTCTTCTGGAAGGGCCGATCCAGTATGACGCGGCGGTCGATCCGACGGTTGCTGCCAAGAAAATGCCGCACAGTAAAGTGGCCGGCAAAGCGACGGTGTTTATATTTCCAGATCTCAATACCGGCAACAATACCTACAAGGCCGTGCAGCGCTCTGCCGGGGCGGTGGCCATCGGCCCGATTATGCAGGGGCTGAATAAACCTGTGAATGACCTTAGTCGCGGCTGTAATGTAACGGATATTGTCAATACCGTGGCTATTACCGCTATTCAGGCACAGGCAAAGAAAGGTTTGCTGTCTTAAATGATGCACCAGTCACTTGTCAACTTCGTTCAACAGAGCGAAAAAGAACAGTTTCATCTGTTGCAGCAGTTAGTCGAGCAGCAGAGCTTTTCCCGTTTTAAAGCAGGCGTTGATGCGGTCGGCAAGTGGATAGCTGCAAGTCTGCGAGAAACAGGAATGGTGCTCGATGTGGTCCGGGAATCCGAGCTGGGTGACCAGCTGATTTTTCGTTCCCCCGCCTATAGGAACGGCATGCCGGCACTCTTGCTGATCGGTCATATGGATACCGTCTTTCCGGTCGACAGCTCCTTCAACTGGTTTAAAGATGATGGTCAAAAGGTTTTCGGCCCAGGAGTGATTGATATGAAAGGCGGCTTGGTCACCGCCATTTTTGCCCTCAAGGCCCTGGCTGCCTGCCGGTTGCTTGAAAAAATCCCACTTACCTTTATCTGTAATTCCGATGAGGAAATCGGCTCGCCGGCATCGACGCCCCTCATGCAGACAGAGGCGGCACGAAGCCTTCTCGGCCTTGGCTTTGAGTGCGGCGGTCTGCATGGTGAGATTGTCACCGGACGCAAAGGCAAGGCGGGCTACCTCCTCTCGGTTAAAGGCCGGGCCGGTCATGCCGCATTTGCCGGTGCGGATAAGGCCAGTGCTATTCTCGAGTTGGCCTATAAGGTTATTGCTTTGGAACAGCTCAATGACGCTCGGCGAAAGATAGTTGTCAACGTCGGGGTCATCAAAGGTGGGATCGGCGCGAACACCGTTGCCGACTCGGCGGTGGCGGAGATCGATATGCGTTTTCTGGACCCGGTGGACTGTGTGGATGCCGCGGCGAAAATTTTTCGGATTACCGCGGAATGTTCGGTGCCGGGGACCTCGGCGGAAGTGCATGCAACGCCTTCCAGGTTACCGATGGTGCAGTCGGCAGCGAATCGGGCATTATTTCGAGTAATCTCACAACAGGCGGATATGCTCGGCCTACCGTGCCGGGAGGAGCTGCGTAGCGGAGTTTCGGATATGAATACCATTGCCGAGGCAGGGATTCCGGTCGTTGACGGAATGGGGCCTGTCGGGGATTGTGATCATTGCGATCGAGAGTATATGATCAGAAATTCGCTTTTGTCCCGTACCAAGCTTGCGGCTCTCAGCATTCTGAGCAGTTGGGAGCATTTCCGTTGATGGTGGATTGCCTTACTGTCTATTGCCTGTAGGTTAATTTGATATTGCCGGTATCCACCGGCTTTGGTATCTCATCCCAGATGGTAATAGGTTCAGCCTGACGGGGATCGCTGTGTATCAGGACATTTCTGATCTCGGCGACAACAAAGACAATGTAGAGCAGCATGCAGCAGTGAATGATTTGTGACATAACCTTCTCCCTTCAACGTTATAGAATCCGGGCGTACTTCCCTTTGTATCATTCGCAAAAGGATTGTTCTTCTTATGCAAACTGATAAGACATGACTGGTAAAAAAACATCTTAGGTTTATTATAAGACGTGCTTATGTGATTATCCAGTGAAATTTATGAGCGGAAGCGTCGCTCCCAGTCATATTCCCGACCGGTCACCCTGTCTTCCATGTTCCGGATGCGTTTTTCCAGCTCGGCAAATTTTTTTTTGAGGCGCTGGGCGGCGGTTTTTGGAGAATGCACGTAACTGTCATAAAATTCTCGCTCTTCCTCGCTTTTCAGCGGTTTTATCGGTTGGGGCTTCATGAAGAAGGCTGCTACCAGATAGACCCCGATAACCGGCCAGAAGCCGCTGAAAATAAATACAATAACCAGTGCGATACGGACCCAGAAAACGGAGAAATCGAAGTATTCCGCGATCCCTTTGCATACGCCGAGGAAAACACCGTCGCGCGACCGATAGATGCCGCCTTGTTTGTCATTATATCTAGTCATTTTTTGTACCTTTCCTTTTTCTGATTTTCCGTCAGGATCGTTTCCAGGGCGTCGATTCGTTCTTCCAGTTTTTCCAGTCCCTGATAGATTTCCTGGATGATCCTGGCCTCTTCATTGTCAGCCGACCCACTGGAACACCTGTTGGTGCGGGTTTTGACGATTATCAAAATGGTCCCGCAAATAAGCATTGCTAAGGCGACAACAGAGCCGAAAACAATGGCAACGATAATAATATTGAGCATGGTGTTCATCCGGTCAGTGTGGTCCTTCTTTGTCTGTGACCCTGTGTTTCAGGGCGAACAAATTTTGTCCGACAGGGTGTGGAGCACTTACAGGGTTTCGCTTTTTTTGTCGTATTGCGCGGCTTTGATCCTGGCAAGCTCGTCTTCAATCTCGTCATCTGCGGCGAGGTTGTCAAATTCTTCCTCAACAGGGGGCTTGTCGGCCATGTTGACTAGATCGGCCTCCGCCTCCATCTGTTCGATTCTGCTTTCCAGTTTATCGAAGCGGGCCATGGTGTCGCTGCTGTTGCTGCGCCTGATATCTTCCTGGGCTCGCTTTTTTCCGCTTGCACGCTTGTGGCGTTCGACGAGGACTCTCTTTTTTTCCTTGGCGTTGTTCAGTTTACTCTCTAGTTCGGTTATGTCTTCCTGGTATTGTGCGACAAGTCCGGCGTATTCATCCAGCTCGCTTTCGAGGGCTTCGGCAATTACGGCAAAGCGTCTTTTTTCAATGAGTGCTTCTCGGGCCAGGTTGTCCCGGCCCTTGGCCACTGCCAAGGCGGCGCGTTCGGCCCAGAGATCTCTTCTGCCTCGAATCTCTTCGAGTTTTCTCTCGACTTTTTTTCGGCCGGCGATGACGCCGGCACAGGATGATTTTAGCTCGATGAGGGTGTCTTCCATTTCGTGAATCATTAGTTTAATCATCTTTTCAGGATCTTCCGCCTTATCAAGCATGGAATTGATGTTTGAGCTGATGATGTCGCTAAATCGTGTGAAAATGCCCATGTCCTTCCTCCATAATTAGGGTTGTGGTTTGTACTGTATCTAGCAGGATGTGTGCCTGTCGGCTAAAATATTGAAAAATACGCAAAGACGAGGTGTTGGAGCTTGCTTGTTACACATATATTGGTTATGCAATAACCAATATATGGTCAAAGAAACTAAAGTAAGGTAAATTTAACCGAATAAGTCATGTCCATTCAAAAAGTAGCAGTCACTTTTTCGCCACGGGGCGAGGCCCTCGGGCAGTCGGAAACGTTTCTTGATTTTCAGGAGCGTCTTTCCCGTGTTGCGCCCATCGACAGGCCGGTACTGTTGATAGGGGAGCGGGGAACTGGAAAAGAACTGGCGGCAAGCCGGCTGCATTTTCTGTCCAGGAGATGGCAAGGGCCTTTTGTCACTCTGAACTGTGCGACTCTTTCGCCGTCGCTTATCGAGGCGGAGTTGTTCGGTTTTGAGAAAGGGGCCTTCACCGGCGCCGAAAGCCGCAGAACCGGTCGGTTTGAAGCGGCCGACGGCGGGACTCTTTTTCTCGATGAAATCGGCTCCATCCCTCTTGAGGCGCAGGAAAAGATCCTCCGGGTGGTGGAATACAATTCGTTTGAAAGGGTCGGCAGTTCGCAGCCTGTCGAAGTGGATGTGCGCATCGTCGGGGCGACCAATGTCGATCTGGCGGCCATGGCCGAGAGAAAAGATTTTAAACGGGATCTCCTTGACCGTCTCTCGTTTGAGGTTCTGTTTCTGCCGCCACTTCGCTGCCGCGAGGAAGACATTCTGCTCCTGGCCACCCACTTTGCCACGCGCATGTCATTTGAACTAGGTAGAGACGAGATTCCCACCTTCTCGGAAGCTGTGGTACGGCAGCTTGAACAAAACAGCTGGAAGGGCAACATCCGCGAGTTGAAAAACGTCGTGGAACGGGCGGTCCATCGCTCTGATACCGGCTTGATTGATAAAATTGTCTTCGATCCCTTTGTCTCGCCCTATGAACCTCTTGCACCACCAGTCGAAGAACAGACCGGAGCAGAGGAAATCGTCCCTCATGCCAACGAAGAGAGCGAGCTCGTCTCCATCAAAATGGCGGTGGAGAAATTGGAAAAAACAATGATTAGTCAGGCGTTGAAGACCTGTCGTTATAACCAGAGAAAGGCCGCGGCTCGTCTTGGTTTGACCTATGATCAGTTTCGGGGGAAAATTCGCAAATACCGCCTGAATGTTTTGCAGCAAAACGGTGGGTCGGATATGGCCGCCGGCAGTCAATCGTGATTTTTTCAAAAGTCTCTCGAATAATAAACGAAATTTTGGCTACTTATTTTCCCTGGTTTTTTTTCATCAGGGAGTAAGCCACCTTGGACATCTCAGCAATGATCGGCTCGACACCTGTCCATAGTTTGAAGGCTGCGGCGCCTTGATAGATCAACATGCCCAGGCCGGGGAGGATGGCGCGGCAGCCCTGTTCTTCAGCGGCTTTGAGTAATCTGGTCTTAAGCGGGTTATAGACGATGTCAGCCACCGTCAGATGCGGCAATAGCAGCGACGTATCAATCGGCAGGGCATCGTCCTTTGGGTGCATGCCGACACTGGTGCCGTTAATAAGGACATCGTAGGTTTCTAAGGCTTTGGCCTGGTGGTCGACTGTCTGTTCGACGACTTCGGCGCAGCTGCGGATTTTAGCATTGATCTCGGCGACAAGAGCCTGTGCTTTTGCCACGGTACGATTGCAGATGATAATTTTATCAGCTCCTTCAAAGGCCAGGGTCATGGCAATGGCGCGTACGGCACCGCCGCAGCCAAGGAGAAAAAAACGTTTTCCCTGCACGGACATCCCCGTTTCTTCCACCAGGGATCGGCTAAATCCCTGGCCGTCGGTATTGTAGCCTTTGGTCTTGCCGTTTTTGACACAGATGGTATTTACCGCCCCGATTGTCGCGGCAAGGGGATCGAGCTCATCGAGATATTTCATTATCCGAATCTTGTGCGGGATGGTGACGTTAAAACCGGCGACGTTCATCCTGGTCAGGCCGGAAAACACCTTGTCGAGATTATCTTCATTGACTTCGACCGGCAAATAGCAATAGTCCATGCCGAGTATTTTGAAAACGCGATTATGCATTGGCGGAGAAATGGAATGTCCCAGAGGGGTTCCAAGGAGTATGACGAGTTTTGTTGTGACGGTAGGCGCGTGCATTATTTTCTTCGAATTATGGGATTGTAGTTTATATATCTTATCGATAGTTGTGCTGCAGAGGCTGCTGCGGCTTTGGCTGTATGCAGGGAAAGAGAATACACCAATTCACACAATAAAGGGACATGTGCATGGCAATTTTTACCCTTTTCATGGCTTTTCTTGTTTTGCTCGTTGTCGGCTTGACCTGGTTTTTTATCTATTATTTCAACAATCCGGTTATTGACAATCCGGACGGCATCGCCAAAGTGGTCGGCAACTGCGGCGACACCATGGAAATCGGACTGAAGATACGAGACGGGAAAGTGCTGGCCACGCATCATTGGACCAACGGTTGTTCGTTCAGTAAACACTGTGTTGAGACGGCTGCTAACCTTGCCCAGGCAAAAACCATCGAGGAGTTGAAAGCCATAAATATGGTGACCATTATGGACGAGGTGGGGCAACTTCCCGACACGCATCTGCACTGCGCCCAGTTAGCGGAAATTACCTTGCAGCGCAGTGTCGAAAATTATCTTGCCCGACAACAGTCACCGGTTCAGCCTCCAGTTGGCGATGATACAAAGTCGTAATTGAAAATCATTCTCAAATACGCTATCCTAGTTTTTTTCCAGAGAGGGTCTTAATCATTCTTTACAAGAAGGAGAGGGTATGAATTATCCGGTTTGGTATCTGCCGGAGACTGGTGGGGGATTTCTCATTGCCTTGATTTCAATCCTGCACGTCTTTGTTTCCCATTTTGCTGTCGGCGGTGGGCTCTATTTGATCTATGCCGAGAAAAAAGGGCTGAGGGAAAAGAGTCAGCCGATTCTCGACTTCACCAAAAAACATGCCCGTTTTTTTATTCTCGTGACCTTGGTCTTCGGGTCGATATCCGGCGTGGGCATCTGGTTTATCATTGGCTTGGTGAATCCCGCTGCAACATCTCTGCTGATTCATAACTTTGTCTTCGCCTGGGCGATCGAATGGGTGTTTTTTACCGTTGAGATCGGCGCTGCCTTTGTCTATTACTATATGTTCGGCCGGATGGATTCCCGCACCCATCTGCAGGTCGGCTGGCTCTATTTTATAGCCGCCTGGATGTCGCTGCTGGTCATAAACGGCATCATCGGCGTCATGTTGACACCTGGTAGCTGGGCCCAGGATATGGATTTCTGGGCGGGTTTTTTCAACCCGAGTTTTTTCCCTTCGCTTGTTTTTCGGACCTTTATCGCCCTGATGATTGCCGCCTGTTACGGCTTTCTCTCCGCATCGTTTACCGCCGATGAGGGCGCGCGCATTTCCATGACCCGGTTTTCGGCCAAATGGGCACTGGTAACACTGGTTCTCGCATTACTTTCCGGTCTCTGGTATCTATCGGTTCTACCCGACCAGTCGCAGGGGCTGGTGATGGGGAAATCGCCGACCATTGCCGCTATCCAACCCTTGGCCGCGGCCGGTTTTGTGTCTTTTCTGCTGCTGATGCTGGTCGCCGGGATAGTACGACCAAACCTGAATCTCAAACCGGTCGCCGGCCTGGCGATGGTCAGTGCTCTCGTGGTTATGGGCGGATTTGAATGGACCAGGGAGGCGGCCCGTCGTCCCTATGTCATCAACGAAGTGATGTACTCGAACAGCATCATGAAAAAGGATGTAGCCGCACTGAATGAGGAAGGCTTTCTCCGGTCGGCTCTCTGGGTGCAGAACAAGGAAATATCCGAGGAAAACAGAGCATTTGCCGGGGAAGAAATTTTTATAAATCAGTGTTATGCCTGTCACACCGTCGGTGGCATAAACAATGATATCATCAAGGCCACGAGCACCATGAGTTATCGTGCCTTGGTCAGTTATATTAAGAAGATTCACGAAGTACGCTATTTTATGCCGCCTTTTGTCGGTACGGAACAGGAAGGCAGGGCTCTTGCGGCCTATATCACCGGTCGACTGCACGGCAAAGATGTACAGGAACCGCAACAGGATGCAGGAAACGCGGCAAAGGGTCCGGTGCTGTTTGAGGAAAATTGCGCATCCTGCCATGCACTGGAGGAGTTGTCTTCTCTGCAGGGCGTTGATCAGGAGGAGATAGTCTCTATGCTGCGTACTTTAAATGAAATATCCGATGAAATGGAACCTTTCAGCGGCAGTGCCGAGGAGCACGAACAGCTGGCCGCTTTTCTCGGGGGGCATACTGACACGGCGCTACGGGAGACGCCCATTGACGGCGAAGCTGTTTTCGACACGCATTGCAGCATGTGCCATGGTGTCGAGGAGATGGCGCCGATGATCGGCAACATCGATCGGCAGGAAATTTTTACTCTGCTTGGTCAGCTTGATCAGCTGGAAAGTTCCATGCCGCCATTTGGCGGGACAGAACAAGAACAAGAAGCCCTCGCCGATTTTCTTGCAAGCATCAACCAGGGAGGAGAGTGATGTACCCGCTTATTATTCCGCAACCGGATACCATACCGGTCAGTTGGGGCTGGTTCCAGTTTCTGCTGCTTTTGACCTTTCCCCTGCACATGCTGGCCATGAATGCAATGCTGGGCGGCCTGGCCATAGCTATTGTCCAGCATATGCGCGGCGGTACCTTGCAAAAACAGCTTGCCCACCGCATCGCCATCGCTCTGCCGCTGGTCATTGCCTTTGTCGTCAATTTCGGCGTGGCCCCGTTGCTGTTTGTCCAGGTGCTCTACGGTCAGTTCCTCTATACCAGTTCGGTGCTTATGGGGACTTTCTGGATACTCATTGTGCCGATGCTGATCATTGCCTATTATGGTGCGTACCTCTATGATTTTCGTTTTACCCAGCTCGGTTCGGCTGGTCCATGGATCGCGGTATTATCATTTTTTCTCCTGGTCGTCATCGGCTTTTTCTTTTCCAATAACATGCTGCTGATGGCCCTGCCGGAACAATTTGGTGAGTATTTTCTCAATAAAAGCGGCACCCTGTTATCCTTTAACCAACCGCAGTTCTGGCCGCGTTTTCTGCATATGCTGCTTGGCGCCCTGGCTATAGGCGGATTGTTTGTCGCCCTGCTCGGCCGTTTCAAAAAAGACCTCAACCCTGATCTGGCAAGCCATGCCGAACAGGTAGGGCTAAGCAGTTTTCTGGTCTTGACCTTTATTAATGTGCTGATCGGTTTCTGGTATCTGCTCTCTTTGCCGAACGAACTGATGCTGCTTTTTATGGGCGGCAATAGCGGTGCGACCATTGCCTTTGGTGTTGCTCTTCTGCTTGCGGCGGGAGCGCTATTTGCTGCCTATAGAAAAAGATTCTGGTTGACATTTTACCATGCGATAGCCCTTGTCGTGGTCATGACTTTTATGCGCAGCTGGCTGCGCAGCGGCTACCTCAAGGATGTGTTTACCCTCGATCAGCTCCAGGTCGTGCCGCAATATTCGCCGATGATTTTTTTCTTTGTCACTCTGGTGGGCGGACTTATCTGCCTTGGCTGGTTGATCAAAAAGACCAGAGATGTGTTTGTGCAGGAGGGTAAATATGGCACCGAATAAATGTCCGGACTGCGGATCGCAAGGTTTTTACGTCAAGGATTCGGAAGACCAATACAATATCAGCGAATTTGACCTTTATAAACTGCCAAGCTTCTGCTCCAGAACATTTCTATCGACCGCCCCGGAGATTTGATCGATCAGGCTGCCGTTCTTAAAAAACATAAAGGTCGGCACCCCGCGAATAGCGAAAAACATGGCTATCTGTTGATTTTTACTGGTGTCGACCTTGGCGATAATAAACTTGTTGGCATGTTTGCGGGCCATGGCATCGACAAATGGCGACATGGTCCGGCAGGGACCGCAGGTTGGAGAGAAAAAATCCACCATAACCGGGAGTGGCGCCTGTTTGACGAAATCATGAAAATCGTGGTCGCCAAGTTCCACCGGCACTGCCTCGTTGGTCATATTGAGCGGGGCCTTGCAGTGGCCGCAGTGAGGATGCAGGTGTTGTTTTTTCGCCGGAATTCTATTTTTTTTGCCGCATGACGAGCAGGGAACAATGACAGTATTCATGGGGTTACCTCTTGATGGCGTCGTAAAAACTCTATAAGGTCTCGCCGAGATATTCGGTAAAGCGTTTCCACGATTTTTTATCGGCATCTTCGCGGTAGGCTTTGGAACCGAAAAAGGTAAAGGCGTGCGGCGCACCACTGTAGGTGATCATTTCATGCGTGACATTATTTGCTTCGAGTTCCTTGGCCAGATGGGCAAAATGGTCCATGGTAACCGACGCATCGGCGGTGCCGTGCAGAACGAGCAATGGGCCTTTTGTTGTGGCGTAATCCTGGCCCTCCGGCGTCACAAGACCGCCATGGAAGGTGACAAAACCTTTGAGATCAGCGCCCGACCTGGCAAATTCAAGCACCGCAGCCCCGCCAAAACAGTAGCCGGCGACGACGGCATTGCCGGTATCCAGCCCTTGGGCTTTTGCCGCATCCAGTGCGCCGTAAAGCAGCTTGCGCATTTTCTCTCGGTCTTTATAAAGGCCGCCGGTAAGTTTTTTCTTCTCTTCTATCTCGGTTGGCCGAACCCCGGCGCCGAAGAGGTCGGCGGCAAAAACGCTGTAGCCCAGCTCGGCGAGCATCTCCGCCCGCTTGACTTCATAGTCGGTGAGACCGTCCCAGTCGTGGATGATAAGCACCAGCGGTGCTCCGGGTTGGGTGTTGATAAAATATCCCTCGTATGGCTGACCATCGATCGAGTAGGTGATATTTTCTCCGGCGAAACTGCCGGTAGTAAAAAGGATCGCAAGAAGCAGTGAGAATAAATAACGCATAGAAGACCTCCCCGTGTCGTTTGCAAATAAGTGAATGCCAGTCAGTGAATATTTCGCAGGCAGCCATGGAAAAACTGCTCCGGTAGTGTGTATAAGAAAATATGTATGCTGGTGAGGAAATCAATACTTGTGGCGGGGAACTCTTTTCGGGTGTTAATAGTATCGATAATAATAAATTGAGAGAGTGTTTCTCATCTCCCCCCGGTGAACCGGAAATATAAGGAATGTCATGACCGAAAAAGTACAGTGCAAAAAACACGGCGAAGTTGCTATCTGGATTGTCTGCAGGCATGTCGGTGAAGGAAACGCCGATACGATCATTTTCAGTGAGGAGCAGGACGCCCTCTGCTTCGAATGCGCCCGAAATTTCAAGAATCTCACGGAGCAGGACGTGGTCGGTATGTGTGAAGAATGCCTCAAGGATTTCACGGCAAAACTGATGATAGACACAAAAACCTTTGCCAATCTCAAGGATCGGGTCCAGGGCATTGAGCATCTTAAGGGCAAGAGGGTTACTCCTTAAACGCTTTTCGGGGTGTTCTTGTCAAAAAGAGGTTAATTTTTTTTGCGTCGATGTCTTCGATCCCGGTACTTTGGGTCGGTTTCCATAGCTTCCACCTCGGCCAGCATCTGCAGGTAGATGGTGTAGCGTTCCCTGTCGATTTGCTTGTCTTCGACGAGTTCGATAACCTTGCAGGCCGGTTCTTCACGGTGCTTGCAATCCCTATATCGGCAGGCGTCCATGCCGGCTTTTTCAAAGCCGGGGAAGTACGTTGAAAGCTGATGGGCCGAGATGTCGACCATGCCGAAGTCATTGAAGCCGGGAGAATCAATGAGTTCGCCGCCATCGCCGAGGTGGTGCAGGGTGGAAACGGTTGTGGTATTTCTGCCTCTTTTTTTCGTCTCGCTTATCTCGCCGGTGGTCAGGTTGATTTCCGGCAGGAGACCGTTGAGGATCGAGCTCTTGCCGACACCGGTCGGGCCGACAAAGACGCCTCGGTGTCCCTCGCTGAAAAAGGCGCTCAGCGTATCAAGTCCGGTGCCTCTCTCGGCACTCATGGTAAAAATCTTCACCGATTCGTGATAAACCTTGCGGATTGCCGCCTCATATCCGGCAAAGCAGGCGAGGTCCGCTTTATTTACCACCAGCACCGGACGAAGGTCGCTTGAGCGGGCGGATACTATGGCCCGGTCGATAAATCCAGGGGGCGGGAGTGGTTCGCAGGACACGACAATGCACAGCACGTCGAGGTTGGCGCCGACGATGTGAATGCCGCCTCGGGCATCCATGCGGGAGAGCTCGGAGCTTCTCTCGAGCCTGGTCAGTATATCGTCCTGTATAATAACCTTGTCGCCGACAACGTGGCCGGAATTACGTTTGACCCGGATCATCCGGCGTACATTGTCCGCGGCAAACAAAACGTCGACAGCAACGCCGTAATGCGCAACGATTACGCCTTCTTTTTTCTCTACGGATGTGTGTTCTTTTTTCAAGATTCTCCTTCACCGCACTTGCTGCGGAAAATTTTTAACTTCGTCTATTTGTTGGTGGCCAGTTTCAGGCCGATGAACAGTAAAATTGAGCCGGTACAGGTATCAAAGACCCGTTTGACCATGGGGCGTTTCAGCCATTTTCCGGCCCTGTCAACCATGGCGGCAAGGACACATTGATAGAGCATGGCCAC
>CAYPPR010000011.1:37784-63048 GCA_964412665.1 uncultured Desulfopila sp.
ATGCCGGCCACCAGCAGGGACTGGACGAGAGGGGGGGCGGCCGGGTTAATAAACTGCGGAAGAAAAGCCATGTAAAAAATGACCGTTTTCGGATTGAGGACATTGGACAGGAAACCCTCCCGCAACGATCTGGAAAAACGAAAGATGTCCCGTTGCGCTGCAACATTGCCGGCAAAGAGGTTGTGCTGCCTGCCGACCGCCCGTTTCCAGCTGCACAGCCCCAACCATATTAAGTAGGCGGCGCCGGCAAATTTAAGGGCATTGAAGGCCCAGGTCGTATGCAATAAAATGATTGAGATGCCGAGCGCTGAAACCGTGGCGTGGACAAAGAGACCGCTGCAGATACCCAGAGAACTGACGGCGCCGTCCAACCAGCCGCCGCGGGCGCTGTTGCGGATGATCAGCAGCGTGTCCACTCCCGGGGTAAGGGTGAGGAGGGTAACTGCGATGAGGCAGGTGACAAAGGTCTGGGTATCCATGCGTGCTCCGATTGTTCATTGATAGATTTTCTATTCACGGTATTATACAGTTTTTTCTTTACTATATAAGATTATTTGTAAGAGTTATACGAGCAGTCATTCTCTTTTTCGAGCAGGCGCGAAGCCTCCTCCTTCACAGGGCAGCGTGTCATGTCTATATTCTTAGGTTATCATTCACAATTTGAAAAGGAGCAATCATGTTTATTGATCTATTGCGCACCAGAAGAAGTGTCAGAAAATTCCAGGACAAGCCGGTAGAAAAAGAAAAAATTGATCTTCTCGTCGAGTCCATGCTACGTTCACCCTCCTCGCGGGGTCTTAATCCCTGGGAATTTGTTGTTGTTACTGATCCAAAAATTCTCGGTGACCTGGCCAAGGCCAAACCGCACGGCGCCTCATTTATTAAAAATGCGCCGCTGGCTATTGTCGTCTGTGCCGATCCGGCCAAATGCGATGTCTGGGTTGAGGACTGTTCCATTGCCGCACTTATTGTCCACCTGGCAGCGACTGATCTGGGCTTGGGCAGCTGCTGGGTGCAGCTCCGCCTGCGTGAGCATGATGCCGGAATGACCTCGGAAGAGTATGTGAAGAAACTTCTCGGCCTTAGCGACAACATGGTGGTTGATGCGGTTATCGCCATCGGTTACGGCAAGGAGGATAAGCCCGGACATGCTCTGTCTTCGCTGTCCTATGACAAAGTGAACTACAATCAATATGGTCTTAAATAAGCGTTAAGATTTAGGCCATACGTAAAAAGGCAGAGAATTGTGCTGGAAAAAAATCGAGAGGCGCACCATGAACTCGTACTATAAAGATCCGGATAGAGAGGAAACCCAGGACTGGATCGACTCCCTGAAAGGAGTGATACAACAGGAAGGCGGTGAAAAAGCCGATTATCTTCTCTGCCGTCTGACCGACATCGCCCGAACCCTTGGCGTATCGACCTCCCCGGGACTGCTCACGCCCTATTGCAATACCATTCTGCCGGAAAATGAACAGTCGATTCCCGGCGACTCGCTGGTTGCCAGAAATGTTGCCGCGTATGTGCGCTGGAACGCCATGGCCATGGTGGCCAGAGCTAATAAGGACGGCAAGGGGCTGGGCGGGCATATCGCCACCTACACCTCGGTTTCGGCTATGTATGAGGTCGGCTTCAACTGGTTCTTCAGAGGGCCGGACGCAGTCGATGGCGCCGACATGATCTATTTTCAGGGGCACAGCTCGCCGGGGATCTACGCCCGGGCCTTTGTCGAGGGCAGGTTTGATGAAGAGCATCTGAAAAATTTCCGTCAGGAGGTCGGCGGCCATGGCCTCTCCTCCTATCCGCATCCATGGCTGATGCCCAATTTCTGGGAATTCCCTACCGTTTCCATGGGACTGGGACCAATGGCGGCAATCTACCAGGCCCGTTTCATGAGGTATATGGACAGTCGCGGCCTGAAGGCAGCCGGTGACAGGAAGGTCTGGGTGTTCATGGGTGATGGGGAATCCGACGAGCCGGAATCCCTCGGTGCACTGTCGCTTGCCGCCCGGGAAAATCTTGACAACCTCATCTTTGTCGTCAATTGCAATTTGCAGCGGCTCGATGGGCCGGTGCGCGGCAACGGCAAGATTATCCAGGAGCTGGAGGGGCGCTTTCGAGGTGCTGGCTGGCATGTTATTAAATTGATATGGGGCAGTGAGTGGGATGTGATCCTGCAGCGGGATACGGAAGGGCTGCTCATGAAGAAATTCGGTGCCATGGTCGATGGGGATTTTCAGACCATTCGGGCCCGTGGACCAAAATATCTTCGCGAAAAGGTCTTCGGTGATGATCCCCGGCTGCTGGCCCTGGTCGAAGATATCAGCGACGTCGAACTCTGGCAGATGATCCGGGGCGGCCATGATCCCCGCAAGGTTTACGCCGCCTATTCTTCGGCAATGCAGTTTAAGGGCAAACCCACCGTTATTCTGGCTAAGACCATCAAGGGGTTCGGCATGGGCCAGGCCGGCGAGTCGGTCATGGTCGCCCACAATGTCAAAAAGATGGACGTCGATTCCCTGAAGGCCTTCCGCGACAAATTCCACGTACCTCTGGAAGATGATCAACTGGCCGACCTGCCTTTTATCCGACCGCCGGAGGGCAGTCCGGAGGAGTCATTTCTCAAGGAACGCCGAAAGGCACAGGGGGGGCCGGTGCCGTATCGACAACTTGTTCACGGTTCCCTTCCGGCACCGCCGCTCCAAGCTTTCAAGGCTCTGCTCAAATCCTCAAAAGAACGGGAATTGTCGACAACCATGGCCTTTGTCCGGCTGCTCGGCACTCTGGTCAAGGACGAAGGGATCGGCAAACATATTGTGCCGATTGTTCCCGACGAGGCCCGGACCTTCGGTATGGAGGGACTGTTTCGTCAGCTGGGTCTCTATGCCCCCACCGGACAACTCTATGAACCGCAGGATTCCGAGACGGTTTCCTGGTATAAGGAGGACCCGAAAGGACAGATCCTGGAAGAAGGGATTACCGAGGCAGGGTCCATCTCTTCCTGGCAGGCCGCAGCCACCGCCCACGTCAACTACGGCGTTCCGATGATCCCCTTTTATGCCTTTTATTCCATGTTCGGCTTCCAGCGAATCGGTGATCAGCTCTGGGCTGCGGGGGATAGTCGGGCCAAAGGTTTTCTCATGGGTGCCACCGCCGGGCGGACTACTTTGAATGGGGAAGGGTTGCAGCACCAAGACGGTCAGGGACTTCTTTTCGCCTCGGCCTATCCGACGTGTCAGGCCTATGATCCGACATTCGGTTACGAGGTCGCGGTACTTATTCAGAAGGGTATCGAACGGATGTTTGAAAACGGCGAAGAGATTTTTTATTATATTACCCTGCACAACGAGAATTACCCCCATCCAGAGATGCCCGAAGGTGTTGAAGAAGGGATTAACCGTGGCATGTACCTCTTTCAGCAGGGAAAAGACCAAGAGCTCAAGGTGCAATTGATGGGCTCGGGGACGATCCTGCGCGAGGTGATTGCCGCGGCAGAGCTGTTGGAAAAGGATTTCGGGGTGCAGGCCGATGTCTGGTCGATTCTGGGAGTCAATCAGCTGTACCGCGAGGGGGTGCTGATTGAAAACTGGAACCGTTATCATCCGGAACATTCGAGGAAGAAAACGTATGTCGAGGAGCAGCTGGAGGGACACGAGGGACCGGTTGTTATCAGCACCGATTATGTCCAGGCCTACTGCGAGCAGCTGCGGCGTTTCATTCATCGGCCGCTCATGATACTTGGCACGGACGGCTACGGCAGATCTGATTCCCGGGAAGTGTTGCGACGTTTTTTTCAAGTGGACAGATACCATGTTGTTGTTGCTGCATTGAAAAGTTTAGCGGATGAGGGCGGTTTACCTCGCGCCGCGGTGAACGATGCCATGAGAAAATATCAGATCAATCCGGAAGAACCACACGCCCTTAAGAGATGACACCGTGGAAAAAAGCGGGATAATAGCATTCACGAGATGATTTTCTTGGAAAAAACAACACAACCATTTCCGAGTCACTACAAGGAGAGATGCAGATGGCAGTCAAGAAAATAAGAATTCCCGATTTCGGTGACGTGCAGGAGATAACAGTCGTTGAAGTGTTTATCAAACCCGGTGACAAGATAAAAGAAGAGGACTCGCTGCTTACCTTGGAAAGCGAAAAGGCGGTCATGGACCTCCCTTCTCCTTACTCGGGGGTTATTAAAGAGGTATCGGTCAAGGAAGAAGATAAGGTTGCCGATGGCGATGTCATCGCGCTGATTGAAACGGAGGAAGAGGCCGAAGAGGGCTTGGATAAATCGGACGACGAGAAAGAAGAAGCCGAGCCTGAGAAGGACGGGGATGAGTCCGCACAACAAAAAGGCAGGGAGGAAAAACCAGAAAAAGAAGAGGACGTCGCCGAAGTCGAGGATGAGCGGAAATCGACAACCGACAAGGCGGCTGAGCGTGATCCGACCGAAGCGGACGAGGACGGCGCGAAGCAACCGGAGAAAGCGGACGAAAAACCTGAAACGGCCAGAGATCAGCCGGCGAAACAGGTTTCCCATGCGACTCCTTCTGTTCGGGCTTTAGCCCGGGAGCAGCAGGTCGATCTGAACAGGGTCGCCGGTACCGGACCGGAGGGTCGGATTCTAAAGGAAGATGTCATCGCTGCCCGACAGCAGTCTGCCGGAGGCGATTCCTCCGCCAGCCAACCACCCGTGGAAGATTTCAGTAAATACGGGGAAGTCGAGGAGGCACCGTTGGGACGCATCAAAAAGATATCCGGGCCATATCTGCTCAGAAGTTGGACGACAATCCCTCACGTCACCCATTTCGACGAAGCGGATATCGGCGAGTTGGAGCGTTTTAGAAAAGAGTTGAATAGTACCCTGGAGGAGGGGCAGCCTGCCTACAGTCCTCTGGTTCTGTTGATCAGGGCAGTTGTCGCCACGCTTAAGCAATTCCCGATTTTTAATAGCTCCTTGCTGCCGGGCGGCGAAAAGGTTGTTGTCAAAAAATACTACCATCTGGGGATAGCCGTCGATACGCCGAAAGGGCTGATGGTGCCTGTGCTGAAAAATGCCGATCAGAGAGGTTTTAAGGATATTGCCGTCGAGCTGCAGCGACTGAGCAGCACAGCTCGCGAGGGCAAACTGGCCATCCCCGATATCCAGGGGGCTACCTTCACCATTTCGAGTCTTGGCGGTATCGGTGGCACCGGCTTCACGCCTATTATCAGTAGTCCCCAGGCAGCCATCCTCGGTCTGTCCCGTAGCACGATGAAGCCGGTCTGGGATGAGCAGAGCGGTAATTTTTCGCCGCGATTAATCCTGCCCTTCTCGCTCTCCTATGATCACCGGATCATCGACGGGGCGGAGGCCGCCAGATTTTGTAAGGTGTTGCGCATGAATATTGAAGATCTGAAACGGACCCTGGTTTAACCCAGGAAAACGGGAAATTAGTCGGGACTTTTTTTAGTGCCCGTGCTTTGCGATTTTAAGTACCTTGGGGGAATTGACAATGAGCGAGGAGAAGACATTTGATGTGGTGGTCCTTGGAGGTGGTCCCGGTGGATACACAACGGCCTTCCGTGCGGCCGATCTCGGCCTTTCTGTTTGTCTGATTGACAAGCAGGAGCGTCTCGGTGGTGTCTGTCTCAATGTGGGCTGCATTCCGTCAAAGACCTTGCTGCATGCGGCGACGGTCATTGAAGAGGCGGTGGAGATAGCCGAATTCGGCGTGGACTTTGCCCCACCGCAGATTGATGTGGCCCGCTTGCTGGCGAAAAAAGATGCAGTAATCGACCAGCTGACGGGAGGCCTGAACGGTCTTTGCAAGGCCCGAAAAATAGACCGGATGACCGGCATGGGAGTGTTCAAAGACGCG
Organism: uncultured Desulfopila sp.; assembly: GCA_964412665.1. GTDB lineage: Bacteria > Desulfobacterota > Desulfobulbia > Desulfobulbales > Desulfocapsaceae > Desulforhopalus_A. Next base: position 43,646 of record CAYPPR010000011.1, read on the forward strand.
ACCACCCTGGTCGTCACCGGCCCTGATGGCGAGCAGGAGGTGCACTGCCGCAATGCGATCATCGCCACCGGTTCCCATCCCTTCGTCCTGCCGAACATCCCTGAAGATCCGCGAATCTGGGATTCCACCGCCGCCCTGACGCTGCAGACGGTGCCGAAGCGGTTCCTGATTATCGGCGGCGGCATTATCGGCCTGGAAATGGCCCAGATCTACAGTGCTCTTGGTTCGGAGATCACCATCGTCGAGATGCTCGAACAGATTATACCCCCCGCCGACAAAGACCTCGTGCAGCCGCTTTTTTTGAAATTGAAAAAGAAGTATACCATTCTGACGAGTACCAAAGTGACGGCGATTACCGCCGCCGAGACGGGGATCCAGGTCAGCATGGAAGGAAAAAATGCGCCGGAAAATGGTGAATTTGATGCTGTGCTGGTGGCGGTAGGTCGAAGACCGAACAGCTCCGGCCTGGGTTTTGACACACTGGGCGGCAAAATCGATAATCGTGGGTTTATCCCGGTCAATGAGCGGCAGGAGACCAATATAAAGCATATTTACGCCATAGGCGACGTGGTCGGAGAGCCGATGCTCGCCCACAAGGCAAGCCATGAGGGAAAAGTGGCCGCCGAGGTCATTGCTGGTCATAAGGCGGCCTTTACGCCGATGACTATTCCTTCGGTAGCCTATACCTACCCGGAGGTTGCCTGGATGGGGCTCACCGAAAAAGAGGCCAAGGCCCAGAATATTGATTTTGCCAAAGGGAAGTTCCCCTGGGGAGCCAGCGGTCGAGCACTCAGCGCCGGGGCGACCGCCGGGGTGAGTAAGGTGCTTTTTGATAACAACACCGGGCGGATAATCGGTGCGGGGATCTGCGGCGTCAATGCCGGAGAGCTGATTCATGAAGCGGTACTGGCGCTCGAGATGGGAGCGACTGCCCAGGATATCAGCCTGACGGTCCATGCCCATCCGACCCTGGCGGAAACCTTTGCCTTTGCCGCGGAAATTGTCGATGGTTCCATTACCGATGTTCTGCCGTCGAAGAAAAAGTAACATGCAGGGGACCAAGAAATATTTCCTAGAACGGGCCGCTCACCAGGAGCGGCCTTCTTTTATCTTCTTCTTTGAGCCATGAATCTGACGGACGAACAGCTGCGTATTATTAACCACGCCGGAGGGCATGCCCGGGTCAGCGCGGTGGCCGGTTCCGGCAAGACGACGACCATGGTCGCCAGGATCGGACGGCTGTTGCAGCAGGGGGTGAATGCCAACCAGATTATGGTGCTGATGTTCAATAAATCAGCGAGGGACTCTTTTGCCGAAACCATGCAGCAGCGGATAGTCTCTACCGACCGTCAGCTGCCCGAGGTGCGGACCTTCCATTCTCTTGGCATGCGTCTGGTAAACAGCTTCACCAGGCGCGGCGCATTGCCCGGCTATCGGCTTGTTACTGAAGAATTTGTCCAGGAAAAACTGGCCCGGCAGGTGGCAAATGAGGTGTATCGGCAGGAGCAGGACAATGACGGCTGGCTGGCCGGAGACGCCATTGAGGAATTTCTGACCTTTATCGACCGGGTAAAATCGACGGTTACCGGAGCCGCCGAGGTATTTAAAAAACTGGATCTTTCAAGCCGTTACAGCTATTTCATCAAGGCCTATGAACTTTTTGAAAAGGTCAGACGAGAACGAAAAATTCGCTTCTATGCCGATCTCATTCATGAGCCCCTCATGGCCGTGCTTGACGACGACGAGCTGGCAGCCTGGGTGAAGGACCGTGTCGAACATATTATCGTCGATGAATATCAGGATATCAACGAGGTCCAGCAGCAGCTGTTAAAGATCCTTGCCGGGAGCAGGGCCAAGGTGATGGTCGTCGGCGATGTCGATCAGTGTATCTATGAGTGGCGTGGGGCGAGGCCGGAATATATCACCACCAGGTTTCAGATCGATTTTCCACAACCCGATAATTATCAACTGTCTTTTACTTTTCGCTACGGTCACCAGCTGTCTCTTGCCGCAAATCATCTTATTTCGGGCAATAGAAAGCGGGACCAAAAGCTCTGTATCTCGCACCAGACAAACGAAAAAACCGTCATCACCTGCCTTGAAGAGCAAAAAAAACATCCGGTCCTATCCGTTCTCTCGGCCTGGCGCGAGCGTGGACGTTCGCTGCAGGAGGCCGTGGTGCTGGTCAGACTCTTTGCCCAGAGTGTGCCGGTGGAGCTGGCGCTCCTCGAGGCAGGAATTCCTTACCGCCTCGAGGGCAACGCCCAGGTATTTGATTGTGCCGAGGTCCTGGCGCTGACCGGCTATTTAAAACTGGTTGTCGGCAGCATGGCTGATGAGGGGCAGGAAAGCCTGGAAAAGATGCTCACGGCCATGCTCTCCCAGCCGCATCTCGGTATAAAACGGGATGATATGGTTCTGTTGGTACAGAGTATTGCCGAAAATCCCGACTCGGCGGTCACTGTGCTGCGCAACTGGAACGGTTCGGATCTGCCCCCTTTTATCCGCAAGAGAGTTGAAGAAACGGCGGGCAACTGGCGCTGGCTTACCAACTGTTCGTCTTCCGGACGTGCAGATGTCCTGCTCAAACAGATTGTTGAAAAGCTCAAACTCTATGATTTTTATCATAACTTCTCGGCAAGATCGGCTACCGCCGAAAACCGGGTGAAGACCTGCCAGGCCTTTATCGATTTTGCCGCCGCGCAAAAACTGTCAGTCCGGCAATTGCTGGCAAAAATCAGCGAATTTCAGAATGCCGGAGACGCCCCGGCGGCAGAGACCTTGCTGTTGACCTCGGTCCACCGGGCCAAGGGACTGGAATGGCCGCTGGTTATTCTGCCGGGCCTTGAGGAAGGGGCTTTTCCGTTTTACCGGGATAGAGAGAGCGGGGTGGATGATCTGGAAGATGAGCGTCGGCTCTTTTATGTGGCGATGACCAGAGCCATCGAGCAGGTCGTCTGTATTCATCCGGTCGATGCAGAGCTCAAACGCTGCATGGCAAAATGCTGCGGTAAAATCCCCCAGGAGATGGTGCGGGCCAGTCGCTTTCTTTATGAGGCGAATCCCGGCCTGTCGGTGTGTCTCGGAGAAATGCTGGCGACCGGTGACGTGGATCGAACAATAACCGCCGACGATACAACCATCGCCAGACAGTATCTTCAAGCTGTTCATGCGGAAATACGCCTCGTCGAAGGGGTAAAGGCGAAGAAAGAGGAAAAGGAGGAGAAAAAAGGCGAGAATCCCGGCGGAGAGATTCTGGAGATCCACGAGATTGCCGAAGGCTTGCGGGTCTGGCACGGAATATTCGGGGGCGGTACGGTTCTTGCTGTAAAAGACAGAAAGCAGGGACGACTTACGGTCTTGTTCGACGAGCAGGGGGAAATGATCCTGCTCGCCGCCTATGCGAGATTACGGCCTCTCTGATGTATTGTTGTGCTGCTGGAAAGAATTGGCTCAGTCAATTGGCTCAGCCTTGATAAGAGCGGCTGTAATCCCTGAACAGGTCCATTATTTTCCGGCTCCGGAGGCCAGGGGTGCCGTCGCCGATCTTGACGGAATCAATAGCCGTGATGGGGGCAACTTCCCGTACCGTTGAGGCAAGAAAAGCCTCGTCGATAAGCCGGACTTCATCTTTGTGCAGGTCACGCTCAACCAGGGTAAATTCTTTTTCCGCAAGCCTGATAACCACCTGCCGGGTAATGCCGGGCAGCACCCGGTTGCATGGCGGTGTCACCAGGGTATCGCCGATAAAGGCGAAAACATTTGACGTCGTTCCCTCGAGCATATAGCCGTTTCTGTCGACATATATCGCTTCAATGGCCTGTTGCTGTCGGGCTTCTCTTTGACAGAGGATGGCCGGGATATAGTTGATACTTTTTGCCCCAGGCATAAAACGTTCGACATGGCAGGTGATGATTTTCGCCCCCTCCGAGTACCACTGCGGCGGCATCTCTTTTACGGGGGTGATCATGATCAAAAGCTGAGGCGAGTCGCCCGGGGTGATGCCGTCACTGCTTAGGCCACCGGTAACAACCAGGCGGATATTGCTCTCCGTATGGCTGTTGCGTCTGAGTGTCTCCAGAGTAATTTCACGGATTTTTGCTAAAGGATGCGGTAGGCTCAGGCCGATGAGGCGCGCTGAACGTTCAAGGCGATGCAGGTGGTCATCAAGATGAAAGGGAACGCCATTGTAGGTGCGCAAAAAATCAAAGACGCCAAAACCGCGTATTACCGACAGGTCGTTGACGGATATTTTCGCCTGGTCTTCCTCGACAAATGCACCGTTTACGTAATAGATGTCCACTATTGCTCCCTGGAGCGTATGTGATTATTTAAGAAAAAGGCGGTTCTTCGCCTTTATCCCGACAGAGTTGTCTGTGCGCGTCAACTGCTTTATGGAAATCTTCTTCCAGTTCGGCAAAACTTCGGCCGCTATAGCTGATTTCTTCATCGATGAACAGAATTGTGCCAAAGAGGGAATAGTCTTTGGTGTTCACCTTGATTGAGCCATGGTATCCTTTATAAATTACGGTTCTTTGTGCCAACTGTCTGTTCCTTTTTGTCTTAGTAGTGGGGAGGTGGTGGATCTTCCGCATTGTCTGGGTGGTCCTGCATTGTGCTCAGTATCGCCTGGAGGCGGCTGATGTCGTCGTGAAGCGAGTTGAGCTGGGTTTGCTGCTCAATTATCACTTCGTTTAAGGCATCGATCATTTTCTCCTGATAGAGAAAATTTTCCTCAAGTACTTGCAGTCGCTCCACCAGATCGTTCGGGGTGGTCATGTCATTTTGGGGTTCTTTATCACTCATAGTCAACCATAGTAAAGTGGTCGATAAAAAACGCAAGATTTTTATTTCTCACCGGCGGGCAGCATCGCCTGAAAGAAGCAATTGTCAAGTTGTTGCAAAAGAGGTAAGTGGGTATGGTGGTTGAATCTTATGTATATATATGGAGCCTTGTGTGATTCTCCTCAACTCATTATTTCCCATCTTCGTGCTGCTGCTTTTGGGCTGGGCCCTAAAAAGGCAGGGTCTCACCGATGCTGTTTTTTTGCGAACCGCCGATCGACTGATCTACTATTTCTTTTTTCCGGTCATGCTGTTCTGGAAAATCGGTGGTGCCTCTTTTGATGATGGTATCGATTGGAATTTTTGTTTCGCCGCCCTATGCGCCCTGCTGACCATGTTTGTCCTCAGTACCCTGGTTATTAAACTGTTTCAGATAACCGCCTATCAAGCCGGGTCATTTTCCCAGAGTTGTTATCGCTTCAATACCTATATAGGAGTGGCGGTCATCCTCAATAGCCTTGGTACCGAAGGGATGAAATATTTCGGCATCCTTATCGGTTTTGCAATTCCTCTTATTAATGTCTTTGCCGTCACAACATTAATCTGGTTTTCCGGACGGGAGGTGGATTTCGCCAAGCGTTGCGCAATAGCCGGCAGAGCTCTTGTCGCCAATCCGCTGATACTCGGTTGCCTGGCCGGGCTTGCCTATTCCGGTCTGGTCGGCTGGTTTCCGGTTTTTATCAATAATTCCTTGAGCCTGATTTCGATGGTCGCGCTCCCTCTGGCGCTTATTTCCATCGGCGGCAGCCTGACCTTTGCCGGGGTTCGGGGCAATCTGGGGCTGTCATTTCTTTCGGCAGCTTTAAAACTTCTGGTACTGCCGGGTATCGGCTGGTTCTTTTTCTACATCTTTAATGTGAGCGGCATTCCTTTCAAGGTGGGCCTGATCTTCTTTGCCTTACCGGCATCAACGGCAATTTATGTGCTCTCTTCGCAGATGAACAGTGACACGCAGCTGGCCTCATCGGCAATTGTTCTCTCCACCTTGCTCTCATTTTTTTCGCTGTCATTTATTCTTCTTCTTTAGTGGTTACAATTTATATCATATTCAGTCTTTTTGCTTTTCGGATGGACGGTTCGTGGTAAAAATCGGTCGAATACAATTCTTAAAACTGGTTCTTCGCTGCAGAGTGACATATAGTAATTATAGAACGTCATTTAGAAGTATTTTGGCTAGGAGGTATAACTAAAAGGAGTAGATTATGAGAGGCACATACGAAGCATATATACTGGTGAAAGTAAAGGATGGAAAGAAGTATGTCTGTGCCTTGAATCGTCAGAAGGAGGCCAAGGAGGAACTTGGTCATCTGAGCGAGAAAGAAAGGCAGGACTTCCTCGACAACCAGGTTATCTGGAATTAAAACAGCTGGGTGTCACAAAGAGGGCTTTTTTCAGGGGTATCCCTTGGAAAAAGCCCTTTTTTTATCAAGACCGCAATCTCTTCGGAGGGGCAGGCCCCTTGCGTAAAACCGCCCGACAATCAGTTGCGCGGCAGCGATCTCATCGCCTGTTCGAAGTCGCTGATGGTGTATGATTTGGCGATGGCTGCACTGAAGCCGTACTTGCGGTAATCGACCATGATCGGATCATTCGAGTAGCCGCTTGAGACAATAAGGCAAACAGTCGGTGCAATGGCGAGTATCTGCTCTGCCGTCTCCATTCCACCAAGTCCGCCGGGAATGGTCAAGTCGACAATAACCGCGCGAAAAGGTGTTGCTGCTGCCAGGGCTTCTCGGTAGATTTCAATACTTTCTTCGCCTCTGGCGCAGGTTGTAACCGTGTACCCAAGGTGGGTGAGCATGGTCGTGGCTATATCTCGTATGATTTCTTCATCATCCATTACCAGTATCGTTCCTCCCTGGTGGGGCCTGCTTTTTTGGGTAGCGGTAATCAGATGCTCATCATAAGATCTACCGATTGCCGGTAGGTACAAGGTAAAAGCGGTTCCTTTCCCGACATGAGAGTCGACAGTAATATGTCCATGATGTTTAAAAATTATCGAGTATGCAGAAGCCAGACCTAGTCCGGTACCGGCAATCTTGGTTGTAAAGTACGGATCAAATATCTTTTCCTGGATTTCCTGGGAAATGCCGCAGCCTTCATCTTTGAGAATTACTTGAACATAGTTGCCACTGGCCAGGCCATGGGGATTCCCTTCAAAGAGGGAGACGTTTTGCGCAATAATATAGAGATTGCCGCCTCCCGGCATTGCCTGGGTCGCATTGATAATGATGTTGTTCAACACCTGACTGATCTGGCCCTCGTCCGCTTTTACGGCATGCACTGCATCGGGTATATCAATAATCGCCCTGACGTTACACCCTCGCAGCATTAATGAAACGGCTTCCTGGACGAGATGCTGCATGGAGACTACTTTTTTGTTTGGTTCGCCGCCCCTGGAGAAGGTCAGGAGCTGCTGGGCAAGTTCGGCGGCGCGCTTTGAGGCCCTTTCGGCTTCCGTCAAAAATTTTTCTGATTTATGACCGGGGTCGAGGAAGATCCGGGCAAAAGAGATGTTCGCCATGATGCCGGTGAGAATATTATTGAAATCATGGGCAATACCGCCGGCAAGAACGCCAAGTGACTCCAATTTTTCTATTTTGTGCTGTTCTTTTTCGTGCTCCTTGTGCGCGCTAATATCTTCGATAGTGGCAATGACTTCCGTGGGGGACTGACCAGGGAAAACCGGGCTGAATATGCCGCGTAGAAAAGTTGTCTTGCCTCCGGTTATTGAGGTGTAAACGTCTTCATAGAAGGCCATTTCACCGGCCAGGGCTTTTTTGATCGTTTCCTGCATCTTCGGAGTACTCTGCCGAGCGGTGTTGAATCCGAAGAGCTTTTCTCTGGTCGAGCCCATGATCTCGATAAATTTATCATTGAAGTCAACCGCGGTTCCTTCGGCATCGAAGCTGATCACCCCCAGGGGGGATTTTTCGAAGATAATTCGATAGCGACGTTCGCTTTCACGCAGGGCGTCTTCCATCTGCTTTCGCTCGGTAATATCAATGGTATAGCCTGCCAGCAGGATTTTACCTCCCTGAAAGATGGGGAATTTTATGCTGGTGTAGGTCCGGCCTGCCAGGTGTTCTTCCAGCTGCAGGGGCACGCCACTGGAGACAACCTGCCAGTCGTCAGCGATTATCTTCGCGGCGAAATCCGCGGGGAACAAGTCGGTCATACTCTTTCCGATCATTTCGGAATCTGAAATACCGATACTTCTTGTGTAATTATCACTGACTTGTAGAATTCGACTTTGGGACTCGGTTACTTCCTTTATATAGACATGAACGGGAGAGTAGCGCATGAAGAGAGAGAAAACTTCATTCACATTACGCATATCATCCATGGTCTTTTTTCTTCCCAGGGCGTCGCCGATGTGTTGAGCCACATAAGTAAGGAGATCTTTGTCCTTTTCGGTGTAGACAACCTCGCGGTAACTCTGCACCAGAACCACGCCGGACAGATGGTCCAGATAAAATGGTACTCCGATCAATGAATATGCTTTTGATCCTAGGTATTCTATGTTGTTTTCTCGGCAAACCTGATCAAAATTATCAGGTCCGAGCAGAAGAGGTTTGCGGTTCTGAATAAGAAAACCGGTCATTGTGGGGTTTTTATTCGGATCAATTTTGATCTCTTTTCCCTGCAGGTGAGAATCGAGTTCATCGAAATAATACACAAATTTTATATAGTGGTCACCGCTTCGTTCTTCACAAAGAGCAATGAAAAAATTTCGAGCATTGATGAACCGACCGACGATATGGTGCAATGACGAGAAGAGGTCCTCTGCTTTTGATGCCAGGTGAGCCTGTTCATTTATCTCATAGAGTGCTTGACGCAGTTGCTCCGAATACTCGATAGATGCCATTCTGCTTTTGAGATCAGCAATGATATCGGTAGTCTTCAGCCATGAACCAATCATCGCGGTTATTGTTTGCAAACCCTGCAGGTATTCATCTGGAAATAAGGGTTCCGTGCGGCAGCCGATATAGAGAAGTGCCGTCGTCTCCTCTTCCTGAACAATTGGAAAGATAGCATGGATTTGATTGCCGGTAGTCGACAAAAACGACGGGCTGACAGAATTCTTGTTGAAAAGTAAGCTGGTGTGCTGCGCAAAAAGATCTGCAAAAATCGGCTCTGCGGCCGGCAGAAGAGTCGGTACACCGGGAGTGACATTTCGTCTGTCGGGAGCAGGTGGAGAGACATACGGAAAATATGAATCTATGCACCCATCCTGAAAATAGATCTCGACAGAGACATTGCCGAGGTGAGAAAAAATATGATCCCGGAGAAAAGCAAGAAACTCCTCGGGAGTTGACGCTTTTTTATAGCTTCTGCATGCCGCTGCAATGATCTGCAAAAAATCTCGTGAAGCAATAAATGTTTCCGTCTGCTGGTTGTTTTGCATGAGATTTTACTCTAACTCCCCACAAGGGGGTACTCGTTTTAGTCTCCGTGGTTTGCTGGGGTAAGTGCTTTACAGAATATTTTCTGGTAAAAAAACAGCTATGAAGGATGGTGGATTATGTATATCGGTCTTGTTTTTTTTTCCTCAAAAAATCCTATTCCATCCGACTAACTTAATCAAATCATTTTCTGATTATGACTTGAGCTCCGGCAGGGAAAAAGAGAGGTCGTGCAACATGATACCTCTGCTGTGGTATGCCTGTTCCAGTCTTCTCGAGGAGTTTTTTACAGAGAACAACCGGTTAAAAAGGAATGAGCCGAGATAAATACCTTGGGACAGATGTTTTCTTATAAAAAACAAGGAAATAATCTTTAAGATAAAGAGAACTGCGGAGAAGAGAAAAGATCAGCCGGAACAATACCCTGTTGCGGCTGATCTTTTTATTTTCAGATCTTCACTACATTTTGTGCAGCAGGACCTTTCTGACCGTCTACAACTTCAAAGCTGACGCGCTCGCCTTCGGAGAGAGATTTGAATCCGTCTGCGTTAATAGCGGAATGATGGACAAATACATCCTGGCCTCCATCTTGTTCGATAAAGCCAAAGCCTTTTGCATCATTAAACCACTTTACTGTTCCTTCTGCCATTGCTACTACTCCTGTGTAATGGGGTCCATTATGGCCCCTTTTTTCGATTGCCTGAGTGGCTGTTTGCTGACTCAGGCATCAGCCTTATTGCCGGCTGAATTTATTGCCTGTATGGTCTTCTTCTACAGGCGAAAGTTTTTGGCTGCGGGATGACCGTATCCAGCTTTGCCAAAACGCGCAACTTGTATGTTTTTATTATCAACGCACTCTCTGCTCTTTTGGGTGAATCTAGTCGCTAAAAGAGAGGCTGCTGATCTTTATCTGCGCTTTTTCCCTTTTTTCTGGGGTTGCGCCTCGTTACAGACGAGTTGACGATTTTTGTAATCTTGTTTATTCAGCGTTTCCATTGCTCGATGTCCTTCCGACCTTGTCGACATCTCAACAAAGGCAAACCCTTTTGGGCGGCCGGAAAAATGATCTATAACGAGATTTGTATTAACAACTTCGCCAAAATCGCTGAAAAGCTGGAGAACTTCGGGTTCGGTTACATCATAAGGCAAATTGCCTATAAAGAGTTTCAAGCTGCTGCTCCCTGGGGACTATGATCGGCAAGAATCTTTATCGACAACTACAATGCAGGGAAGCTGCAAGACGACTGGCGAGAAACACTATGCGTGATCGGATTTACATGAGGACGTGTACTCAGGCTATACAATAGATGTTATACGAATACAAGCAAATAACGCTGGTGCCAGCAAGCACGACAGCCCGGACCTCTTGGGGGATATGCGGTTTTTCAAAGTAATGAACGTTGGCTTTACCTCAACCTTTCGTACGGGTGTTGCCTTTGTAAAAACGGTCTTTAATTAAGACCTTCCGTCTGTCTCCTGGCCGTTTCACGGAGATAATAGTCATAGTCGCCTTCGTAAGTCTGCAGGCAGCCATGGTCGATTTCAAAAACCCGGGTCACCAGCGAACGGAGGAAATGGCGGTCATGGCTGACCAGGATGACGGTTCCGGCAAATTTTTGCAGGGCAGTGAGTAATACGTCCCGGGACTGGATATCGAGGTGATTGGTTGGTTCATCAAGGACGAGAAAGTTCAGGGGTTGACCAAGCAAGGTGGCAAGGATGACCCGACTTTTTTCGCCGCCGGAGAGATTGGCGATGCGTTTGTCCACATCATCCCCCAGGAAGAGAAAAGCGGCACAAAGATTACGGATCGTGCCGATATTTTCCAGCGGCAGAGCTTCCTGCACCGCAGTAAAGACGGTTTGCTCCGGTTTGAGAAGATCCATGGCATGCTGGCTGAAGTAGCCTATGCTCACGCCGGCACCAAGGGTTGCTTCGCCCTTGGTAGGTTCGGTGTTGCCGGTGATACTTTTGAGAAGGGTGGATTTGCCGGCACCGTTGACGCCGACTACGGCGATTTTTTCCAGCCGCCGGATGGTGCCGGAGAGTCCGCTAAACACAGGGATCTCTCTGCCATCATGAGATGCATAGGTTTTGCCGAGGTTGTCGAGATGCAGGACATCGTCACCGCTGCGCGGCGGGGAAGGAAAGTCAAATTTGATGGTTCTTTGCTCGGCCGGCAGGACGATGCGTTCAATTTTTTCAATCTTTTTGATACGGGACTGTACTTGCGAGGCATGGGAGGCACGGGCGGCAAACCGGGCGATGAACTCCTCTTCTTTGGCGAGCATCTCCTGCTGGCGGCGATAACTCGCTTCGAGCTGCTGTCGCCGCACTTCACGCTCCTGCAGGTAAAAATCAAAATTGCCGCTGTAGGTCGTCGTGCAGCCGTTGGCCACCTCAATAATGCGCGAGACGATTTTATTCATGAATTCCCGGTCGTGACAGGTCATGAGCAGGGCGCCTTTATACTCATTGCGCAGCCATTCCTCCAGCCAGAGAATCGATTCGATATCCAGATGGTTGGTTGGTTCATCGAGCAGCAAAACATCGGGGTTGATGGTGAGAATTTTCGCCAGGGCAATGCGCATCTTCCAGCCGCCGCTGAAAATCTCGACGGGACTGTTGAAGTCATGGGGTGAAATACCGAGACCGGTGAGAATGGCCTGGGCTCGCGGTTCCAGGTCGTAGCCGCCGCGCTGTTCGAAGATTTCCACGCACTCGCCGTAGCGTTCCAGGAGAGTGGTCATGGCTGCATCGGTCATCGGCTCGCCCATTTGCGCTTCCATCGCCGTTATTTTCTCACCAAGCCGGACAATGTCTCCGGCCGCAGACATCACCTCGGTGATGACGGAACGACCGGCCATTTCGCCGACATCCTGGGAGAAATAACCGATAACGGTTTTTTTCGAGCAGGAAATATCGCCTTTGTCGGCTTCTTCTTCGCCGGTAATTAAACGAAAAATGGTAGTTTTGCCGGTACCATTCGGACCAACCAGGCCTGTTTTGCTACCGGGGAGGATCTGCAGGCTGGCGTTTTGGAAGAGCACCTGGGAACCGTGCTGCATATGGATATTTGTTAAATGTATCATAATCGTCGGGAAGGAAAAAAGTTGGAAATTACCATGAGACGCACAACCGACGCAAGGAGATTTTTCGCCCTTGATGCCATGTGTCGCATGGGATCGCGAGAGCTGGCTACGAAGGGAAGACACTTTGTCAGCATATGCGCCGTATAAATAGAATAGGTTATCACCCCCCAAATGGAATATTAGCGACTTCAGCCGCGAAAAAAGGTAGGTTGTCGATAGAGCAGCCAGTCATCAGCTTTGATGCAAGAGGAACAATTATTTATAAAGTGAAACAGATGAAGAATACCCGGCCAAGCACCATTTCCAGCAAGAAAAAAATAAAAACCGACGTCTTCAAAGTCGAAAAAGAAGGTACACTTCTTGCTGGCCTTCTGGCTTTTTTGCCGCATAAAAGCCGGAATATCCTGAAGGTCGTGTTACGAGATGGGCAGGTTTTGGTCGATGGCGCACCGATCAGGCAGTTTGATCACCCGCTCCAGCCGGGGCAGCGAGTGGAAGTACGGTGGGATCGAGCACCTCTGCGACAGAAGCCCAAGGGACTGAATATCGTCTACGAGGATCAGGAACTGATTATCATCAATAAACCCTCCGGTCTGTTGACGATTGCCACCGACAAGGAAAAACGTAAGACGGCGTATGCCATGTTGAGCAATTATGTCAAGGCGGAGAATCCGGACAATAAAATTTTTATCATTCATCGGCTTGACCGCGAGACCTCTGGGCTGTTGATGTTTGCCAGAAATGAAACAATCAAAAAACAGATCCAGGAGACCTGGACGACAACCATCGACCAGCGAACCTATGTCGGGGTTGTTGAAGGTGAGGTGCAGCAGGACGAGGGGACCATCGTCTCCTGGCTGTATGAGAGTAAGGCTTTTATTGTCTACTCGTCGCAAAACCCGGAGCATGGTCAGAAAGCCGTTACGCATTATAAGAAGATCAAAGCAAACAAGACCTTTTCTCTCTTACAGATTAATCTGGAGACGGGGCGAAAACATCAAATCCGGGTGCATATGCAGGATATTAAACACCCGATCATCGGCGACAGTAAATACGGCTCGACCCAGAGTCCTATCCGTCGCATGGGCCTGCACGCCCAGGTGCTTGCCTTCACCCATCCAAAAACCGGCAAGCCGTGTCGTTTCGAGACGGAGATTCCGAAAAAATTTCTGCAGCTCTTTGCCACCGGGACCACGCCCTAAAATTCTTTTTCTTGCCCGGTGTGCATGCTTTCCCCTCAGGTACCTGTCGCGGCGAGTTGCACAACTGAGCTTTTGCCCTGTGCCGGTCGAGCAGCGATAAGCCGCAGAGTTTCCTTGGCAGTGGTTTCTTTGGGCTCGGGTTCCATGCTATGTAGTGCTGCATGGTGACCGAAATCAATGAGTTGCTCGAGTCTGGACGTGGTATCTTGCAGAAGATTGGTCAGCTGATTTGATAATTCATTAGAAAATGCATGCACTTGACCGGCAAGATTGCGGGTGCTACCGGCAGCGGTGCTCACCTCGGTGATACTGCTTGAGACGTTGAGGGTGTTCTCGGAAGTACGACCGGCAAGATGTGCGATATTGTCGGTTACCAGCTGCTGACTGGCGACGGCTCGGGTTATAGTGCCGTTACGTTCATTGAGGGTCTGCATGCGTTGATCGATTTCATCGAGATTTTTGAATAAGACTGCACTGGCCTCCTGAATAGCCGCCACCTTCTGCATGGCATCGTCGGTTGCCTGCGCTGTTTTGTACGAAAGAGCCTTCATCTCACCGGCAACGACGCCAAAACCTTTGCCTGCACTGCCGGCTCTGGCCGCCTCAATGGTGGCATTGAGTGCCAGCAGCTTGGTCTGGCTGGTAATTTCTTCGACTGTGGCGACTATACTGGTGATCGCATTGATCGATGCATCCAGCTCATCGTTGTAGTTTTTTGACCGGCTGTTGCTCTCCAGAATGGTGGCAACAATACTGTTCTGGTCCTGAATCTGCATATTGATTTCTTGAAAGGCCGTCCGCAGCTTTACAGTCGATTCACATACATTATTCGTGTGCTCCGCTGTGTCGCCGGCTCGTTGGGTGACATTTTCAGAGAGCGCTTCCGTGGCAATCGACAACTTCTGCAGAGAATCAGCGGTGTGTACCAGCTCCTTTGCCCGGCGCTCCATACTGTTGACCACGGTAGTAATAGTGGCAAACATCTCCTCGATGATCACCTTCTCTTTGGCTTTTCGTTCATTCTCAATTTTGATTTTCACCAGGGCCTCGCGGAAATGGCTGATGGCTCCGGAGAGAACGCCGATCTGGTCTTTTCTTCCCTGGTAGGGAATTTCCGGTGATTTGCCTGAGCGGATTGCATCAATAATATGGGTGAGCCGATGCAGCGGTCGTTCGACGATGAATCGTACCAGGATGTACAGGACAATCATATTGGCCAGGACCGCGAGTCCCGCCATGAGAAGAGTGAATTTTCGCTGATCTTGTCGAATCAACAGCAGCTCTTGCTCCATGTTGCTGATTTCTTCCACATGCTGCAGAATCTCGTTTCTGGTATTTTCCGCCTCCAGGGCGGCATCGGCAATTTTATTGCCGAATGCCTTGATTCTGGTGGTCATTGCCTCATTGGTATCGGTATATGCCAATACATTTGCGAGAATCGACCGGAGCCTGACGGCGTCCTCATCCAGTTTATCGCTGGCCAGCTTTAAACGCTCAACCGATTCCGTGAACGTACCCTGTTGATCAAAAAGACCGCTTGACAGGGTGAGCGTGCCATTTTCGATTTGAACGACGAACTGGTTATTGGATATATCCCTTCGTTCCTTTCGATTAAACAGGTTTTTATACGTCTCACGGCCCTCGAGTACCTGCCGATCGGTAATTAGAAATTCTTGTTCAACCCGGGCGGTTATATCAGCCCGCGGATCGAGGCGAAAAAAATCCGGCAAGGCGAGGAATTCCTCCTGCAGTAAGACGATCGCAGCGCGAAGATTGGCACTGAGCTCTTGCCGTAGAGCGAGTACCTCGTTGACCTTTTGCGCGACAGTGTCACTTGATTGCAGATTGACGTAAAGAAGTGCACCAATGAAGACATTGGAGGCCAGGGCAACCCCAACAAGTATTTTTATTCCCACGGTCAGCAATCCGGTTCTTTTCTTGGTCATTGACATAGTATTTTCTTTTTGCATGGGTAGGCACCTTGTTTGGATAGTGGAAATTTCCGACCATGGGGCTGTTTTTTAAAAACCTCATTGCAGCAACACCGCTGGATTTGTAAAAACAGGTGCACCTTAAAAAATGTATATTATGTTCAGGTTAAATTACCGTAAGTGTTTGGTATGTTGCACTCGGGCTTTTCCAAGAAATGAGTGAATTGTTCAGGTATGGTTTTACAAATAAAACGCATGATTCTGATAGTTGGCTGAATTGAAAAAATTCCTTGCCAATAGAGAATTATTTCCATAAAGGAAAGGGTGCATTTTTCTTTGCGTGGCAGATTGTCTGTTGCCTCTTCTGTCATAACATTACAGTTGAATATGTTTTTACGTCTACTGGCCTGAAAACACCTTCATGAAGGTACAGCCAAAGACAATTTGAACCCGGCATTCGGGATGCATTTACAGCTCGACATGAGGTCCAAGTGAATACCACACTGATAATTCTCGATAGTCTTTCCGATTGGAAACCATACTATGACACCGACAGTATCATTACCGCGAGTGACTATCTGCACAACGAAAAGTTGAGCAGGGAGAATCTTCTGGTTATCAACCTGTGCGGTGATCTCAGCTACAACTCGGAGGGATATTACTGTTCCCTGCTGGCTCAGGCGAGAAAACATAAGGTGATTCCTTACGTCGACGCGATTAATGGGCTCGATTGCAATAAAACGCTGAAGCTGCAGGGATTGGTCAAGAAGACCTGTCAGTCCTGGCATTGCAGTAATCCGATTGAAAGCGGCAATCCGCGCACTCTGGAAATTTACTTTGGCGATTGTGAGGACCCGTCACTGAAAAGACTGGCCAAATTCATCTTCGATCAGTTTCCTTTTCCGATGTTGAAGGTTACCTTCACCGATGCCGATTTCAGCCGGATCGATCGTTTCAGGACGATGGTTCTTGGGGAACTCAATGAAGCACAGCAGACACTTTTTGCCAACGCCATCGATCGGTTCAGTAAAAAAATATGGCGAAATCCGCGCAATAAAAAACCAAGCCGATACGACCTGGCCATTCTCCACGATCCAACGGATAAGTTGCCGCCAAGTAACAATTCCGCATTGAATCTTTTTCTCTCCGAAGCAAAAAAGATGCATATAAACGCGGAGCTGATCACCGCCGATGATTCCGCCCGGCTAATGGAGTTCGATGCCTTGTTCATCCGCCAGACAACAGCGGTTAATCACATCACCTATCAGCTGGCGCAAAAAGCGCATCTGGCCGACATGGTGGTGATCGATGACCCCTCCTCCATTATCCGCTGCACGAATAAAGTCTACCTGAAAGAACTTCTTGACCGGGAGCAGATACCCTGTCCCCGGTCGCACTTAATCTTCAGGACGAAGCCGACAGATTTTGTCGAACTGAGCGAGACCCTCGGTGCCACCATGGTCGTCAAGATACCTGACGGTTCTTTCTCCGTCGGCATTTTCAAGGTGAGTTCGCCGCAACAGTACGAACAGGCCATTAACGAACTGTTTCAACGTTCTTCGGTCCTGCTTGTCCAGGAATATGTGCCGACCGAGTTCGACTGGCGGATCGGTATAATCGGCGGCGAGCTTATTTATGGGTGTAAATATTTCATGGCCCGGGGCCATTGGCAGATCATTCAGCACAGAATGACTGGGGGGGCCCGTGCCGGTGGTTTTGAAACGGTGCCGATAAACAGCGTGCCTTCCCGAGTAAGAAAACTGGCCTTGAAGGCCGCCTCTCTGGTGGGTAAAGGGTTGTACGGCGTCGATATCAAAGTCGTCAACGACCAACCCATTATCATTGAGATAAACGACAACCCTTCCCTTGAACACGGTGTTGAGGATAAAATTCTCGGCAACGAGCTGTATCGGATTATTCTCCGCGAGTTTGTCGATCGGTTGAACGTCCGGCAGCATACCTGATGCCTTATAAAATATCACTCGCCAGTTCCGCCAGTTCCGAACGCTCACCTTTCTGCAGGTCGATATGGGCATAGATCTTTTGCCCCTGCATTTTGTCAATCAGTGTACTGAGCCCGTTTGAGCGTATGCCTAAATATGGATGGTCGATCTGGTTGATGTCGCCGGTAAAGACAATTTTCGTCCCTTCACCGGCCCGGGTGATAATGGTCTTCACCTCGTGCGGCGTCAGATTCTGGGCTTCATCGACGATCATAAACATCTTGACGAGACTCCTGCCGCGGATATAGGCGAGTGGCTCGATGGTCAGCTTTTCATCTTCGAGCATCATTTGCAATCGCTGGAACATCTCGCTTTTCTCGGAAAACTGACCGCGTATGACGCCAAGATTGTCGAAAAGCGGCTGCATGTACGGTTTGATTTTTGATTGAATGTCGCCTGGAAGAAAACCGATATCCTTGTTGGAGAGCGGAATAACCGGCCGGGTGAGCAGAATCTGGCGATATTGTGATCGGGTTTCCAGGGCGGCCGCAAGGGCGAGCAGGGTCTTGCCGGTGCCCGCCTTGCCCGAGATGGTCACCAGTTTGACTTGGGGATTGAGCAGGGCATGCACGGCAAAAGATTGCTCGGCATTACGAGGGATAATGCCGTAAACAGTCTCCTTGGCAACCCGCCTGATGACAAAATCACCTTCGACATCCCCGGCCGTATTTGTTGCCAAAACTGATTTCTTGCCGTTGCGCAGAATCAGGTATTCGTTGGGCAGCATCTTCGATGCCGGTGTGTAGCTTGCCGCGGTAAGTTCTCCTTTCTGTCCATAGAGTATTTCAATCAGTTCTGCTGGAATGTTTTCTTCACAGCGGCACCCGGAATACAAGTGCGCTGGATCACGCACGTAATCGGTGGTGTAGTCTTCAGCCATCAGCTTGACGGAGCGGGCTTTCATACGCAGGTTGACATCCTTGCTGACAAGGATGACCGTATGTTGCTTCTGCTTTTTTGCGATATGGTAAGCAATATTGATAATGCGATGATCTTTTTTTTCTCTATCGGAAAAGGTTCTAACAAGATCCGGGTGGAGATCCATATCCAGACGAAGCGCTATTTTCCCTTTGCCGTCGCCAAGTGTAATGCCGCCGTTAAAGAGTTTGTCAGCGCTTATTTTATCGAGATCCCTGACGAACTGCCGGGCATTGTCGTTGATGATCTGATTGCCTTTTTTGAACTGGTCCAGTTCTTCAAGAACCGGGATGGGGATGATGATGTCGTGTTCGTCAAAACAGTGAATGCAGGAGCTGTCGTGCAGGATAACGTTGGTGTCGATGATGAAGATTTTTTTAATGTGCGCCATGTGCCTCCAGGCTGGATTAAGGTTGTTCTATGAGACGAATACCTGCTCGAAAAATTCGCTACCGTGCAGGTGCGGGTACTCTTCGGCAAAATAAAAAAAGGCTCGTTCATCGAGAAGGCGCCACTGCAGTGATGTGATGATCGGCCCACTCATCCTGCGGGCGTTGAGGCCGGGATAATGCTTGGCAACTACCTGATCGATGGTAAACATGTCTGTATTGCATTTTTACAAATTCATCCTTGTATGCAGATTTTGAAAAATCTGCTGGCTGCCGTTGAAGATGATCTTGAGCGACGAATATTAGGAAAAGAATAGAATCCGTATAAGGCTTGATTTTGAGTTGATCATGTAACGGAATATCGAGCAGATCCGATTATCGAGAAATAGAAAAATTCCTTTTGATAGCCAGAGGCCGAAGGGTAGAATGTCTTTCGGAGAAATTTTGCGATCATCAAGAAAATATTTCTCTATTTGCCCTGCATCAGGAGGTTGTCCAAGGATGACAAGAACAGGTAGCTTTTTGAGCATTGATAGGCTAGCATAATCTTGAGTTAACAAATAATAGGGGCCGGGGTGGCCCGTTTTTTAGGGTTGCCTCAGGAGGCGAGGGCTTAT
>CAYPPR010000011.1:63058-86592 GCA_964412665.1 uncultured Desulfopila sp.
ATTTTCTAATTAACAGGCTGCAAGGAGAACAGGAGAAAAGAATGACCATGAAAAAACCGGCTTTACTCATGTTTTTTGGTGCCTTGGTGGTAACTCAAGCCTGTCAGGTTGACCAGGCGGAGGCAAAGCAGGTGCTGGTGGATGCTCAGGTGCTGGAGCAACTGCAGCAGCTGCTGGCAGATCAGCAGAAGCAATTGCAAAAGCTCCAGAAAAAGGTGGACGAATTTCAACAGACGGCGACAGCAGCCCAGACCGAGGCCCAGGAGGCGAAGGCGGTTGCTGACGAGGTCAAATCGACGGTGCAGGCAACAGTCGGTAAAGGTCCAATCGTTTCCTCGGGACAAGAGCGGGTAAAACTTGCTGTATCGGGGCAGATCAACAGGGCCGTGAATGTTGTTGATGACGGAGACGGGACGGATGTATACTTCGTCGACAATGCCAACTCCAATAGCCGTCTCCGCTTTGTCGGCACTGCACTGGTCGATGATGATCTGACGCTGGGATCAAAATTTGAAATCGCCTTTGCACCGAACTATTCCATTGAGGTCAGCCAGGCAGACCAGAAGCCAGGGGACTTTTTCGATGAACGTGTCGCTGAACTCTTTCTTTTGAGCAAGCGTTACGGTGCGCTCTATTTAGGCAAGGGCAGTACCTCCTCCGACGGTACCGCCGAGGTTGACTTGTCCGGTACGGACGTCATCCAGTATGCCGGTTACGGTGATATTGCCGGAGGAATGCTCTTTCGGGATTCGTTTGATGATGCATTGACAGACATCTCCCTGTCCGATGCGTTTAATGGCTTCGATGGCTTGAGCCGCAAAAGTCGCTTACGTTATGACCTGCCAACCTTTTACGGGTTCGGCCTCGCCGGTTCGCTGATCACCGACAGTCGATGGGATGCCGCCCTGCGCTGGAGCGGCTCCGGCTACGGGTTCAAGGCCGGTGCGGCAGCAGCCGTGGCCTATATCAATACTGCTGGTGCTGATTATCAGTATGATGGCTCCCTGTCCGTGCTGCATGAAGATACCGGCTTGAACTTTACCTTCTCTGCCGGTACCAGGGATAGCGATGTAATGGATGACCCGTATGGTGTGTGGGGCAAGCTCGGCTGGCAGACAACGTTCTTCTCGGTCGGCAAGACATCTTTCGGCGTTGATTATGGCATCTCGGAAAATTTAACGGTCGATGGCGACGAAGGCTCCTCCTTTGGCGCGGCAGTGGTGCAGAGTTTTGCCGATTATGGAACCGAACTGTATTTTCAGTTCCGGCAATACTCCCTTGATCGTGACGCCTCGGTCGATGTCGAGGACATCAACGTCGGCACCATTGGGGCGCGGGTGAAATTCTGATGTGTCGCTATCAAAAGCGTGGCCGTCAGTTGCTGTGCATCCTGGCCATTGTTGTTGTGGTGTTCGGCAGTGGTTGCTCCGGTATCACGCCTGATGGCAACCTGCGAAATAATCGGGAAGAAGGCCCTGAAAGCGGTATCTTCAGTGGTCCAGGCGGTGAGTTTATTATCATCGCTCCCGCGCCGCCCACTACCGGTCAAAAAAGGCCGGAGGAAGGTGGCGAGGCGGCGAAGAAGCATGAATAATAGTAAATCTTGCCAGGCAACAATGCCGTTTGCGGTCAGGAGAGATCTGTCGGGAGTTTCGACTCTTGAAAAAGAATCAGTTGAAGTGTCTCATCATATGATAAAACGTGGCAGGTGAGGGGGGAAATATTTTTAGAGAGAACGTAATTTATGAAATGTTTGGCCTTGGGGTATCTGCATTCTGTTGTGCGGCCAGGGAAGCGAGAAGCCGGTAGTCGCTGAAATAATCCATGTCCAGGCAGACTCCAGGGTCATCGACAGGCAGGCGCAGTACACTGTGCTGATGCTCGGCAATGAGACGATTCATCGGCTTTATCGGCGCACCAGGAGAAAAAATCCCTGCGGGAAAGAGTGTGGGATGACCAGCTCGACCAGCATGGGTCGGCATGAGGATCTGCTGTGGATGTTGGTCATGTTGCTCGAACAGGAGCCTGTAGCTGGAAGGGAGAACTAGGGGGTGATCGGCAAGCCCGATCATAACGCCGGTAATTCCACTGGGTAAAATGGCCAGACCGGCCTGCACCGAATCGGCCATCTCGCTCAGAGGGGCATCGTTAACGGCAACCGCAACGGGCATATCGGCAAGAAAAGGCAGAATCTTTTCTCGATTATGGCCCAGCACCACTATTATTTCGTCGATTCCAGCCGTGCGAATACGGTTCAGACAAAAGAGCAGGGCCGGCTCATTTTGCAACGGCAGCAGCTGCTTTATCCGTCCCATGCGACGTGATGCCCCAGCTGCGAGCAATATGCAGGCCGTCTTGCAGAGCATGGCTGCTCCTTTTTTGAATAAGTTGGGCGGTAATACTCACCGCTATCTCGGCTGGAGAACGGGCACCAATATCGAGACCAACCGGTGTATAGAGCCTGGCTAGCAACTTCTCGCTGATACCTTCCTCCTGCTGCAGTCGCTTGAGTAATGAGGAGCGTTTACTGCGGCTGCCCACCAGGCCGATATAGGCAGCCGGGGTGGTCAAAGCCTTGCGGATGACCGTGTAGTCGTGGGCATGACCGCGGGTTGCACAGACGATAGAAGTAGAAGAGCTTACCGATAACCGATCGAAAAGCGTTTCAAAATCATTGGTTATGACCTGGGCCGCTTCGGGCAGCAGCGCGGGATTGGCGAATTCGGGACGATCGTCGACGATTGTCACGGAGAAACCAGCCGTGGCCGCAGACTTGCAGAGAGCCTGACCCACATGACCGGCACCGGCAATGATCAAACGGCTGGCGGGCAATACCGGTTCAATATAGAGGGTGGCCCTGCCGCCGCACACATAGGTCGGCGCTGCCGACAAATCAACATGAAGGAGAGCCGTTTCCCCTCTTTCCATGGCAAGCAGAGCGGCATCAATGGCTTCTTGCTCCATGGTTCCGCCACCCACCGTGCCGGCGATATCGCCATTGGCAAAAACCACCATCTTGGCACCGGGTCCGGCAGGCACCGAGCCCTTCACTTCCACGAGCAGCACCAGAGCGCAAGGCTCCTGGCGCTGCTGCTTTTTCACCAGCTCCTCAAAAACCTTTTCCGTTCCTACCGATTGTTTATTCATGAGGCTATTTTTTCTCCCGCTTTGGTAAGTTCCTCTTCGAGCAAACCCTGAAACATGGCCACTTTATAGCTGTTTTTACTCAGAGGTACGGCATCGGCAATTGCAGCAGCGGCGGCTCCGACGATAGTATTCGCATTGAGTGGTTTATTTTTAAGCTCTTCTTCCACTGCTTTGCTGCGCCACGGTGTCGGTGCCGCCCCGGAGAGCACCACGGCAGCCCTGGATATCCGTCCGCCTTCCGCGGTAAGCACCAGTGCGACCCCGGCCAGAGCAAAATCCCAGGATTTCCTGGCCCTAATCTTCCTGTAGGAGGAATATTGACCGGCAGCCGGAGCAGGAATGGTGATGTGGGTAATGATCTCGCCCTGCTTGAGCACTGTTTCCTTCTCGACATCGTTTTGCGGTAGAACATGCAGGTCTGCTATGGCTATTTTTCTGGTGCCGGTAGGTCCCGCAACATGGGCCACGCCATCACAGGCAACCAGCACCGGCGCTGTATCCGAGGGGTGAGTGATCGCACAGATATAATCATGTCCGAAGATGGCATGGAACTGGTTTTCCCCGCCTAGGGCGAAACATTTATCACCACCTTTGCGCAGACAGGGAAATGCACCGCGATAGTACCAGCATCTTGGTTTCTGGCAGAGATTGCCGCCTATTGTTCCCTGATTGCGCAGCTGCGGACTGGCAACTTCGGCGGCTCCCTGTGACAGCCCCGGGAAGTTCTCCCGTACCATGCTGTCCTCACTGATTTCGGTAATGGTGGTCAGCGCCCCTATCTGCAGGCCGCCATTCTTCGTTTTTCTTATCCCCTTAAGCTCCTTCAGACCGCTGATACTCACCACCGTCTGACTATCTATGATTCGTTCGCGAAGACAGCCGAGCAGGTCGGTGCCGCCGGCATGCACAAAAGCGCCCTCACGGCGCAACTGGGTGATGGCTTCATCGAGCTTTAGAGGACGTATGTAGGCAAATTTCGGCAGCATGGCTTACCCCATTCTATTTTTGGAAAGTTCATGGATTATGTCCATAGGCAGCACCGGGGCCTTGGTAAAACGAATACCGGTGGCCATATACAGGGCGTTGGCGATGACTGCGGCGGTGGGGATGGTAACCGGCTCACCTAGTCCCTTGGCGCCGGTGTTATTGGCCTCGGGGTCGTCGATTTCGATGGCCACACTGACGGTTTGCAGCGGTACATCAAGCGCAGTCGGCAGCTTATAATCGTGCCAGTTCTTATTGCACAGTTTGCCGGTCTGGTTTGCATCGAGCTGACGAAATTCGGTGAGCGCGAAGCCGATGCCCATGACAATACCGCCGTAAACCTGATTGTCGAAGGTTGCTCGGTTGAGAACACGCCCGCTGTCATGTGCACCGAGAAAGCGGAGCAGCGTCACCTCACCGGTGCGGATGTTGACTTCGAGTTCGCAAAATTGGGCGGCAAAAGGATTGATTACCTTGTTGGCAGGGTTAGGACCGCGATAGCCCACGCCGATGACCTCGCCGCGCTTCTGCAGACCGCTGATCTCGGTAATGCGTATTTTTTTGGAACTGTCATCTCTTGAGACGATTTCATCGCCGATATATCGCAGCTGTTCTACCTCGACCCCCAGGTCTTCGGCAGCCATGCCCTTCAACTCCTGTTTCAGGGAAATGGCGGCATTGCGTACCGTCGGCGCTTCGGTCGGTACGGTCTTGCTGCCTCCGCTGGGAGTAGCGAACTGGGTAGTCGCCGTATCGGCATGTTCAATCTGGATACTTGCAGGATGAATCCCCAGCTCTTCGGCAGCCACCTGGGCCATCACCGTCTTGGTACCGGTGCCGATGTCACTGGCGCCCATATTGAGATTGACGGAACCATCTTTGAAGAGTTTGACAATCACAGTGGAAGGCGGCCCACCGTCTCCCACTATCCAGAGACAGGCGCCCACGCCGACACCCCGCTTGATGTATGCATTGCGCTCGTTATGCTCTCTGGCCTGCTGCAGTGCATCCTGCCACAAGAAAGCCTCTGCACCCTTCTCCAGACACTGGCGCAGTCCGGTGGTGGTATACGGTGGCGTGCCCTCTCTGGCCTGACTCTTCTGCGGAATATTGCGCAGTCGGAATTCGACTGGATCCATGTCGATCTTCTTGGCAAGGGAATCGATCATCTGCTCCAGCGCCCAGGAGCCCTGCGGGTGACCCGGGGCACGAAACGGCCGGGCCGGGCCGGCATTGATCAAGACATCCCTGCTGGTGGTGCGGACATTGTCGCAGAGATACAGATCGCGGATCAGCCAGTCCACCAGCTGAACACCGCCGGCCGGATAGGCGCCGCTGGGACCACTGCAATCAAAATCCAAGGCGGTTATGGTACCGTCTTTTTTTACTCCTGCCTTCAGCTGCATGGTGTTTGGGGGCCTGTTGCCGACGCAGAGAAAGGTTTCTTCTCTGGAAAGAAGCATTTTGACCGGCCTGGCACATTGTTTAGCGAGCAGGGCGCAGATAACCGTATATTTCCCCGGCTGGAGTTTACTGCCAAACCCGCCGCCCATATAATGATTGGCGACCCGGATTTTAGAAAGCGGCAGTCCAAGCGCCTCGGCGATGCGTGATTGCACGGCATACACTCCCTGGCTCGACTCCCAAATGGTCAACCGATCACGATCACAGTTGGCCACACAGCCGTGCAGCTCCATTGGTGTATGCAGCTCGGCGGAGGTTCGATAGATCTCCTCCAGGATGATATCAGCCTCGCCAAATCCCTTGTCAACTTCGCCCCTGGAGTAGCTTTTTTCTCCGAGCAGATTGCTGCCGCTATTAACCTTGGCTGCCCCGTTGTCGAGGGATTTTTCATGGTCGACGACGAAGGGCAGGACCTCATACTCCACCTGGATTGACCTTGCGGCATCACTCGCCTGATACCAGGTGTCGGCGGCAACGGCGGCAACAACCTCTCCTTCAAAACGGCAGTGCTGATCAAAAAGAGGTACCTCGCGGTTCTGGTATTTCCATCTGATGTCTTTTGTTTCCCGTGACTCTCCAGTAAGGACGGCCCGTACACCTGCCATTTTTTCCGCCTCGGATACATCGAGATTTTTTACCCTGGCATGTGCATGGGGGCTACGCAGGATTGCGGCGTAAAGCATACCCGGCAGCAGAATGTCCGAAGGGTACTGTGCCGTACCACTGACCCGCTCATAGGCATCGACTCGTGGCAGAGGCTTGCCGACCACCGCGGTTTTTTGCCAGAAGGAGGGCGAGCTGTCAGTCTGCGGGGTTTCAGGAACGGGAATACCTTCTCTATAATAAATGTCATCATTGGCGGCCATGGATTGCTCCCCCTACGTTTTTTTTAGCCGGGCCGCCTTGTCGGCTGCGGCGAAGATATTCTGATAGGCGCCGCAGCGGCACAGATTTCCGGAACAGCCTTGCCTGATGTCCTCGGGAGAAGGTGACGCAACCTTGCGCAGCAAACCCTCAACCGCCATAATCTGTCCCGATGTGCAGTAGCCGCACTGCAAGGCATCCGCCTCGGCAAAAGCGGTCTGAACCGGGCCGAGTTCTTCGCCGTCCAGCAAGCCTTCGACGGTGGTGATCTCCATGTTTTCCGCTTCAACCGCAAGGGTCATGCAGGAATACCGGGGCACGTTGTCAATCAGCACCGTGCAGGAGCCGCATTCGCCCCTGTCGCAGCCCATTTTCGTTCCACCAAGTCCGATAATCTCGCGCAGCACATAGAGCAGAGAAAAACGTGGCTCGACCAAAATGTTATAGACATTGCCGTTGATGGTGAGCTCGATCTGCTGTATCGACGCATGGGGCACTGTTTCCTCTCCCGGGGCCGCATGGAGTTGTTTAAACAGGGGGGGCGACAAGAGAGAAGTGGTGACAATTCCGGCGCCGACGCCGATAAACTGCATGAAACCCCGACGGCTATAGCCGGCAATATCCTTTTCGTCTTGCTTGTGGCTCATAAGTCCTCCTCATAAAAGAGCAGATGCAAATCTTGAATCTACAATCGTCAATTTATTATGCCTAAGGAAGGATGTTTTGTTTCTACTAGCAATTTGTATACCATCAGTTAGGCAACTTCATTCAAGGTCTGTTTATGAGGGAAAAACTATTGAAAAGATGATTTGTATTGTCCTGCTTGAGTGGACTGTCCAGTGTTTCAGGACGGAAATTAGCCTTTATCTGTTACCTCTGAAGATAACTACAGTCATCCGCTGCTATTCTTAAGGCCGTACATATTCCGTCATCATCTACAAACCCTGAAACTTTTTTGACAGTAGAAAAAGAATCAACCGAAGGATTTCATATAGAAAACGTAATAGGATCATAACAATCGGCAGGTATATATGCATTGTCGCCACTTTGTTGTGTTTAACAAAGAGCGCAACCATAGGTTTAGGCTACATACTTTCAACATAGGGTATGACTCATATCCGAAAATTGTTAAGGAGACCGGCAATGCAAGAAAATCTATTAACGACCTATCGACCCTCAGAAGATGAAGAGTATATGTGCTTTAACCATCGTCAATATTTTAAAGAAAAGCTTCTGGGGTGGCGCAGGGAACTGGTGGCAAAATCAGAATCATTTTTTGAAGATCTCAAGGAATATGCGACAAGGACAGCCGATATCCTTGACCAGAGTGCCCAGCAAACAGAAATTTTTGCCGATTTCAGTACGCGAGAGAGACAGGGACGATTGGTCCAGGAAATTGACCTCGCCCTGGACAGAATAGACTCTGGTGAATACGGCTTTTGCGAGATAACCGGCGAAGATATCGGCTTGAAAAGGCTTGAGGCTCGACCGGTGGCAACACGCTGCATCGAAGCCCAGGAACAATTTGAGCGCCTGGCCAGTGTAAGAATGAGGATGGTTTCCATTTGATGCGTTCTGTGCATCAATACTTTTTTAACAGTTGACCGGCATGACTTGTGCGTGTGCAAAATAAAAAGAATGCGCATTGGTCATGCCCGCTTCCGCCGACAACCCGCTAACCGGTTCCTGTGTGAAAACCTAACGATAAAAAATTGTACAGCCTTCATTTACTTCCCACGCCAAATGCGCTATTTTAGGATGTATCGGTTGATATTGTGTAAGGGGCTTTGATCTTCAGGGCGAATATTTCACGACCTCAGCTTCTTCTCTCCCCTCCTGGAATGCTCAAGGCCTCTCTTGCTGTCCACTGCATTCCGAGCCGCAAACGAAGAAAAGTTCATTTTTCCTGCTCTGGAGGAAGAAAGCAAAAAATGACGCTACTTGCAATAAACGATCTTTCTTTTCAGGTGGGCACAAAAAAGATCCTCGATGGCCTCTTCCTGTCCGTCGAGCCTCCTACCGTTGCTTGGGGCTGATATGGGCCAAATACCATTGCATATCAGGGCTTTGGGTGTGAGGACTCCATGCCGACCGCAGGGGGGATTTTTTTGATGGCCTGCCTATCCATACCTATCCATACCTATCAATATGGTCATGCAGGCGACAAGTCTGGTGCCGGATGGATTTCTGCAGGTTCCTTGAGGGGGAGAATTACCTGACAACGGAGGGTCGTTTATGCAATGGTATGGTGTGAACATCGAAGCGGTGAAAGAATCTTTTGCCACCTCAGAGGAGGGACTGACTGAGACTGAAGCCGCCAAAAGGCTGGCGCAATATGGCCCCAACCAGCTGGTTGACGAGGCGAAAATCAGCAGAATGGTGATACTACTGCACCAATTTACCAGTCCGTTGATCTATATTCTATTGATAGCTGCATGTGTTACCCTGCTTTTGCGTGAGTATATCGACACCGGGGTGATTGTGGCCGTGGTGCTGCTCAATGCAGTCATCGGCTATATCCAGGAATTTAAGGCGGAGCAGAGTGTCAGGGCCCTGAAACAGCTTTTGGTGGCCAAGGCGCGGGTCGTCCGTGAAGGGGTGGAAAAGGAGATAGCCGGGGCCGAGCTGGTGCCGGGTGATGTTGTTTTGCTCGCTTCCGGTACAAGGGTGCCGGCTGATCTACGACTGCTGTATACTAATGAATTGCGTGTTGATGAGGCCATGCTGACCGGTGAGTCGCTTCCGGTCGAGAAAACGACAGCGATCTTGGAAGGAGACAACCTGACCCATGCCGATCAACTTAATATGGCCTTCATGGGCACGGCGGTGGTGAACGGTCGGGCCAAGGGCGTGGTCACGACCACTGCTTCCGCCACGGTGCTGGGGGAAATCGCCGATGAAGTCAGGGACATCGGTCTGGTCAAGGCGCCTATCCAGGAAAAAATCGAGCAGTTTTCAAAAACAATCGGCCTGCTGGTAATGGGTGCTTCCATTTCGTTGTTTGCCATCGGCATACTGCTTGGCAACAGTGTCAAGGAGATGTTCATGGTGGCGGTTGCCGCAGCCGTCGCCACCATACCGGAAGGACTACCCATCGTGGTGACTATTGCCATGGCGGTGGGGGTGGCCCGCATGGCTAGGGATAGTGCCATCATCCGAAAACTGCCGGCGGTAGAAACCCTCGGCAGCACAACTGTCATCTGTTCGGATAAGACCGGCACGCTGACCCGTAACGAAATGACTGTCACCCGGCTATTTGACGGGGAACATGTCTATGAAATCAGTGGCACGGGCTATGAACCCAAAGGCGAGCTGGAGCGAGACGGCGTCCAAGTGCCCGTCGGGGAGAACCCGCCTCTTGAGCTGCTGCTGCGGATCGGCCTGCTTTGTAATGAATCGGATATTTATGAGGAAGAGGGTCGTTTCCGGGTCGATGGCGACCCCACTGAGGGCGCCTTGATTGTTGCCGCACTTAAAGGGGGGCTCAGGTGTGAAACGGAAAAAGAGAACTACCCGCAGCTGGATCTGGTTCCGTTCGAATCAGAGCGCGGTTATATGGCTACCCTGCACCGCAGCGGCGACAGGAATCTGATTCTGGTCAAGGGGGCGCCGGAACGGGTGGTGGAGATGTCTACCGCCGACCGGCAGCAAGCAGAGACTACGCTACAGACCGCGAACGATTTTGCCGGCGAAGGGATGCGCGTGCTCGCCTTTGCCTGGAAAGAGGTACCGGCGGAGCAGGAAGAACTGACGCATCGTGATGCCGAGAGCGGTCTGACTCCGGCAGGTTTGCAGGGGATGATCGATCCTCCCCGGGACGAAGTCATCGAGGCGATTGCCGGATGCAAAGAGGCGGGGATTCGGGTGGTGATGATTACCGGCGATCATGCAGTGACCGCGCGGGCGATTGGTCTTGAGCTGGGCATAACCGAACCGGATGACGTTGTGCTGAATGGTCGCGAACTGGAGGGCATGGACGATGATGAACTGTTTGCCAGGATAAAGGAGGTATCGGTTTATGCCCGAGTGGCGCCGGAACACAAGCTGCGCATTACCCGCCAGTTGATCAGGCATGGAGAAATCGTCGCCATGACCGGTGACGGGGTCAATGACGCGCCGGCGCTGAAAGCCGCCCACATCGGCATCGCCATGGGCATTACCGGAACCGATGTGGCGAAGGAAGCCTCGGATATGGTACTGGCCAACGATAATTTTGCCAGCATCTTCAGCGCCGTGCGTGAAGGACGGATCGTCTTCGACAATCTGCGCAAGGTGACTTTTTTTCTCATCCCGACCGGCGTTGCCGCCATAATCTCCATCATGATCACCTTGATTCTCGGTATCCCGATCCCGTATCTGCCTGCCCAGTTGCTGTGGATCAACCTGATAACCAACGGTTTGCAGGACGTCTCGCTGGCCTTTGAGCCGGGGGAAAAAGGCATTGTTAATCGACCTCCCCGCCACCCGCGGGAATCGATTTTTTCCTATCTGCTGATGCAGCGTACCATTCTGGTAGGGCTGGTTATTTCAGCCGGCGTCGTCTGGAACTATACCAAGGCGCTTAATGACGGCAGTTCGCTGGAAAATGCCCGTACCATCGCGGTCACCACCATGGTGTTCTTCCAGTTTTTCCAGGCCTGGAACAGCCGATCCGAACATGAATCCATTTTCAGGATCAATATGTTCAGCAATATATTTCTGTTTTACAGCATGATCGCGGCGTTTCTCGCCCAGCTGGCATTTGTTCATGCGCCACCTCTGCAGTGGGTGTTCCGCACCGTACCGTTGACCGGAGAAGAATGGCTGCGGATTCTCGCGGTTTCCGCCACGGTGCTGGTGGTGATCGAGCTGGACAAGTGGTTGCGCAGGCGTAGGACGGTTGCAGCTGGCACAGTTGTTTCTTGACTTCTTCACTCGGCTGTGGGAAAGAAAAATGGCGATGATGGTTGAAGCCGCCCCCTGCCGGATGGAGAACAAAAGGTGACAATAAAAAACAGAGCATCCTATCGTTGGATCATTGTTCTGGCAGGGATTGCCGGTCTTTTTGCCAGCCTTGGCCTGGGGCGGTTTTCCCTCGGCATGATGCTGCCGGCGATGGGCGAGGCGCTGGCGCTTTCCTATAGCCAGATGGGCTTGATCGGCACCGTCAACTTTTGCGGCTACCTGCTGGCGGTCTTGCTCTGCGGGGTCCTGACGGCGAGATTCGGTGCACGTGTGCTTATTACCGGAGCCCTGGCTCTGGTAGCTCTTTCCATGGTTCTTGTCGGTCTTTCCAGTCACTATCTGCTCATTCTTCTGCTTTATTTTTTGACCGGGATCGGCAGCGCTCTGTCCAATGTGCCGATCATGGCGCTAATGTCGGTGTGGTTCGACGGCAGGAGCCGGGGCAGGGCGGCTGGATTATGTGTCATGGGCAACGGGCTGGGGATATTGGTCACCGGCAAAGGCGTTCCGGTGTTAAACAAGATGGCGGCCGGTTGGCGGGTCAGCTGGATTGTTCTTGGTTGTCTAGCCGGGGCCATCGCCCTTCTTAGTTTTACGCTGTTTCGCAATAGACCGGAAGAGCTGGGGGAGAGCACGACGGCATCTACAGCGACAGGGATGGCAAGGCCGGCTGAAAAGCAGCTTCACGATCGATCGGGACAGTCGGTCGCCGGCAAAAATATATTTTATCATTGCGGTGCGATTTATTTTCTCTTTGGCTGCACCTATGTCATTTATGTCACCTTTTTCGTTACCGCCCTTGTCCAGGAGCGCGGCCTGACCGAACAGGCGGCCGGCAGCCTCTGGGCCTGGGTTGGACTGCTCAGTCTGGCCTCGGGTCCACTCTTTGGCTTTCTCTCTGATATCTATGGACGCAAGGCGACCCTGGCGGCCGTCTTTCTCATCCAGACCATCGCCTACCTGCTCGCTGCCGCACGGCTGCCGATGTTTTCCGTCTATATATCTTTAGCCTGTTTTGGTCTCGTTGTCTGGAGTATCCCGCCTATCATGGCTGCGCTGGTCGGCGATCATGCCGGTCCCGAACGGACCGCGGCCCTCTTTGGATTTGTCACCTTTCTCTTTGGCATCGGCCAGATCATTGGTCCGGCCTGTGCCGGTTTTCTGGCCGAGCAGAGCGGAACCTTCTCCACCAGCTTTTTGCTGGCGGCGGTTCTGACTGGGACCGGGATGGGGCTCAGCCTGCTGCTGCCCGGCAAAAGATACCCTGTGGGGGGGGATGGGAAGGGTTAAAGCCAAAGCGGGCTTTGCCGTTGGGTTTGGAAGGATTTTGAATCTCTTGACAAAATGTAGCCAAAAAATATTGTATGAAAAGATGAAATCCACTACAATATCGACCAATTTACCTTAGATTTTTCGCTGATCCGGTCGAATAGAGGACGACCTCACAGCCATGTTTGCTCTCTCGGACAACCTCTTAGGGCAAGCTGAAAATCCCCATGATTCTTCCCGTAATATGGCCGTATCATGAACATGCCCAAGCAACCGTCCAATGAAGAAATGAATCAGCTTTTTGTTCAAGCAAACAAGGACCATCAGAACGGATTGCTCGATTCGGCCGGAGCCGCTTATCAGCGTCTGCTGCATTATTTCCCCGAGGCGCCTTTGTTGCACTTTCATCTCGGCCTGGTCCACTTTGAGCAGGGGGACTACGAAAACGGCCAGGGTGCTTTTTCCCGGGCCGCTGATCTCAATCCGGAAGATATGGATATCCTGTTTAATCTTGCCTTGACTCAGAAAAAAACCGGGGACCTGCCCGGGGCGATTCTTTCCTATCAACGGATACTGGAGAGAGAGCCTGTGAGCATTGATACGCTCTACAATCTTGCCGGCTGTTACAAGGATAGCGGGGAATCCGCCCACGCCATAGAGACCTATCTTGAGGTATTGCAGCTGGTGCCGGAGCATCCGTCGGCGAACAGTAATCTGGCCTATGTCTACCACCTGAGCGGCCAGACTGAGCGCGCCGTCTATTATTATCAACAGGTGTTACAATACCAGCCGGATCATCAGGCGGCACGACATATGCTTGCGGCGTTGACCGGTGCCGGAACGGCCAGCTCGCCGGATTCGTATGTCAAGGATGTGTTTGATAATTATTCGTCACATTATGAAAAAAGCCTGGTCGTCGAGTTGGAATATTGTGTCCCAACGACAATCAGAGGCGTCGTGGACACTGGTTCTACCTGGAAAAAAAACTATGACCAGGGACTGGATCTTGGTTGCGGCACCGGTCTTGGCGGCCAGGCCTTCAGGAATTGCATTGCCGTGCTTGACGGCATAGATTTATCGGAGAAAATGATTGCCTTTGCTGCCGCCAAAGACCTTTACCGAAATTTACATGTCGGCAATATCGTCAACTTTCTCAAATCTGCCAGAGAGAACTACGATTTCTATCTTGCCGCCGATGTCTTTGCCTATGTCGGCGAGCTTGCCGAAACCTTGACACTGCTCAGGGAACGTGCCCGCCAGGATGTCCTGTGCTGTTTTTCAACGGAAAGCATGGACGGCTGCGGCTATCAATTGCAGCACACCGGCAGATTTGCCCATACGCCAGCTTATATAGAGGAAGTGGCTCAGGCGACCGGCTGGCAGGTCGTGGCCAACCGGAAAACGTTATTGAGAAAAGAAAAGGGGCGCTGGGTAGAGGGCGATCTCTGGTTTCTTCAACTCCCGGAAAACTTTTAACCAACCGAGGCTGGGTTCCTGGATAGATGAGGTTCGTCAGAAAGATGGAGAGGAGTGAAATGTGACGGTTTTACCTGTGCCGGGGTGGAGAAACCGCAGGAAGCAGGCATGGAGCAGCATCTGGTCCCCATCCTTGCCGCTGCCATAGATGCTGTCGCCAACAATCGGCGCGCCCAGTCCCCGCGGCCGCGGATGGGCGGCGTGGACACGGAGCTGGTGGGTCCGGCCGGTCAAAGGGGTAAATTGTATGCGGGTTGTAGACTCATCTGTCGCCAGTCTTTGCCACCGGGTGATGCCGATTTTGCCATGAATCGGATCGTATATCTGTCGCGGGCGGTTGTTCGGGTCGAGACGAAAGGGAAGATGGATTTCCCCGCTGGTTTCTGCAATGCTGCCGAAGACAACAGCGATATATTTTTTATCGATCGCCCGTTCTGCAAACTGAGCGGAGAGAATTCGATGGGCCGCGGCGGTCATGGCGAAAACCATCAGACCGGAGGTATACATGTCCAGCCGGTGCACTGCCGGCTGCTGGATCATCTCCGGGAAATGACGGCGCAGTCTGGCTGCGGCACAGTCCTGTTTCTCCGCACCTCGTCCGGGCACGGCGAGCAGTCCCCCGGTTTTATTGATGACGACAATCTCACTGTCGTGGTAGAGAATTTCCATGTCCGCCAGTCGATTCATTTGCTGTTCACTTAGTCGTCATTGTCCGTTCGTCGAGTCCACACAGCATAAAGCCGAGGATCGGCTGACATTTTTCCGCGCAGGAGGAGGTGAAGGCGCCGTGCTGATGTCCTCCCGCTCTGTTTTCTCTTCCCCAGAAAAATTCATGTATGCCCAGTGGCCGGAGATTGTTTTTGGCCGCGAAGTTGAGGAGTTTTGGCGCACAGCAGTCGCCGGTGCCGGTGGGGATACCCTTGCTGCCGGTAAAAGCTGCAGCCAGACCGGCTGTTTCTCCCCGAAAATTGCGCAGACTGTAGAGGTTATGAATTTCGCGCATCAGATTTTGCGAGAGCAGGCGGCGCTCCTTTCTCTGGGCCAGCCAGTCACTTGAATGCGGCACACTCTGCGCGATTGTTCGGCCAAGCTGCTTGATCTGTTGTTCTTTTTCGACGGTCAGCGACAGGCAAGCGTCGATATCAAACAAGGGCGGTGCCCACCCTTCAACCAGCCAGCCGCCGAGGTATTGGCCGGAGAAGGCGTACAGGATGACGGTCGTGCCGTCCGGCCCGAGACATTCCAAAACCCCGAACATCTTCCCCCGGTTGGGACCAAAGAGCGGCGCGGTCCCGAGTGTTGCATGGGGTGGCGCTTGGGAGGAAAAAATATCAATTGTCTGAAGGTTGTCGAACCGGCGCATAAGATCCAGGCAGAGCTGCCGAGTATTGCCAGGACCAAGGCGATGCTCCCTGTCGCATCTTCTGCAGTAGCCACCGGTCGTGACGATTGATGACTTGCCCTCCGCAGTCTTCTCGATATTGTCCATCTGGTCCGGATAGTGTTTTTTGGATGTTGTTAGCAAAAAGATAACAAAAATACAAGATGTTGCGAGTTTATCAAAGGTGAAAAATCAACCACGCGCCGGAAATTGACCTTTCGCCGCTGAAAACCATCTGGCCAATTTTTTTTTGCCTTACTCCTGGAAGAGTTGCCGACCTGTCGCAGCAGTCGCTTCCTGAAGGCCGATGAACGTGCTACATTTACAATCGTTCGTCGCTTGACTGTTCTTTTCCCAGTCTGTGCATATTGTATGCATTACATTTTGGAAATTTTACATTGTCTTGAAATTAGAGCGATTGATGCTCGGGTTTTTCGTCTACATCCGGGTATCGCATAATGCAGCCTCGAAATAAAGGAAAAGAAAAATGGCCAGTCAGCTGGAAGAAACGGGTGAAGATTTTCAACAATTGGGCCCGGACCGGGTCCTGAATCTTGTCGAGAAAGAGCTCGGGGTTCGCTGTAATAATCTGTTTCGTACACTGAACAGTTATATTAACAGGGTCTTTGAGATTGAAACCATCGACAAGGTCCGCATGGTGGTGAAGTTTTACCGGCCTGGCCGCTGGACGAAAGAGGCCATCCTCGACGAACATAGATTTCTGCTTGATCTGGTAGCCCAGGAAATACCCGTCGTCGCTCCGCTTATGTTCAAAAATGGCCAGACCCTTGCCGAGAGCGATAACGTCCTGTTCAGTGTTTTTCCTAAATGCGGTGGACGAAGTGTTGACGAGTTCAACGATGAACAGTGGCTTCAGCTAGGGCGTCTGCTCGGTAGAGTACACAAGGTTGGCGAGACCGTTAAGGCGAAACATAGAATAACCATGGCTCCGCACCGCTCGGCCCGCGACCAACTCGCCTATCTGCTCAAATCCCCCTGTGTGCCGGAGGAAATGAAAGCACCGCTGGAGCAAGCGGCAAATGCCATTCTTACCGATATCCAGCCCTTGTTTACCGAAACGGAAAGCATCCGTATCCATGGCGATTGCCACTTCGCCAATATTATCCACAGGCCAGGCGAGTCGTTTTATCTCATTGATTTTGATGACATGGCCATGGGGCCGCCGGTGCAGGATGTCTGGATGCTCCTGCCGGGCGAGGTGGATGAGTCGTTTGTCGAACTGGACCTCTTTCTTGAAGGCTATGAAACTTTTCGGCGATTTGACCGGAGAACATTGCGGTTGATTGAGCCGCTCCGGGCGATGCGCTTTATTCATTATATGGCCTGGTGTGCCCATCAGGTGCAAGGCGACGGCATTACTCGGGCCATTGACGGTTTTGGCTCACGGGAATACTGGCGTAAGGAGATTGATGATCTTATCGATCAGCGGACACGAATTGCCGAAAGTCGTCTGCCGAGCGGGAATATGCTTTAAGCTCCTATCGCAGCCAGGCGGCCAACCGTTCTGCAAAGTTCATGTTGTTACGTCGTGCCCCTTCGATGAGCTGGCGAAAATTGACACCGTACTTTTTGGTCAGTGCGGCCACTTCCTTTTTTTTCAAGCAGATGCGTGGCCAAGGCGTTGCAAAAGGCATGGCCACGGCGACGATATTGCCGCGATCGGGAACGGGCAGATAGAGACAGCTGGTGAAATAGTCGGCAAGAATTGTTTTGATCTCCTGCAGGCGTGCCCTGTCGTCACTCCAAAGATTGCAGCTGATAAGGCCATCCGGGCGAAGAGAGTCTGCGCAAAGGCTGAAAAACAGCTCTGAGTAGACTGTCGGTGCCATGCCCTGATCGTCAAAGGCATCGATTAGTATCAGGTCGTACTCTTTTGTTGTGTTGTCCTGCAGAAAACTGCGACCATCGGCGCAGTAGAGAGATATCTTTTCGTTTTCCGGCAGTTGAAAATAGTCTTTGGCTGCTTCGATGAGCTGCGGTGAATAGTCGACGGCATCTATATGGCAATCGGCACAATGGTGATGAAAAAAACGGATAAAAGAGCCGGCACCGATGCCGACAACAAGGACATTTCGGGGAGAGGGGTTGGTGAGCAGCGGCATGACCATATGGCAGGTGTAGGATAAGATAAGTGCATGCGGCTTGGACAGCGACATACGGCTCTGCAGGGAGCGGTCACCGAAGTAGAGAGAACGCAGGTCGCCTTTATCCTCGATTTCCACGAGGTGATCGTTCCAGTAATCACTATAGACCAACTGTTGGGCGTTTTTTGACATACAGGATGCTAGAGGTTGATGGACAAATATTGCGAACAATACCTTTTCGCTGAAAGGGATCACCAGAAAAACTATCTGCCGCACCATCAAGGAGTTATGCTTGGTGAAATTGGTAAATATCTTGACGGCTTCCTTTTCTTTCTGGCATACTCATTTAATACATTACACTAAATGTGGCAAGAAATGTCCAAATTGTCGGAGGAATCACCCTTGGTAACACAAGAGAAGAAAAAAAAGATTCTGGTCATGGATGACGAAGACATGGTTGGAGAAATTGCCTGCCAGATGCTCGAGTATCTCGGCTTTGAGGCTGTACACGTTGTCGATGGTCTCGATGCCATAGAGGAGTATAAAAAACACCAGAATGGCGGTATGCCTTTTTCGGCGGTGATCATGGATCTGACTATCCCCGGTGGAATGGGCGGAAAAGAGGCCGTGACGGAAATTCTGACTATCGATGGTCAGGCGAAAGTGTTTGTGTCGAGCGGTTATTCGACCGACCCGATTATGGTCAATTGTCGGGAATATGGCTTTTCCGGGGGCATTGCCAAACCTTTTGACCTGGCAGCCATGCAGAAAATGCTCTCTGCTGTCGCCTGAACATCGACGCCTTTGTTGGTGACGACTCATAACAGAGGCGCTTCCCGTGACCAATTCCGCCAATAAGTATCTCTATTTTACCACGATTATCACCTTCTGCTCGCTGTACGCCGCCCAGCCGATCCAGCCGCTGTTTCAACAGGAATTCCAGCTGACGGATTTCCAGGCCATTCTGTTCACCACTCTGATGATGGCCCCTCTCGGGGTGGCCCCTCTTTTCTACGGTTACATTCTCGAATCCTTTTCTGCAAAAGTGATGGTGCGCTGGGCGCTTTTTTTCCTCGGCATTTTGGAGATATTTTTTTCTCTGGCCGGGGACTACCTCACTCTTCTGACCATACGAGCCGTTCAAGGTCTGATGATCCCGGCGATCTTAACGTCGCTGATGAGCTATATCAGCTATTCTTCGCCAAAAGAAAAGGTGCAGCATGCCATAGCGGCCTATATTGCCGCGACTATTCTTGGAGGTTTTCTCGGACGCTTTTTCTCCGGCCTGTGCACCGATCTGTTCGGCTGGCGCTTTTTCTTTTTTATCCTCGGCCTGCTGCTGCTCCTGAATTGCTATCTGCTCAAAGACATGGCCCGGGACGCGAAGTTGCATTATGCCAGACCAAAGCTGAGCGAGATCGTCGGCCTACTGCGGGCAAAGGAGTTTTTCTGGCTCTACACGTCGATTTTTTGTCTCTTTTTCGTCTTTGCCGCGCTGATGAATTTTCTGCCCTTTGAACTGAAAAAAATCAACCCCGCTTTCGGCGAAACAGGTATAGGGATCTTGTATCTCGGCTACAGTATGGGCATTGTCGTGTCGTTGAATACCCGACGGATTATCAACCGTTTCGGCAACGAATCAGATGCCATCGGCGCAGGTATCCTGGTGTTCGGCGTGGGGCTGCTTTTTTTTCTGATCGAAAATTATCTGGTGATGTTTGTCACCATGTTTGTCTTCTGTGCCGGCCTCTTTACCGCCCATTCCCTGTTGTCCGGTTTTGTCAATAAGCTCGCCTCCCAGAATAAAGCCATCGCCAACGGCCTGTACATTTGTTTCTATTATACCGGCGGTACCCTGGGGTCCGTACTGCCGGGGGCCATCTTCCATAGTTTTGGCTGGGCTGCCTTTCTGCTGCAGCTTTTCTCGATGATCTGCCTTGCCCTCTTTTTAACCAGGCGCCTTAAAATTGCCGTAAAAGTCTCGGAACAACGCAATACTGCTGAGACTTGAGATTCATCTTCGGACAACCTCCTCGATAACGAGCATTTTTTTCCAGATGCCGTGCCGGTAACGTAAGGCAGAGAGGAGGAAAAGGACGGTGATGAAGAGCAGCACCCAGAGCCAGGCGGTGGTGATGGATATCTGAAAGAATTCAATGCCGATATACACCGGAAGAACCAGACAGAACGGCGAGACCATGCCGATGGCCAGCATCATGAACCGGGTATCGCCGGCACCTCTCAAGGCGCCGCTGAAGACCATGTACAGGGCATCGAAAAAAAGGTAGGCGGCGACAATCTTCAGCAGAGTTTTGCCATAGCCGAAGACCAGCTGCTGCGAGGCTGTTCCCTGGTCGGAGGCCATAAACGGGGCGAGGACAAAGTCAGGGGCAAAAATAAAGATGAGGTCGATGACCAGAATGTAGCCGATGAGTAACTGGCAGCCGCTGACGACATAGGAGGAGGCCAGGGCCGGGTTTTTTTTGCCCAGTGCCTGGCCGACAAGCACGCTCATGCCCTGGGATGCGCCCATCGAGGGCATAAATGCCAGGGCGTTGATGGACAGAACGATATTGGTTGCTGCCAGTTCGGCCGTGCCGATGCGGCCGACGAGCAGAATGAACAGGGTAAAGGCCAGGATATCCATGGTAAACTGCAAGGATCCTGGAATGCCAAAACGCATCAGGCGGACGAAGATCTCCCGGTCGAATGGCCGGCTGGAGAAGACACCAAAACGATGGTCGTTCTTTTTGGTAAAAATCAAACCGGCCAGAAAGAGTACATTAACGCCCCAGGCCACTACCGTGGCGATGGCGGCACCCTCGATGCCCAGTTGTGGCATGCCCCAACGACCGAAAATCAGCGCATAATCGAGAGGGATATTGACGAAAACGCCGAGAAAGGTAATGAGCATGACCGGCCTGGTCAGTCCTCGGCCGGTAAAGAAAGTGGACAGCGTCGCCATCGCCACATGCAGGATGGAGCCTTTACAGAGAATGGAAAAATATATTTCCTCGAGCAGGCGAACTTCTTCGCTATGGCCGGCCAGAGCAAAAATCGGTCTGGTGGCAAAAACCGCCAGCAGCCAGAGAATACCACCGGAAGCAAGGGTGAAATATATTCCCTGCCAGAGCACGGTACCGATCTTTCGGTAGTCGCCTCGGCCGGTATACTGGGCGATAAACACCCCGGCGTAGCCGCCGACGCCGCCGAAAAAGGCAATAAACAGGTAGGAAGTGATGCCTGCCGGGAGTGCCGCGGAAATGGCGTCTATGGAGTAGTTGGCGAGAAATACCCGGTCGGTAAATTCCATCACCGTTGTCGCCGACAGACTGATAACCAGCGGCAGGCAGACTCTGAGAACCTCGCGATGGCGGTTGTAGTGGAACAGTTTTTTGAGAAAATCCGGCATCTTTTGTGGTGCTTATGGTGAAAAAAGGTATATCATGGCAAACAGACCATGACCGGCAGATTCTGACAGGATTCAGTTCATACACCAACTGCCAGACAATAACCACTGCAAAGTTGTTGATTCTGGGAGCAAAGTTAACCTAAATGATGCAACAGATAATCATTGATACAGCACAGTGCACCGGCTGCGGCATCTGTGTTGAAATTTGTCCCTACCGGGCCATCGTTTTGCGGGATGGCCGGGCGGTGACTGTGCTCAATGACTGTTTTCTCTGCGGCCATTGTCAGGCCGTCTGTCCGGTAAATGCGGTGCATCTGCCGCAGCGCCCCGTGTGGTTGGGGCTGCGCACCATGGCAGAAGGGCAGGGTGTTGTCCCTCCCGGGACAACCAATGTCTCCGAGCTTGTCGCACTGATGCGTTCCAGGCGTTCCTGTCGAAAATACCGCAGCAAGGCGGTCGGCATGGCAATGCTTGAAGATCTGGTAAAAATAGGCACGACTGCCCCCTCCGGCACGAATAGCCAGTCGTGGAATTTTATTATTGTCCCGATCAGGGCCGATGTGCTGGTGTTGGGCGGCATGGTGGCCGATTATTATCGAAAACTGAACCGGCATGCGGAAAAACCCCTGCTGCGATTTTTGCTGCGAATCATCGGCGGTGACGGTTTGGGTCGATATTACCGCAGGTATTATGCATCAGTGGCCGAGGCGCTTCGCGACTGGGATGAAATGGGCATCGATCGACTGTTTCATGGTGCTGTTGCGGCAATTCTGGTTACCGGTAAAAAGGCGGCAAGCTGCCCGGCTGAAGATACGCTGCTGGCCACGCAGAATATTCTGCTGGCCGCCCACGCCATGGGACTTGGCAGTTGTCTGATCGGCTTTGTCGTCGAGGCGATGCGTCGCGATACGGCGCTCACAAAGCGGGTCGGTATTGCTGCCGACGAGGAAATATACAGTGTCATTGGCCTTGGCTATCCGGCAGTAAACTATCACCGTCCGGCCAATCGCCAGATCGTCGTGCCCAGAATCCTCAGTCTGGTTGACAGCGGCCAAGCATCACCATAAAGGATAATCGATGGTATATGGGGTAGAGGGTATATTATGCCGGGCGAGGAGAGCAGGGCAAGGTGCATGGAGGTGCCGGCAATGAGTGACGCGGAGCAATTGAGGGTAGTGCTCTACTCATTTGGGTTCAAATACGGTAATCCCGTGGATGTGAACTTGGTCTGGGACGTCCGTTTTCTGCCGAATCCCTATTGGGTTCTTGAGCTGAGGCCAAAGACAGGCAAGGTGAAAGAGGTTGCCGACTATGTTCTGCAGAGCGCCGAGGCCCAGACATTTTTTCGCCACCTTGAGCCCTTGCTGCAATTCCTGGTTGAACAGAACAGCGCCGCCGGTAAAAATACAATGCGAATCGCCATCGGCTGCACGGGCGGCAGGCACCGGTCGGTTGCCGTCACCATCAAAATTGCTGCCTTTCTCGCCAAACTCCCGGTGCAGCTGACTGTCTTTCACCGCGATATTGCCAGGGATGGTGACATCAAGGACTGATATCGCTCTCCTTGTATGTTGTGCCTTGTGCAAGGGTGGGGAATATCTCCCTAGGTTTTTCCTGCCAGCTGGGTAATTTCTCCCTAGTCCAGGTTGTTTCCCATTCTCGCTTGTCTCTCGCCTCAAGATAAATACGCATAAAATCATAAACATAACTGTTGTTCTGAATCTGGCATCAAAGTTGCTATATTTAAGGTAAAGGATGAAGGCCAAACCGACTACCATCTCACGACAGACATTCGGCTCGGCTGAAAAGCAAAATGTAAAGCCATTTACGGCATCTGAAAATCAGAACAAGGAGAATAGAAATGAAAAAGAAAATTATCGCACTTGCCCTTATTACCGGACTTACCATGGCAACCGTAGCATCGGCGGATTGGGGCAGAGGCAGAGGTCATGGTGGCTATGGTGGCTATGGTGATTGTCCGCAGATGCAGGGACAGATGCAGGGACAGATGTCCCAGCAATTGGACCAGGAAACCAAGGATAAAATCAAGCAGTTTTTTAAAGATACTCAACCGCTGCATAAAGAAATGGCGATGAAACGAGCGGAAAAACAGGCCTTGATGCGCAGCGATAACCCGGATCCGCAGGCAGTAGCCAAGGTTACCGGAGAGCTCTTTGATCTACGCATGACCAAGCAGGAAAAAGCCGAACTGGCCGGAGTTGATCAATATGTCGGACACGGTCGCATGGGGCATATGGGTCGCATGGGTCGCGGCGGATGTGGACCCGGTTTTGGTAAAGGCCAGGGGCGCGGCATGATGAATGCTCCGCAGCAATAAATCTTCCTTCCTCCCCGCCCCGTGTACAGTTTTTCATCCGTACCCCTACGATGAAAGCTGCACACGGGGCGTTTTTATTTGTAGTATTCGATCCCCCTTTTTGGGTATGGTATTTTCTATATGAAAACCAGTATGGTAATATCCCATCAA
>CAYPPR010000012.1:0-85842 GCA_964412665.1 uncultured Desulfopila sp.
CTATTCAATTCGGATCGAACCGACATCGACAGGTGGAGGTGGTGCCGAGGACTTCTCAGCTGAGGGCGTGCCGGCAGCCTGCTTTATTTTGTCTTCAACAATTTCGAATTCCTCGAGCAGCATGGCTTCGGCAATATCTTCATCCCGGCCTGCATCATCGTTTATCTGGTCGAATCTGTCGGCTAGCATCTGCGTTTTCTTTTCCGGCACCTTCTGCGATTGCCTGCCCTTTTCAGCTGAGCTGTGCGGAGATGAGAAAGGCCGTGGGTTGAGATCGAGCGGCTGTTTGAAGACCGCAATCAGCCCATCCATCGTTTCAAGGAGAGAAACCAACTCCCACCCGGCTTTGCCATATTGATTGAGCGACAATTCTATTTCCGGTTCATCAAGAAAAGCACTGCCGAGAAGTCCTTCTTTTTTCAGTGCATAATGTATGGTTTTATAACTCCAGCGCATCGACGAGTATCCTCTGTATAAATCGTTGATCATTAAATCATTGGCCATAAATCGTTGATCATAGATCTTTGATCAATAGGCAGACAATCGACTTTATTTTTCTTATCGGCCTGCCGCCGGTACTGTAAAAAATCATCTTTTATGTTTTACTCCTTTTGCTCATAGGCCGCCCGCACTACCTGGGCAATAATCCCAAGGCCCCGGTACACATCCTCATCATCTTGCGAATAGGTCACCCGAAGGCATTCGTCCTTGTGTTGCCAGCTTTCACTCAATCCTGGAAAAAAGTAGTGGCCGGAAACCACCAGAACGCCATGGTCTTTTAGTCGCTGATAGAGTTCCAGACTGGTTATGGGCAGGTCTTCAAACCAGAGCCACAGGAACATCGCCCCCTCGGGAATATGAATGCGACAGGGAATATCAGCAAACTTTTCATGAACCGCAGCCACCGTTTTTTCCATTTTCTTACGGTAGAAAGGCTGCATAAGATCCTTGCTTACGGCAGTAATTTCTCCACTGGTGATCAACCGCTGAGCCAGAACGGCGCCAAAACTGTTGGGGGAAAGCGACATAATGGCATTCATGCTGGTCAGCGCCCGGATAATCTCTTTTCGCGCCAAAACAATTCCCGTCCTGACCGCCGGCAGACCCAGTTTGGACAGCGAAAGACAGACAATCAGATTCTCGTTCCAGACCGGCTGGGCTTCGGTGTAGATCATCCCCGGAAAGGGTAAGCCATACGCACTGTCGACAATTAAAGGAATATTGTGCAGGGCGGCCAGGTCGACAAGTTTGGCCAGTTCCGCATCGGTTATGACATTGCCGGTCGGATTGGTCGGCCGGGAAATACAGATTGCGCCAATACTTTTATCGATCTGCAGTTTATCAAAATCAATATGATATTTGAAAAAACGGTCTTCAAGGAATTCTATCTTCGGTTTGGTGGAGACAAAAAGGCCATCGGTCAGGCCAAGATCCGCATAACCGATGTACTCGGGGGCCATCGGCAGACAGATCTTTTTCTCCCGCCCGTCGGGCAGAACACCGGCAAAAAGATTAAACAGCATGAAAAAGGCGGTCTGGCTGCCGTTGGTCAAACAGATATTTTCCGGACC
This sequence comes from uncultured Desulfopila sp., assembly GCA_964412665.1. Lineage (GTDB taxonomy): Bacteria > Desulfobacterota > Desulfobulbia > Desulfobulbales > Desulfocapsaceae > Desulforhopalus_A. The sequence goes on from CAYPPR010000012.1 coordinate 1,572, forward strand.
GATATCCCAGCCCTGTTCTTTTTTCAGAAGCGCCGCCAGCCCTGCGTTGAAGGTGCGGTCCCCCTGGGGTGGGGCGTAGCTGCCGACCAGCTGCTGAAAGCTCTGCCGATCGCTGCATATTTCCAGAAGCTGGTTGCGCATTATTTCCTGAAACTCCGGCACCAAGCCTGGATTGCCACCGCCCATCATAATCATATTCTTGCCGCCGGCGACACAGATCTTGCCCAGGTCATCCATCAGGGAAAGTATGCCGGCATTCGAAGTCATCTTTTTACCAAATTTTGTAAAATTCATAAGCTGCGTATGTTGAGTTAATTGATTTTCTTGAGTGCAAAATGCCGTGAAAAATTTACACCTTCTGCTGCATTCGTCTGGCGGCAAGAACATGCATCAGGCGCACCAGCAGATAGGTCACGATCAGCGAGAAGACAATCCGTCCCCAGAAAATCCCGCCGATTTTGCCACCGATGGCGGCCATGATCAGAGTATCTTCAACCAGACCATGGCAGAGCCCCATAAGGGCCATGGAATTAAAAACCTCTTCCCTGGCCATCTTCCCTTTACTGGTCTCCCTAATAATCAGTGCCCCGCCATAGCCAATGCCCATGACCATACCCACCACGGTGATCGGCGCCGCCTGCCGCCCCATGCCGAAAAACGGCAGCACCGGCGCGAGGATTTTCTCCAGCAGCCTCAACAAACCGATCTTTCTGAAAATCCGCATCAAGAGAACTATACAAAATATTATCAGAATTATCATGCCCTGGTTCTGCAGCAAGGCCCAGGCCCACTGCAGAAGATCCCCCGATTGTGCAGGCGCTTTAAACAACAAAACGGCTTTATCCTGCCAGATATCAAGGCCAAGACATATCCAATTGAGCAAAAAGGCATAGACCACGGCACCCCCCAGCCGCAGCAGAGCAATCGGCAGGAGGTTCGCCCCGGCGCGCTTGCTCACACTCAACTCCACCGGCAGAGCATGGGCAATGAGCATCGCCGAGCAGAGCACGGTTATCTGCGCACTGGTCAAGTCAAGCCCCGGAGCCAGGGCAGCAAAAACAGCAATACCGCCATACAGATTAGTGAGTATCGCCGTGGCCCAGACCAGCCCCAGTGATCCCGGCAGACCGATGAAACCCATGACCGGTTCAAGAACCGTGCTGAGCGAGGCAATAAAGCCAAATTCTTCGAGAATTTTGGTGACAATGGCGACCGGAACGGTAATCCGGATCAGTTCCCAGCCGGTCAACCAGGTTTCCCGGAAAAGTGACAGGACCCCTGCCTTGATCCTGTTACCTTGCATTCGATTATTACTTTTCATGAGTGGTTGGTAAACACCTTTTCCGATGATCAGGCCAGCTTTTTCGATCCAGACCCGATATTTCCCTGTTTGCCAACCTGTTTCTTTGGGGTATAGAGCTGACAAATAATACCCGAACTCTCGTAAACCACCCTGGCCGGATTGGAGCGGCTTTTAAAGGCCATTGCCCGGCATCCGTATGGCCTACCTGGGTCGTGGGTAATGAAATAATGCATACATTTCAAGCAATGAGGAAGTGCAACTACCATCGTTTTTTCCTGTAAAACATTTTCCTGAATTCGCTCACCGGCAACAACAGTGCTGGAAGATTACGACAAAACGATACTGAGTTTTTTTCCACTCTGACTACATCGAAATTCATTTTTAAGCGGCCGAAGATGTAGGTTTTTTGGGAAAATCAAAAAACAGCAACCTGCCCATACCTTCTTCCGTGGAAAATCCCTGCCCACCTGGATACTCAACGGCAACGATGCCGCAGGTCGGCACATTACCTAAAGTGCTGCCGGTCAAATACTCGCCAAGCTCAGTGATGGTAGCGTTATGGCCAACGAGAAACAACACATTAACCTGGTTGAGCAATTCCTCAAGCAACTGCAGATGATAAGAGAATGAGCCAAGATACAGTGCCTCATCGTAACGAATGGCCTCCTGGTTATAGCCGATGCCTTTGGCCATACATATCGCAGTTTTTTTCGCTCGTTTGGCCGGACTTGCAACAATCAGGTCGGGGTGGACTCCATCTGCGGCAAGACGTGCAGCCATTTTCGGACAGTCGACTTTCCCTCGTTTGTTGAGAGGTCGAGAAAAATCATCGAGGTCAGGATTGGACCAGCTGGATTTGGCGTGACGAATAAGGTAGAGCTGTTTCACGTTGTCTCTCCTCTTTCTGAGATTTCCCGCCAGAGTCTTTTATATTGTTCAGAGGCAGGTGATGCTTTGCCATCGCCACCGACCGGACTACGAAAGAGTCCCATCTTTTCAATTTCGGCCATAAAGGGAATTCGATTTACGAGAAAGAGTGGATTATCCATCAACTCCTGCTGAACCAGATTATGCATGGTCTTTCTTTTTTCCACCATGGAAAAAAATGCGACAATCTTTTTTGAACTGACATTTTTCTTTTTAAAAAGCTTGAGAAGTTTCTGCAATGCCAAAACCGAAAGAGTCGTGGGAATGACCGGTGTGACAACTAGATCCGCTGCTTCAATTATATTTTCTCCGAGAACCGTCAAGGTCGGCGGACAATCAAGGACCAGATAATCATAGGCTGTTTGCAATGGCCGAAAGACCCCAAGAAGTGCATTGGCCCGCCCTTCTTGGCTTATCCTGCTCAGCGCCAGATCCAGATTACGAAAAGAAAAATGAGCCGGCAGCAAATCGAGGTCGGCACATTCCGTTTTCTGTATATATTTATCAAATTTGCCCTCAAGCAGTTTACTGCTGTTATATTTTTTCTTCGGCTGGATGCGGAAATAATACGAGGCCGCCCCCTGGGAATCCATATCGCAGAGCAGTACCCGCGATCCCGACTGGGCGATAACCGACGAGAGGTTTACCGCGGTGGCAGTCTTGCCCACCCCGCCTTTACCGCTGTAAATTGCTAATATTTTCATATGGGAAACCTGGTTATGCCTGGAGAGGGATGATCGGCATTCAACACAATGAGAAATTTTAAAAGTACCTGCTTCGATGGCAATATTCTTATATATAACTGAAGTGCAACACCATTTGCACAAATTCTGTTTTAGGAAAGTGTAAACGTTGACGACAGATTCATGCAATCACTTTAACCACGCCTCCAAGATTTCCTCAGCTTCTTAATTCCATATCCAATATTGTTTGATGTTTTCGAGCAGTCAAACTACAATTTATTTTGCGGAAGCTGGTGTTGTCCCAAAAACCGATTTACCAACAAATAATTTTCGATCCGTCCTCAATATTCTTAACAATAGCGATTGGCACTCGGCTTTACCCTTCTCTTTCACCCCCTATTCTGATAGACTGAAACTCTATAATTGGAATGGTGGCCATAAGTCAGCATTACTGCATGCACAAGTCTCACTTTTACACGGACATGGATCATGAACAAGAAGATTTTTCAAACGAGCGTTTTACTTACCCTGGTGACCATCTTGACGCTGACCTTTTCACTCCCCGCCCTCGCTGACAAACCGTCATCGAACGGCAACCAAGGAAATAGTTCGAAAAGCCACGAAAAACATAAGAACAAGCAAAAAGGATATAGTAACAGCTATTCACATGTCAAAAAAGGTGATATGAACAACGTAAGTGTCTATTTTAATGACCAGCAGCGAAACGTCATCGGCAACTATTACCGGGAAGAGTACCATTCCGGTCACTGCCCTCCCGGCCTCGCCAAAAAGAACAACGGATGTATGCCCCCAGGCCAGGCAAAAAAATGGAGAAAAGGTTCTCCCCTGCCCCATGATGTTCTCTACTACGATCTTCCCTCCACAGTTATTGTCCAACTTGGCAGACCACCTGAGGGGCATCGCTATATTCGCGTGGCGTCCGACATCCTGCTAATGGCAGTTGGAACAGGAATGATTGTGGATGCAATTCAGGATTTAAACAGCATGTAGTTGATGTTGCCAAATGGCTTGGAAAAATATCTCACCTTTCTCCGGAGGTTCAGGCAATGTAGACTTTTGGGAGTCATGTAGAGCAATGACATGCCGCCAGGTTCACTTTCGTATATCATTCCAATTTGTAGAGTTATTACACTACTGCTGTGGTTCCATTTTATGTCTGCTTTTTTGCTTGCACCACACGTGCCTTTACTATTTTAGCTTTGATGGAATTCAAACGCAAGAACGGTCTATCCAATAGAAGCAGTGAGTAGTCTTACCTTTTCGCGTTGGCAATCAGCAGCTCACGAAATTGTTTGTGGGGACGTGGCTTTGCAGAGAGATTATCTACACCTGTGCTCAGCCCTCACACTCAAGCAAGCTCTATTGCACTTATATTGTTACATGGATGGGGTATGCAAGAACAGTTATGACCGATAATCCGCGTTAATTTTCACATAGTCGATAGAAAAGTCACAGGTATAAATTTCTTCACAGCCGGGTCCGTCTTTCAGGTCGATACAAACAGCGAAACTTTTCTCCTTCAGAACCTGCGTAGCGGCAGCTTCGGCCTCCGCTCCCAACGACAGGCCATTCTTGACAATCAGCACATTGCCGAAGGCCAGATCAACCCGGTCGGGAGAAAACCGCACGCCGGAACGGCCCATGGCTGCAAGAATTCTGCCCCAGTTGGCATCTTCTCCAAAAAATGCCGTTTTCACCAGACTGGAGGTAGCGATGGTTCTGGCAATTTTTTCTGCATCCTCATTTTCCTTCGCGCCACAGACCCTGATAGTGATAGTCTTCGTCGCTCCCTCGCCATCACGTACTATCTGCAGGGCCAGATCCTTCAGGACAGTTTCGAGTCCATCCTGAAACAGCTGTTGATCCTGTGGAGAATCGCCGTCGATCCACGGATTTTGGGCCGCGCCACTGGCCATGACCAGCACCATGTCATTGGTGCTGGTGTCCCCGTCAATGGTTATCCGATTAAAGGTCCGGTCAACGCTTTTGATAAGAGATTTATGCAGTTCCGGAAAATTGATTCGGGCATCGGTAAAAATAAAGGACAGCATCGTAGCCATATTGGGCATAATCATCCCCGCCCCTTTGGCCATACCCATTATCTTGATTTCCTTGCCACCAATATTTATCGTCGTCTGCGCAATTTTCCGGACGGTATCGGTGGTCATTATCGCCTCGGCGACCTTTTCAAAATTGTCGGCAGACAGTTCCTGGACAAGCGCCGGCATACTCCGTGCAAAGGGTTCGGGGTTCAGCTGTTCACCGATGACACCGGTTGAAGAGAGCTGGATCAAATCATCGGCAATGCCGAGCGCCCCGGCAGCCAGACTGCTCGTTTCCCTGGCCACCTCCATGCCCTTTGTACCGGTGCAGGCATTGGCACAGCCGCTGTTGACCAAAATGGCCTGAGCATGTCCACTTTTCAGCCGCTCTCTGTCAATGATTACAGGTGCAGCTTTAACCTGACTGGTGGTGAACACTCCAGCTGTCACGCAGGGTGTTTCACTGTAAATAAGGCCGAGATCCAGCCTGTTCGCATAACGTATGCCCGCCTTCACGGCGGAAAACAAAAAACCTTGAATTTTCATAACATTCTTAATCCTTTAATCATTCTTCTGCCCTTGCCTTAAATTGCGCGGAATATTTGCAACAAAAAAAATTCTGTATGGCACTAACCGAAGTAAATGGGAAACAGCCGGCATACGTACCTTGAGACAAATACGTAAAATAGATCTACCACTTATCCCTCTGATTATGCTACTTTAAAATTAGCATAACAACAGTCAAAAAATAGTATTAACCGGTTTCCACTGACATTGATAAATATTCTCCGCATGGTGTACAGAACAATGCGATTCTCGGCAAACAATCCGACCATATCAGACTCAATGGAATTACACGGTAATGTGTCATGGATATTGTAGAAATCCAAGGAAATTATACTCTCTTCTCAACGCTCTTGCTCCTCGCTGATTTTTTTATTCGTATCAGCCTCTCCATCAGGGTTATTATGCGTCGACGCCCCTACGGCGTTTCACTCGCCTGGCTGGTGGTCGTCCTCGTCGTACCTTTTTTCGGTGGTCTTTCCTACCTGCTCCTGGGTGAGAACCGACTCCCCGAAAAACGTACGGCAAGAGCCAAGGTTTCCTATGACTCCTATCTCCGCTGGCAAAAAACCCTGCAAAACAGAGCACCGATTTCCTGGAGCGATATCAATCCCGAAGGTATCCCTCTCCACCGCCAGGCGGAAACATTGGTGGGTATACCGGCGATGGCCGGCAACAACCTGACGCTCATTACCTGTCCGGAAGAAATCCTCAGTTCGATAACCCAGGCGATCCAGACCGCAACCACTACCTGCCACCTGCAGTTCTATATCTGGGAGAAAGGCGGACGAGTGAATAATATTATCACTGCCCTGACGCAGGCCGCGGCCAGAGGCGTGAGCTGTAAAATATTACTTGATTCCATCGGCAGCCGTGATTTTCTAAAGAGCAAAACGGCAGCCGAAATGCAAAAAGCCGGAATAAAAATACAGGAATCTCTGCCCGCCGGCATTATTAATGCTCTTTTTTCACGAATTGATATCCGTAACCACAGGAAGCTCGTCGTCATAGACGGGCGGATTGCCTTTACCGGCAGCCAGAACATGGTCGACCCCGCGGTGTTTAAAAAAGATGCCGGCGTCGGCAACTGGATTGATATGATGGTCAAAGTGGAAGGCCCGGTCGTCGAATGCATAGCCGGAACCTTTATCAGTGACTGGTTTCTCGATACGGATGCGGACCATTTTCACGCCGAGTCATTTCTTAAAGACACCAGCACCACCGGGAATTTAAGCTCCATAGATCCCCAGCCCTTTGCCGGCAAATCGGCAATCCAGCTTGTGCCTTCAGGACCAGGCCTGGTCCCCGATGCTATTCACAACCTGCTCCTCACCACCATTTACGCCGCCCGCGAAGAACTCGTACTGACCACCCCCTACTTTATTCCTGACGAACCGCTGCTGGCCGCCCTAAAAGCCGCCGCTCAGCGAGGTGTAAAAGTGAAAATCATTATCCCACGACACAATGACTCTCTGCTGGTCAAATACGCCAGTCGTGCCCGTTATCAGGAACTTGCCGACGCTGGAGTGCATATTTTTCTTTTCCATGGCGGCCTTCTCCATTCCAAGACGATTACCGTCGATCGCGATTTTTCCCTTTTTGGTTCCGTCAATCTGGATATGCGCAGTTTCTGGCTCAATTTTGAAGCCACTCTTATAATTTACTGTAAATCTTTTACCGAGGAATTATTTGCGGTGCAACAGGACTATCTCACTCAGTCAATGGAGCTTGACATAGATCTCTTTTCGGCAAGAGGCCGCTGGGAAGAGTTTAAAGAAAACACCGTCTTACTGGTTTCCCCCCTCCTCTAACGACTGATGAATAATGACTATGCGAATTTTACTCCTCTCCGATATTCACGGCAACTATCCCGCCCTGCAGGCGATCGACCGTCAGCTGGATGCAGCGTCCTTCGATTACATTATCAACGCAGGTGATTCTCTCGTCTATGCACCTTTTCCAAATGAGACACTCACCTGGCTGGCTAAACACCAGGCCATCTCTATCCTCGGCAATACCGACAAGAAGGTCATTAAACTGCTTTTGGGCAAATCGTTCAAGAAACCCGGAAAACCTGAAAAACGCATCATGTATACCTCAACTGCGACAGAATTAACGACCGAGAACCGTGGTTATCTCCTCTCCCTCGCGAAAAGCCATCTATTGAAACTTTTCCTCCAGGGAAAAACCGCAAAAAAACACCCGACGCGACTGGGAATATTTCACGGCAGCCCTGTCGACCATGACGAATTTCTCTTTGCCGATACGCCGGACGCCAGGTTCCATGAACTGGCCGAGAGGACCAATTGTCATATTATCGTGACCGGCCACTCGCACTCGCCCTATCACAAAATGCCGGCAAACGTCGATTTCATCAATCCGGGCTCGGCAGGCAGGATGTTCGACGGCGACCCTCGCGTATCCTGCGCTACACTGGATATGACCGGTAAGAGAGTCATCGTCCAACACTTCCGGGTTGCCTATGATGTTGCCGAAGTCATCTCGAAAATCAGAGCGCAAGGCCTCCCGGAAATATATACCACCATGTTTCAGCAAGGCAAAAAATTGAATTAAGCTGTACAGTTTGTTGTTTTTTTTGCTATGGTGTTGAAACGGTAAACATTTTATTCAGGCACATAAAGCCTTCACCTTTTCTTCACATTGAGGAACCTCACATGGCCAAACAAAAAACAACGAAAAAGCAGCAGAATGCGTTAGAAGAAAGCAATGTGTTGGAAAAAACCAGGTTATTAGAAGGAACCGCCTATAAAAATATCAATACGACTAAAAATGGCGACAAGACGGCTATCTGGATAAAAAACGAACATCTTCTGTATGAAATAGAATTAAAAAAACTGCAGATCGAACTTATGAAAATGCAAAGTTCGATGAAGGTAACCGGGCAGCGAGTTCTGGCAATCTTTGAAGGACGGGATGCGGCAGGCAAAGGGGGGACGATCAAGCGGGCTATTGCCCACCTTAATCCGAGGAACACCAGAGTTGTGGCTCTGATGAAACCCAATGAGACCGAAATGAGCCAGTGGTATTTTCAACGCTACGTGGCCCATCTTCCATCAGCTGGGGAAATAGTCATTTTTGACCGCAGCTGGTACAACCGGGCGATGGTCGAACCGGTCATGGGCTTTTGCACCGACGAACAAAATAAGCGTTTTCTCAAAGATGTGCCGATGTTTGAGGAAATGCTGGTGAAAGACGGCATCAAACTGTTCAAATTCTATTTTTCCGTATCAAAACAAGTTCAGAATGCACGCTTTGAATCACGTAAAACCGACCCCCTGAAACAATACAAACTCTCTCCCGTTGATAATCTGGCCCAAGAGTACTGGGATCAATACTCCATCCGTAAATTCCAGATGCTCTCGGAAACCAATCGAACAATCTCCCCTTGGACGATTATTCGTTCAAACGACAAGAAAAGGGCGCGTATCAACTGCATAAAGACCATCCTCAGCGAGATGGACTATGACAACAAGCTCGAGGTGGAGGAACTCATCCCTGATCCTGAAATTATTGTCTCCGGCATTGATGAACTCAAGCATATGGAAGAAAACCTGATGCAGCCCGAACTCCTGCATGGCTGATAAAGCTACGCTTCTTTACCGCAGCATTTTTTATACTTTTTGCCGGAGCCGCATGGACAAAGAGCATTTCGGCCGACCTTGTCTCCCTCGCGCCGCACCGGTTGTGCCTGCTCCGCTTCCTGACCGGCAGCCACCTTTTTCATGCGCAGCTGCTCCTGTTCATGGCGTTTACGCCGCTCCGCCTCCATTCGTTCCACATCATCTTCACGAACCACCCTTACCCGCATGAGGCTGGAAACAACCTGCGATTTAACCGCCTCGACCATGTGACCAAACATCTCATAGCCTTCGCGTTTATACTCGTTGAGAGGATTCTTCTGCCCGTAACCGCGCAGGCCGATACCCTCTTTCAGGTAATCCATGGATAAGAGATGGTCTTTCCAATGGCTGTCGACGACCTGCAGAAGAATAAGTTTTTCAATGTGGCGCTGGGTCTCGGCCCCATTTATTTCATCCTGCTTTTTATAGGCCTGCCGGACAAAATCAAGGGTTTTTTCCATAAAGGTGTCCTGTTTCAAGCCGATCAGTTCCTCTTCCGGCCATTCAGGCACATGGTGGAAGAGTTCCCCCATGCGAATCTTAAATCCGGGCCAGTCCCATTCCGCGGAATCGAGCCGATCCTGGCAGAATTCTGACACAACCTCATCAACTAGGTCTCCCAACATATCCTCGACGACCTCGCTCACATCATCTTTTTCGAGTACATCGCGGCGCTGCCGATAGATAACCTCTCGCTGCTTGTTCATGACATCATCGTACTCAAGCAGATGTTTCCGAATGTCAAAGTTATGGCCCTCAACCTTGCGCTGTGCGTTCTCGATGGCCCGAGATATCATGTTATGCTCAATGGGCTCATCTTCTTCCATGCCCAGCTTGTCCATAATGCCGGTAATACGCCCGGAACCAAAAATCCTTAGCAAATCATCTTCCAGCGACAAGTAAAACCGTGACGATCCAGGATCCCCCTGACGACCTGCACGACCACGCAACTGGTTATCGATACGACGGGATTCGTGGCGCGAAGTGCCGAGAATATGCAGACCGCCCACCTCGACAACTCCCGGCCCGAGCTTAATATCCGTTCCTCGACCGGCCATATTGGTGGCGATCGTCACCTTGCCCAGTTGTCCGGCACCGGCAATGATTTCTGCTTCTCGCTCGTGATGTTTGGCATTGAGGACCTCGTGCTCGACTTTGTTCTTCTGCAACATAACGGAGATTTTCTCCGAGACATCAATGGAAATGGTACCAACGAGCACCGGACGTCCAATCTTGTGCAGTTCGGCAATCTCGTTGACCACCGCCCGATATTTTGCCGCCTCGTTCTTGTAGATAACATCGGCGTAGTCGTCACGCACCATCGGCTGATTGGTAGGCATGACCACCACGTCAAGATTGTAGATTTTCTTGAACTCGGGGGCTTCCGTGTCGGCGGTTCCGGTCATGCCCGCGAGTTTTTCATACATCCTGAAATAGTTCTGAAAAGTAATCGACGCCAACGTCTGGTTTTCCTGCTCGATTTTCACCCGTTCCTTAGCTTCCAGGGCCTGGTGCAGTCCATCACTGTACCGCCTGCCCTCCATGGTTCTGCCGGTAAATTCATCAACAATGATAACCTGGTTGTTTCTGACAATATAATCGACATCACTTTTGAAAATGACATGGGCTTTTAGAGCCTGATTAAGGTGATGCAGTTTTTCTATGCTGGTTGGATCATAGAGATTCTCAACTTCCAGAAGTTTTTCACCAAGGGCGACGCCCTCTTCCGTCAGGGAGACCTGCCTGGCCTTCTCGTCTAGCGTGTAATGTTCATCTTTTTCGAACTTTGGAATAATTTGGTTGACATTTTTATAGAGTTCAGTCGAGATGTCTGCCGGTCCAGAGATAATCAGCGGTGTCCGTGCTTCATCGATAAGGATAGAATCGACCTCATCGACAATCGCAAAATTGAAACCACGTTGACAAAAATCAACAAGGTCAAATTTCATATTGTCACGCAGATAATCGAAGCCGAATTCGTTATTGGTACCATAGGTAATATCAGCGGCGTAAGCAGCGCGGCGCTCTTTATCGTCCAAGCCATGAATAATCTTGCCGAAACTCATACCTAGAAAGGTATACACCTTACCCATCCATTCACTGTCACGGGCGGCAAGGTAATCATTGACGGTAACGACATGAACACCTTTGGAGGTCAGCGCGTTGAGATAAACCGGTAGCGTTGAGGTTAAGGTTTTCCCCTCACCGGTTTTCATCTCGGCGATTTTACCCTGGTGCAGCACTATTCCGCCGACTAACTGGACATCATAATGACGCTCGCCAAGCACTCTTTTACCCGCTTCACGAACAACGGCAAAGGCTTCCGGCAAAAGATCATCCAAAGGCTCACCTTTCTCAAGTCGTTGCTTGAATTCCACGGACTTTGCCGCCAATGCGACATCATCAAGCGATTGGATACTACTCTCCAACTCATTAATCCGGGTAACTAAAGGTCGAAGCTGTTTGAGGTATCTTTCATTACTGCTGCCAAAAACCTTGGTAAGTATTTTTCCTATCATCGTATCCAGCCGTTTATTATAGTCGGTAAAAGCGTCTTCACTTTATTAAAAGGCAACATAATCGCCTCTGATCCTCTTTGCACAAATTCACGCATGCGGACAAAACCACATTGACCTCTATTCTACTTTTTTGACAACCTTCTTTTCCGCACGAATTACCAGAGGACCGATTTTTTGTACGGAATCCTTGGCAACGACACCGTCTTTTTCATAGGCGGGCAGCAAAAGCGATTGCCCGGCCCAGACGCCAAGTAAAAACATCCACAGAAAAAGGCAAAAAGTAATCACCGCAATGCCGGCGATCGCACTCTTCGTCAACTCAAATTTGAGCTTTTTTGCCTGGGGTTTCCGCCTCACTGCCATCTGATGCTACCACCTTACATTCGATCCGGCGCGGAGAGGCCGACCATATCGAGACCATTTTTCAGCACTACCTGAAGCGCTCTAATCATGCAGAGCCTGGCCCGACTGAGGGGGATATCATCCGTGATCACTTTGTGTTTGTTATAGTAGCTATGCAGTTGTCCGGCAAGTTCCATGAGGTAAAAGATCATTTTATGCGGCGCCAATTCCAATGCACTGCTTTCTATTGTTGCCGGAAAGGTCGACATGGTTTTGAGCAGTTTGAGTTCTTCCGGTTCCTTGAGGAGCACCGATTCAGCAACATCGAATTGTGGTTCGGCAAACCCCTTCTCCGTCGCCTGACGCAGAATAGCACAGAGCCGCGCGTGACCATACTGCACATAGTACACTGGATTTTCCTGACTCTGTTTTGTTGCCAGATCCAGATCAAACTCGAGCTGGCTATCGGCCTTGCGCATCATGAAAAAGAACCTGACCGGATCGATGCCAACCTCATCAACCAGCTCATCGACAGTGACAAAGTTGGCCTTTCGCGTCGACATTTTCACCTGCTTCCCATCCCGAGTAAGGGTGACAAACTGATGGAGAACCACAGTCACTTTATCCGGATCATAGCCCAGAGCCTTTACTCCGGCAAGAACATCCGGCACCGTGGCGATATGATCGGAGCCGAAAACATCAATCAGCCAGTCAAAATTTCGTCGAAACTTCTCCCGGTGATAGGCAATATCCGGCAGACGATAGGTTGGTTCGCCACTACTCTTGATGATGACCCGGTCTTGCTCGTGGCCGAAGGCCGTCGTCTTGAACCACACGGCATCGTCCTGCTCATAGACATAGCCCTTGGCACGTAACTCGGCGACAACATCATCGATATGGCCGTTTTCATAAAGGGACCGTTCATTGTAAAAATTGTCGAAAACAATGCCCATCAGTTCCAGGGTCGAAGAAATATCTTTAAAGATATGCTTTTCCGCCTGTTCCTTAAAGGGGGTGACGTCCTGATGGTCCTTCAGGGAAGCACCCTGTTGTTCCACCAGCGAGCGGCTGATATCGATTATATACTCGCCCTGATAGCCGTCTTCGGGAAAGGTAAAATCTTCGCCGAGTAATTCGAGATATCTAGCACGGGTTGACTCGCCCAGGACCCGCATCTGCCTGCCGGCATCGTTATAATAATATTCCCGAAACACATCATGACCGGTGGCCTCGAGTAATCGGGCAATGGCATCGCCCAGTATCGCCTGGCGACCATGGCCTATACTGAGCGGCCCGGTGGGATTGGCGCTGACAAACTCGACCATCACCTTGCGCTTGCCACCGATACTGCTTTTACCAAAGGCTGCCCCTTTTGCAATAATCTCCGGGATCAGCTTGCGCCAGACATCATGATTGATAAAAATATTGACAAAACCGGGACCGGCAACCTCTACTCGCTCTATAAGGTCAGTTTGCGCAGCTAATTTCTCGACAATGATCTGGGCTATTGCCCGTGGATTTTTCTTTTCAATGCCGGCCAACACCAATGCAAAATTGGTGGAAAAGTCGCCCTGTCCTTCATGTTTCGGTAATTCAACGGTAAACATGTCGGCCGTTCTGCCTGTCCATAAGCCTTCAGCAACCCCTTCGTTAAAACAGTCGTCAAGCACCTTTTTCAATTGTGAACGGATCATTCGTCTCTACTCAATATATTCTCGTTGATTATTATTCCCCAGCAAACAGAGAACTTCATAACTGATACTGCCCATTTTTTCCGCTATATCGTCGGCGGTAATGTTCCCCGAACCCTGACGACCGAGCAGGACAACCTCATCGCCCGGCTGCACCCCTTCGATATCATTAACATCAATCATACACATATTCATGCAGATTCTTCCCAGAATGGGGGCAGGAAAACCATGAACAAGGAGGTGTCCTCGGTTGGACAGGATTCTGGAATAGCCGTCTTCATAACCGACCGGCACAACAGCAATTCTGGTTTCTTTACGCGTCAGAAAAGTTTGACCGTAGCTGATCCCCGTTCCGGGGGGCAGCGACTTCACTTGAAGGATTCTCGAGGTAAAGGACATCGCCGGCAGCAGATCCGTGACCTTCTCATCGCCTGGAATAACCCGACCGGCAGGATGGTATCCATAAAGAGCAATGCCGCAGCGTACCATATCACAGTGTGTGTCGGCAAAATTAAGCACTGCTCCGGAATTGGCAATATGACAAATGCGTTTGAACCGGCTTTTCAGTTCCCGGCAGGCATCGGCGAACAGTTGAAAATTTTTGAGCGTGCTCTCGGAAGCCGGGTTATCCGACTCCGGAAAATGACTCATTATCCCCTCGATTTTAATTCCAGGGAGACATGAGACGGCATCGAGAAAATTTGGCATTTCCGCCGGAAAAATCCCCAGTCGACTCATCCCTGAATCGATTTTAACATGAACACCGACTTCCAGTCCCTGGGCAACCGCACAAGAAGAGAGGGCCTGCGCTGCGGCATAGCTGTAAATGACCGGTGTCAGCTGATATTGACAAATCAGGCCGGCGTCTTGTTCGGCAAAACCAATGGTCACATAAATAGCCCCCCGTATGCCCGCCTGCCTGAGAAGGATCGCCTCTCGTAACTCAGCAACACCAAAGGTCCTGCACCCCACACGCTCAAAAGCCTTTGCCGCCATCACCATTCCATGGCCGTATCCATCAGCTTTGACCATGGCCATGACCGGAATCCCTGCGCCTGCTTTTTTTTGTAGAAAGATATAATTGTGCTGTAATGCGGTACAGTTTATTTTTATATTATTAAACGATTTATTATACATAACGGCAACTAACGGAAAAAAGATTACTTTCTATTCAGCCATGCCCGCCAGGCGAGTCTACTGGACAACAGTAACGCCCAACCGATAGTGAGATAAAGAAAACTGAGCAGACCGACGGGAAGAAAAGAATTCCGCAAGATAACACCCATACCCATCATACACAATACCAATATCCATGTTTTTACGGAGTATACTGCACCAAGGCAGGTCCCATTCTTGAATGTGAGAATACGGCTAATGCCACGTCGGGCGGATTGGTCGAGGAAGAAATACGCCTTCAGACTGCCGGTGAGAATCGCAGCAGCTGGAAGCAGAAGCTGCCAGTCGCTCAGCTGACTGAGCCGAAAGATCCCCTTGAAGAACAACATTAAGCCAATCATAGTCCAAAGCAAGGCAGACAGTATAAGATGAGTGGGCCTATGGACCCCCGGCTTAAAACGCGACAGTCCGTTTGCCATTAAAAACTCACTATGCGTAAATAAAACGAGCCCATCTCCTGCAAAGGAGATGGGCTCGTTCTTTAGAGATAGAAGCGCGGGTGTTAGATTTCGTTTACAGTGATGGCGCCTTCGGGACAGACTTCAACACAGGTCTCACAACCGAGACACTCGTCCATTTCTACCGGCTCTGCTTTGCCATCCACCATCTCGAAAACCTGCGCCGGGCAAGCTGCTACACATTCTTCGTCACCACTACATTTATCTTTGTCGACTATTACTTCAAACATGAAATACCTCCATAAAATTTGAGTGAAAAACAAGTATTCATCATACTTAGTTGGCTATCCGAACATCATTGCGACCCTGTTATCAGGTGTCATATTGCATTAATTCACGGCCAGTTTTTTGTCAAGAAAAAACGGCTTGCCGGTTAACGCAAAACCATATCATAATTTTCCTTAAAAAAGGTGACCTCGCATTATAGTTTGTGTAAATTCCGCAGCTATTCCATTAATTTAATTGCGGATATGGCGAAACAAGTCAAAATTCATCATATTAGTGAGTACCATTATCAAAACTACCCAGCACGAAGTAAAAAATGGCCGACAATGGAACTGTTATTGTACCCTACCGATTATAGACGAATCGTGGTATCATTATGCAGTATATAAATATTTTCTATTAATTGCCGCACGCTGCATAATTGCTTCTATCAGTACCTATCAATATGGTGAAACAAAGAGACAAAAAGGAGAAGAATGCACCGGGCAAGCGATTAGGTCGCTTCTTCTTTTTATTTATGATGCTTGGGATGCTGCTGCTCAGCGGCTGTGCCAAACCACCGGTGGCCAGAGTCATGGAAACTACCGCCTATTGTGGCTGTTCTTCCTGCTGCGGCTGGGAACGGGGGAGCTGGCACCTGCTCAAACTCGATTTCTGGAACCACTATGTCAGTGCCGGCCCCGGTGCCGGCACAACTTACAGCGGCCTGACCGCCAGCGGTACGGTGCCCCGCGAACCCGAGGAGGGACTATTTTCTCAGGACTCTCTTGCCCGTCCCTATATGATTCCTGTTCGTCTTGTGTTTTTCCCTTGGTATCTGTTGCCCCACGAGGGTACTATCGCCGCCGATACGAAATATTATCCTTTCGGTACCCGCATGCATGTTCCGGGCTATGGCTGGGGTGTGGTCGAAGACCGGGGAGGTGCTATTAAGGGACCAGACCGGATTGACCTCTTTTTTGACTCGCACAATGATGCACTTACCTGGGGTAGAAAAAAAGTGCGGGTTGTCATTGAATATCCCCGGTGACCCGGGACCCAAGGTAGACCTTTATCATCCTATGCACTATGACCATTCGACCGCTGACCATCCTCCGGGTGTTTCTTCCCTTTGCTGCCGGCTATTTTATTTCGTATCTCTATCGGGTGGTCAATGCGGTGATAGCCCCCGATCTTATCGCCGACATCGGCGTCGGTCCATCCGCCCTGGGCTTGCTCACAGCGACCTACTTTATCGCCTTTGCCTCCTTCCAGCTGCCCCTCGGGGTTCTGCTCGACCGATTTGGTCCGAGAAAAGTGGAAGCCGTCCTGCTTCTTTTTGCCGCTTTCGGCGCCTTTCTCTTTGCCCGGGCTGAAAGCCTCACCGGTCTTATCGTCGGTCGCGCCTTCATCGGATTCGGCGTTTCCGCCTGCCTGATGGCCGCATTCAAGGGCTATGCCCTGTGGTTTCCAAGAGAAAAATGGGCGATGATCAACGGCTTTCAAATGGCCGCCGGCGGTCTTGGCGCCCTGGCCGCCACCGCCCCGGTTGAAGCAGCCCTGCAGTTTACCGACTGGCGTGGGGTGTTCATGGGTCTGGCCCTGGTAACCCTTTTAACGGCGGTGGCTGTTTTCTCTATTGTCCCAGAAAAAAAAATAGAGGCCGCCGGGGAAAGTTTGTACAATCAGCTGCGCGGTATCCGGGGAGTATTTACCAGCAGGAAATTCTGGCGAACCGCCCCGCTCACCACCATGTCCCAGGCTGCTTTTTTAGCCATCCAGGGACTCTGGGCCGGCCCGTGGCTCAGTCATGTTGCCGGGCTTGAGCGAACGGAAGTGGCGAAAATGCTTTTCTGGATCGCCGTGGCCATGATCGCCGGTTTTATCACTCTTGGCAGCATAACCGAACAGTTAAACAAAAGAGGGATCTCTGTCGCCACCACCGCAGTGACCGGCATGACCCTTTTCATGGTCGTCCAGCTGATGTTGATTTTTGGCCCGATCGCATGGTATGTTCCGGTCTGGCTTGCTTTTGGTTTTCTGGGCACTTCGGGTATTATTGCCTATTCCGCCCTGTCCCAATCCTTTCCGATACAGTTATCCGGCCGGGTTACCACCGCCGTCAATCTTCTTGTTTTCGTTGCCGCCTTCGCCGGACAATGGGCTGTCGGCGGCATCATCGATATTTTTACCAAGGACGCAACGGCCCTGTCTTCGCAAGGCTTCGCTGTCGCTTTTTTCCTGATGCTGCTTCTCGAATTTTTGGCATTCCTCTACTATATTTTTGCCGGTCGAAAACAAATTGACGATGCATGAGGGCTGCTTACAATGGGCCGTGATACCATCTACTTTTTCACAATCCACTTCTACAATACACTAGCGGCAGAATCCGATATTCGCCCCTGTAACCTCTCAGCAAAACAGAACCCATGGATAAACAGCAGACAGTTACTATTATAGGCGGCGGACTCGCCGGTTGCGAAGCGGCCTGGCAAATTGCCGAAAGAGACGGTCAGGTTCGCCTTATCGATATGAAACCATTGCAGTTCAGCCCGGCGCATCGATCGGAAAAACTTGGTGAACTGGTCTGTTCCAATTCACTCAGATCAAATGATCAGACGTCTGCCGTCGGCCTGCTGAAAGAAGAGATGCAACGTTGCAACTCTCTCATTATACGAACGGCCTACGAGACGCAAGTGCCGGCCGGAAAGGCTCTGGCGGTGGATAGAGAAAAATTCTCCAGCCGGATCACCGAAATCATGGCGGCGCACCCTCTGATCGAAATTGACCGACGGGAGGTCCACGAAGTACCACCACCGGACGACACGCCGGTCATTCTTGCCACCGGTCCCCTGACCTCCACGTCCCTTGCCGAATCGCTCGCCGAGCTTACCGGCAAAAAGCGCCTGGCCTTTTACGATGCCATAGCGCCGATAGTGGCTGCCGATTCGCTGAACATGGACATCATCTATTGTAAATCTCGCTACGACGACGGCCCCGGCGATTATCTGAACTGTCCGATGGACAAAGACACCTATTTGAATTTTATTGACGAACTTGGCAAAGCCGAGTATATGCCCCTGAAAGACTTTGAGGATGTCAAATATTTTGAAGGCTGTCTGCCGGTGGAAGTCATCTGTTCACGCGGTGTCGAGACCCTGCGGTTTGGACCGATGAAACCGGTCGGCCTGGCCGATCCAAAAACAGGCGAGGAGCCATACGCCGTGGTCCAGCTGCGCAAGGAAAACCAAGCCGGGACCACCTACAACATGGTCGGTTTTCAAACCAAGTTGACCTACCCGGAACAGGAGCGGATTTTTCGACTCATCCCCGGCATGGAGAAGGTCGAATTTGCCAGATTGGGTTCGATCCATCGCAACACCTTCGTCCTCTCCCCCGAGCTGCTGCAACCAACTCTGCAATTCAAAATCAGACCAGATCTACTGCTGGCGGGCCAGCTTTCTGGAGTAGAAGGCTATGTGGAATCTGCCGCCATGGGACTGCTGGCGGGAATCAACGCCGCTCGCCTGACAAAAAATCAACCGCCTATAGTGCCCCCGCGCGAGACCGCGCTTGGCTCGCTGATCTTCCACTTGACGGAAAGTGACCCTGGTCGCTTTCAACCATCGAACATCAACTTCGGCCTTTTTCCAGCCTGGGAGAAAAAAATAAGAAAAAAATTCCGGGGACAGGAGCGAGCGGAAAGGGCTTTGGCCGCGCTCGAAAAATGGCAGCTGGAAAATCTCTTATAGAAGAGACATTGGCTCTTTGGTCTTTTATCAGGTGCAGTTTTTTCCCGACACAGGACGCTCAGTGAAGCCCCAATAGGGAAAATCCAGGTGATAGTCGGCAACGCGCCCCGGACTGTGTTCCCTGCTCGCCACCAGCGAAAGGGTATTTTCTTTTCCTGCACATTGGTCCGATTGACTGTTTATTGAGACAGGGCGGTGGAGGACCATGGCGTTATCGGCGCTGTATTCGATATCTCCCGATCCTTTGAACATGCCAAGATGGGGTTCTTCGAGATAGGAGCCCCCTGCCCCCCTGGAGAGTTCCGAGATAACCAAAAAAGACACCTGCAGCTCATCACGGATAGATTCCATTTGCCGCAGCCAGGCATCAATGCCGGTGCGTCTTTCGGTAAATTCGTTAAACGGCAGTTTATGCAGACTATCGACCACCACGACGGTATATTCACTTCTCGTTTCATGGCGGATAAAATCGATATGTTTGCGCATCAGTTCAGGGGTTACCTTGCGATCATTGATCACCCGCCAGAAAAAAAACATCTTTTGCAGTTTTCTTTGTGCCGTCTCAAAGAATTTTTGCTGCTCTGCCGACAACCGCTGCTCCCGCAATTGGTCGGTTGACAACCGCGCCAGTCGGCTCAAGGTACGTTGATAGAGTTTTTGCCGGCCATTTTCAAAGTCATAGTAGAGAACCGGAATTTTCCTTGAGGCCATTTCCGAAGCAATCTGGATCAAAAAGGTCGATTTGCCAAGCTTTGGCGCCCCGCCGATCACATTGAGGCCATGGATACCACCAAGGGCCGCATCCAGTCGGAAAAATCCAGAGGAAAGATTGAGATATTCCTCCCCCTGTTCTTTGGCCAGAGTGTGTAAAAAGTTATGATATTCCCGCCGGGGCGAAGCAAATGGTGAGAAAGCGCGGGATACCTTGACCATTTCTCCGACGTGTGCACCAAAGCTTTTCCCTGAATCCCTGGCCAGCTGCCAAAGATTATACTGTCTGGGACTCTTTTCCGACCAGGAAAGAATTCTCGCCTTGTAGCCGATCCTTGACGCAAGACTTGCGGCACTCTTTTGTGATTCGAGGGTATTGGCGCAACAGATAAAAAGTGTTTTCAGCTTATCGAACAGCTGGGCGGGAAGTTTATCTAATACATTGTAGCGCGACACGGCCACGCCTGGAAAACCAAGCTGCTTCAAGGTCAGAAGGTTTTCTTCTCCCTCGCAGAGAAACAGTGCTCCGTTTTCACAGCGTGTCATATCCTGAACATTAAAGATGTTAAAGGGTTCTCTGCTGAATTCTTCATTTCCATGCCAGAAGAAGTCTTCCGTCTTCTCCGGATAGACGCAGCGGGCGGCATAACAATTGCCGTCATCTTGAATATAGGGATAGACGATATAGCGACCATTGAACCCCACCTGCATTTCCACAAGGGCAGCTTGTGCAACACCACTCTGCGCGAACTGCCTGGCGACACCTTCGGTTATCCGACCTTGAAAGGCACGAACCTCTTCATTGATATTTTTCACCGGAAAAACAGGTTGCTCTAACGCGACCTGCCGGTCCTCATCATGATCCGGTACCTCTTTCAGTGAGATGCCGGCAAGATGGGCGAACCAAAGCGGAAATCCTCCGGGAACGCAGCGATTGAGACAGCGAAAGTAGCCATGAAAAAAACTGTCCCGGTTTAAAAAAATGACCAGGCGACCGCTGGCATACCCATGTTTTGTACAAAAAGGACACTCTGTAACGAATTTCTCCTGCCACTGACCCGGCAAATGTTTGAGATAGAACCGGGAAATCAGATCATTCCCTTCAGCCAAACGAAGATCTGGCGAGGAGGATTCAGGAGGCTGGGTACATATCTGTCTGGTCATTTACTCGATCACCGGTGATTCTTCACGCATCATGGTCACCACATCATGCAGCTGCTGGCGATCTATGACCGTATCAAATTTCATATGCAGAGAATAATCGTTCTCCACGGCGTAAGTGTTTTTCACAGCCAGAATATCACCGACAAAGGTAATTTCATCCGTTGCTTTCATGCCCTTCGGCAATTGGAGCAGCATCTTTCTGCCCAGCAGTAAACGAGCATTTTCTTTTTGCGAGATCCGCAGCAAGCAGGAAAGGCCACCCGCGGAGATATCACAGAGTTCCGCCGCAAAGCGGGTGCCGATACTTCGACCACGGGCATCGAGCAATGTTGTTGTTACCCTGCCGGCGATTTGATATCGCTTATACTGCCGTCGATCATTCGCTGTCCGCTTGATGAAGTCCTCAATTCTTTCAAACTTTTTACAAAAAGCCTGTAATTTAGTACCTAGGCCCGGAAAGTCCTCTGCCCATTGCTCCAGAGCATCCAGCTTCAAAACGGATATTTCCGACCGTCCAACGGCGGCTACTGAAATGGTCCAAACCGAGGCTTCAAAGAACGCCGCTTCCCCGAAAATCTGCCCTTTTTCCATGGTATCGATGAGGACTTCCTTGCCCTGATCACCAAAATAGAGTTTGACCTTTCCCGCGTTGATGAAAAAGAGCGAACCCTGCAAGGCCCCCTGATTGACGATAACTTCCTCGTTTTCATATTTTTTGTGTTTCAGGGCGTGGTAAACAGCGCTGAATTCATCCGTGGTCAGAATATCATACAATGCGCTCCAGATCTCCAGGTGGCCTTTATCAACAGCGGCAATTTTCTCCCGATCAATAATTTCAGCAGCCAAAACGATAGGACCAAGAGCTGCCGTATCGATTTCGATAAGCCATTCCCTTAATTTTTCCGCCTGCACAAAATTACGCAGACGAGAAGCTCTTTCAATGAGTTCCAGCAACTGTTTACCAGCTGCTTCTTTATCTCCGCGGGCAAGAAGGCTGCGCACGACCTGCTCCTGGGGTAAACCAGTGATAACCCGCTGCGTTACCGCGGTCTTGCTCATTTTTGCCGCCTGTTTCAGGGCATTTTTTCGTAACTGGCTGGCCTGGATATGTTTTTTCCGGGTTTCCTGCAGCTCGTTATGTAAAAACTTCAAGGCCTTTTCGGCGGCAGACCAAACCTGCTCGGAAATTTTCTTTGTCGCCCGCTGGCCGCGTGTCTGAAGAAAGGCATGAACACCCTTATGCGCCACGGGGAAGGGATATCGACCAAGAGTCTCCATTAACTGCAGCAGCAGATCATTACGGTTTTGTTCGTTGAATTGTTCATAGGAGGCGAGCAGATCCACCAGTTTCCCGGCCACTTCCGTATCACAAAAGTTGGCTAGAGCCGCAACAGCTTGGATCTTTATCGACTCGGAGGCCTCTTCCAAAGCCCGCAGTAGCAATTGTTTTCTGTTTCGTCCACCTATCTTATAGAGAGTGAGAAAGGTCTCCCGCTGCACCCGAAAATCCTCATGGCGCAGATAGGGCAGAATGCTCTCGGCATCTTCCTCTCTACCGGTCTCCCCGAGCAGCTTGATAAGATTGCGCTTGCCGTACCAGGGCATATGTTCCTGCAGGCGCTCGTGAATTACCGCGGGCAGAAAATGCGGGTTGCAGGTAAGAAGATCAATAATTTTTATACGATCAGGCGCATTACCGGTGTTGATAAGGGACTCGACAAGAAAACGAAGCGCAACCGGCCCTTGAAGTATCAGGCGATAACTGAGCCTTTCATCGTGTGGAGCGGCAAGACACTGGGCAAGTAGTTGCGGTAAATATGCCCGACGTATTCCTTTATCCTGAACCTTGGCCACTATTACTTTTGTTGCAGGCGAATGAGACAATTGACCGGAGCGGATCTGATGAAAAAGACTAAGGAGTGCATCCCCACGGTCGTTTTCTCCTAGCTGCCAGCTCTCTTGCATCACCTGCTGCAAAAGAACAAACGTTTCCTCCAGCAGGACATTGTCGTATCGGTCTTTTCGAACGTCTTCCATGAGCGGCTGAAGAAGGAGATCGATATGGCCCCATTGCCCGGCAGCAAGAAGATCTTCACCGATGGATACGATACTTTTCAGCAGTGACAATTGAACGTCGTTACTTTCTTCCTGCAGATATGCCGTCAATCTGCGCAAAAGTAATGATACCTCTATGTCCCCTGATTTTTTTTGTATTTGTCGCACCGCATGAGGAAGATATGCAACCAACTCCTCACTTTGTAGCAAACTGGTATTTCCCCGCAAGACACTTTGGATACCGGCCTCAAGGCGGCGCTTTTTTCTTTCTTTCTCCCCTTCATAAATAATATTTCTGGCCTTTTCAGCACCAAGAAAATGTTTTCCTTTTTTACTGTTCATCAGCAACATCAGTGCCTTACCGAGGCACTGCACCTGGGATGAATCGGCTCCGCCGATACGGCGCGCCTTTACCAGTTGCTCCTTGAAAAACCGCATTATACCGGCAAGCTTTTCAGCCGTTAGAAAATCAACCAGCCCCTCATAGAGCGTGCGGCCAAAAACAACAGACCCATCCGAATATTCCTGCACCAGTAAAACCGCCAGAGCTGGTTCCTTAAGATTTTCGTCCAACACTTTCGCCAACCCTAGCGCAACTTCCGTCCGCTTGTCCGTGTCGATCAGCGACTCGGCTTTTCCCAGCACCAAGGAAAAATTCGGTGACACGACAATCATCTTTTTCTTTTGCATATCTTGCAAAAGACGCGCTGCACAGGCCGCCAAGACATTAATTGCCGTTTCCGTGGTGGCCATTTTTTTCCGTAGTTCGGCTTCTATTACAGGTCTTGTATCCCTGCCAAAGAGACAGGCCACCAGTTCCGGACGCACCGCAGTCGGTTTTTTCGCCCGGGCATCACCCGACTGGGCTCCACAGAGGATCTTTTTCTCGGACTCTTCTGCGCTTTCATCGGGAAAGTAACTTGCCAGGCCAAGGCTGGTGATATACTCAAGTCCCCCGCCCTCATTCTTGATTTTTTCAACGGAGGCGTTAAAAACTTGAAGCAGCTGGCCAAAAGCAAATCGGTCCATCTCGCAGCTGACAACCAATTTTGAAAGGCCAAGTAATCGCAACTGCCGATAAATAACCAGATTTGCGAATGAATCGACTGTATCCTGTTGCAGAGGCTGCCCGCAGAGAAAGGGCATGCCACCTTGCAGGGCATACTGCAAATCCCCATACTGCCGCAGGTAGAGTTTCATACCTTTGTATCCTCTATCCACCGCGCTTGCTACTTGAGGAGCCTCCGGGGGATACAACCGGCTAGTAACGATGGTGTTGTTAAACGACTTCAGTGCTTCAATGCTCTTACCCTGCTGTTCTCTGTGATTCATTATCCGACACCGCTATAAAAAAACATCTTTGACATATTCGACCGCCACCATCCCTCGCTCATCTGGAACCCTTTTTAAACAGAACTGTTTTCACGGTCTTGAAAATAACCAGCAGATCAAAACCGATTGAAACATTTTTCATATAGTAGAGATCGTACTCCAACTTCTTCAACGCATCCAGCTCTGACGCGCCATAGGGATAACAGACTTGAGCCCAGCCGGTGACGCCCGGTTTCATCTCATGACGAATGTTGTAATACGGTATTTTTTGAGCCAGCTGATCGACAAAAACCTGTCGCTCCGGTCGGGGACCGACAAGACTCATATCTCCTTTCAGTATATTCCAGAGTTGGGGATTATAGTCCGGCACTTTATCTCCGACAAAGCCTTTTACCCGGTAGACGGAATCCTGCACTCCTTCTATTAACCTGGCAATGTTGGATGCCAACGTTCCGGTTCCGACCAGCAGAATATTTTGCACGAACATGCGTTTGCGCAGAATGAGATAATAGGCCCCCCGCCAAAGAGAGGTCGACAGACAGATCACCAGATAGCCAAGCCAAAAAATCCGTGCTGATATTATCATGAACGGGGCCGAATAATAGACTCCACCTAAAATGATACAGCCAACGCCGAAAGCCTGGGTCATGCGGGTAAATGTGTTCGGCAACGACACCTCATTGCTCAAATCGTAAAGATCAAAAAAATAGAGACAGAGCTGGAAGATAAGCGTAACCAGAAAGGCCCTTGCCGCGTTCGTTACAAGATCAAGGAAAAACGGGCCGGTACCCAAAATGATCCAATCCACCGCCAGAAGGGACAAAAAAATAAGCGCCCCTTCGCCAAGAAAAAAAACAACCGTCCTTAACGGATAATACTTATTGAAATAGGTCGGCATTATCTTGACCTCACGTCTCCGAAAATCTCAAGAGATTACAATCTTAGTATATGCTAAATTGAGTCGTACACCAAAATTTTTAGAAAAAAAATTCCATTTCACACTATGGTGTCAATACTACCGGGGGCAATAATATCATGTATCAGCAAAACCTCTATCAGCTCATATAGCGGCAAACCGACGACATTCGAGTAGGAGCCCTCAATTGATTTGACCAGAAAAATGCCTTTTCCCTGAATGCCGTATGCCCCGGCTTTATCAAGGGATTCTCCGGCAGCGACATAGGCGCGCGCCACCGCTTCGGAGAATGCAGCGAAACGGACCATGGTCGTAACCGAGCGGAGAATTTGTACCCCGCGTGATTGATTTGTAACGCAAAAACCGGTTTTCACGCAATGCGCACGGCCGGCAAGGGTCATGAGCAAGGCAACGGCCTCACGTTCATCAGCGGGCTTGCCGAGAATTTTATCCCCGAGGCAAACCACGGTGTCGCCGCTTATTACCCAGGAATCGGGAAAATCAGCGCTTACCGCAGCTGCTTTTTCCCGGGCCATTCTCAACACAAAATCCTCTGGAGCCTCCTGGAAAAAAGGCTGCTCATCAACAGCTGCGGTTCGAACAGTAAAACGTATGCCCATCTCTTGCAGATACTGCTTTCTGCGGGGAGATCCGGACGCTAGAATAATTTTATCTTTACTATAGTACATTTTTTCCACTATCCTCTTATCATCTTCAGCCGGAACCCTGCATAAAGGATTTTTTTCAACAACCCTTGTAGAAATCGAAGAGGATTGCAACGTATGCTGTTCAGGGTGCCGGGAGGTATAAATCCTGAGCAATAAAAATCCTGTGGCAAAAGGAGAGGATAACGGAGATTATCTTTATCGTTGCCATCCATCCCTCTCACGGCAGCAAGCCGCCAAAGAGCGCTGTTGTTTGGTTTCATGAAGAAAAAGATGGTATCTGCCGAAACGGCACATGAAAAAAGAAAAACCGGACCCTAGCAGGGGAGTCCGGTTTTTCCAGGAGAAAAGAGAGAAGAGATAAAGCATAATCTTATATGCATATCATATGCCACTTCCCATCCAATCACGTTAAAAAGTAAATTCAATATGTTATAAAGATAACAACCGCTGATTCCGGCAAAAAACATCCATCACTGTATAGTTTTTTATACTTTCTGTCAAAACGTATAAAAAAATAACTCTCTTTGATTATGATTACAAAAAGATAGATAGGATAATTTTTTTAACAACGAGTTATTTTTTCTCATTTTTATATCTTAAAGGTGATCACGCGGGTGCGGATAACATCGGCGTTCTTCTCAATTTTTTCAATAACCACCGAAGGAATCGGCGATTCGACATCGATAATATTATAGCCCACCTTGCCGTTGGACTGGTTCAAATAACTTGCAATGTTCACACCATTGTCACCAAAGATATTGGACACAAAAGCAATCATTCCCGGAACATCTCGGTTGATGACAATCAATCTCGTATGCGCTTTGTCGCTTGGCGTCGATTCGATATTCGGAAAATTGACACTGTGCGTAACATTGCCGTATTTCAAATAGTTAGAGATCTCTCTTACCGCCATGATTGAGCAATTTTCTTCTGATTCCGAAGTGGATGCCCCCAGGTGCGGTGTTGTCAGAACCTTTTCATGTTTTACCAGTAGCGGACTCGGAAAATCGCAAAGATACGCTTCCAGATAACCGCTGTCAAGCGCATCGATAACAGCTTGTTCATCGACAATTGGTCCCCTGGAATAGTTTATCAGTATCGCACCTTTTTTCATTCTGGCAATAAATTCAGCATCGACCAGATTGCGCGTCCGATCGATCAAAGGCAGATGCAGGCTGACAACATCGGCATCTCCAACCGCATCTCCCAGGTTCCGGCATATTCGAACCTCAGGAGACAGTTGGTGAATATTTGATAAAGACGGAGCCGGGTCAAAGCCGTTGACCTGCATATGTCTGAAAACTCCACCATTGGCCAGCCGCACGCCGATCTGACCGAGCCCGACAACACCCAGGGTCTTACCGGCTATTTCCTCTCCCTTAAATGCGGCCTTGCGTGCCTCTACTTCTTTATTAACCTTGCCTGATTCCATTGTAGCCAGGGATTTACAAAATTCGATCCCGCGATAAATATTTCGCTTCCACACACCGATCATCGGAAATACCAGATCGACGACCGCATTGGCGTTGGCGCCGGGGGTATTAAATACACAGATACCTCTTTCCGTCGCCCGTTCAACATTGATATTGTTTGTCCCCGCCCCGGCCCGCGCAACGGCGAGAAGTGTTGGATAATCGTCAACATTGAGAGGCGAGCTGCGCAGGACAATGGCATCCGGCGTCTCTTCCTCTGCGGAAACCGTAAATTTATCGCTAAACAGCTTTAATCCCTGTTTAGAGATATTGTTTATTTTCTTTATCTTATACGTCGGCATGAGACACTCCTTTAAAATAATTGTGATCCATCTTCGTTTTCAGTAATGGTTGCAAGACAAAACAGTTGCTCACTATATAACGACCACGCGAGAGGTCAACTTTTTTCCAAATTTTCTTTATTTATCCTGCAAGATCATAACATTGCATAACAAATGCAAAGATTTTTCACGCTCCTGCAGAATACACAGACATGGCCTTGAAAAATTTGTTGATACCCCGATTTCCGTTAGCGCCTCCTGCGAAATTCGTAAAAAATAGGATTTCCGGAAGAAATGGTTGCGAGTATTTTTTTGGTACACATCGGCCATTTCGGGCGGCAAGGTCTGATACAGGATGGACCTTGTCTCCTCAGGCTGCTCTTTATCACCATCAACTTTTAGACAGGGGGGAAGAAAACGAAACCCGCAGCGGAGCCAGTCGTAGCGCAGAAGCTCGACGATCAGCTCCCGGTCCTCTCGCGTGGAGGCGACCTCGACCAATTTCGTGCACATCAGCTGCTGGGTCGCCGCTAACTGAAAAAAACCCTCCGCACGGCAGCGCGAGAGCAACTCCTGGAAAAAAACAAAAATGTCCTCCTTGCTCTTGCGCAGGTATCGCCAAAGAGAAACAAAATAGCGGTTATTATGAAATTTTTCAACACCTTCGGAAAACCAATAGAAATCGCCGAGGATCCTATGATCCATCCATCTCGTTTGCAGGATAGCATAGGGCGGCTCCTGGCAGTGCACATAGCCGAATTCATCGGCACCTTGACAAATGGGCGTATCCGGCAGGATTTTCAGCAGCCCCATCTGGATATAGTGCGCACCCATGGCGAAAACATCGCGAAAGGATTGGGCAAAGCTGGCAGCTGTTTCATGGGGAAGACCAAGGATAAGATCGACATGGAGATGAATGGTGCCAAGACTGACCAGCCGGGCTATATTGTGGTGTGCTTCCAACGGATCCACCCGCCTGTTGACCGCCAGCAGTGTCTGCTCATTAGTTGACTGGATGCCAAGTTCAAACTGGAAACGACTAGGCGCCAGGGTCGCAAGAAAATCAAACATCTCCTCGGTAAACCGGTCAGGAGCCATTTCGAAATGAAAAAGAGTCTCCCCGCCTTCAAGCGCAAGAAATCGCCAAATGGCCAGAGCCCGGTCAGGAATATCATTAAAAGTCCGATCAATGAAGCGGACGACCTTGGGTCGGTGACTGAGTATATCGCGCAATTCCTCTTGTACCGTGCCAAGCTCCTTATGATGCAGGCCTTTTTCCGCCGCCGACAGACAGTAGGTGCAGCCGAACGGACAGCCTCGGCTGCTTTCATAATAAATATGACGGTTTTTCAGATGGACTGAAAAATCGTCCGGTCGATATGGATAGTCAAAATCTCGGTTCTTCAACGCAAAAAATGATCCACGGTAGCGGGAACGCAGGCACCCTGCCTGCAGGTCATGATAGAATTCCGGCTCGACTGCTTCAATCTCACCCAGCACCACGGTACAAACATCCTCGCCGGCATTATCTGCGCAATTGAGACGATCTTCCAGCACCGAGGCCTGTGGTCCACCAATAACTACGCGGCAGTCAGGGAGACAAAGGCCGAGGTCACGGGTCAATTTCTCGATAAGACTACTGTTCCAGATTGCCGCTGAAAAAAAGAGCGCACGGGGGCGTTCCTCACTCAGGCGGAGGAGCATCTCGTAGTAATTGTCATTGATGGTAAACTGAAGCAATTCGCAGTCGATATCAGGACAGTTCTTCAAGAGTTCATTGCGGACATAAAAAAGCGCCAGGCACGAATGGGTAAACCTGGCGTTGAGACCGACTATTTTGATCTTTTTTTTGTTGCTGTTCACCTGTTACACCTTGCAAGTCACTTTACAAGTCACTTTAAAATTTGAATTAGTTTTAGCACGATCGGACTTTTGACATTACTCTATACCGAACCCCTGGAGAAAATTGCCCACCGGGGCAAACAAACCGGCAAGTAAGCATAGTCATCTATCATGGAATTACGTCACATGGCATATATTTTTGATCAACTTCCGACCTCTATCGCAATCCTTGGAATTGTTTTCTGCAGTTATTTTGCTTCGATTGCTATGGCAGAGGAACGGCCAGACAGCAACTACGAGCTGTCTTTGTCCTTTGTTCCCGCAGAGGGTCAGCTGATCGGCACCAGCAAGATTACCATTAAACCTGGTGAAAAACTTACCCTTTTTTTATACGGACTTGAGGTAACCGGTACCCTGCTCCAGGATGAAAACGGCAAGGAGCATGAACTCCTGCCGTCAGGCGATGTGCTCAATCTTCCCGCGGCAGAGACCAGACGCACCCTCTACCTTTCGTATACCCGAACCATCGGCAAAGATTTTGACAACCTGATCAGCCCAACCGGGATTTCGCTGTCCAGCAACTGGTACCCGCTTCCGCAACAACCGATGCGCTTCCAGGTTACCGCCGTCCTGCCCGATCATTTTTCCGCGGTCATGGAAGCAGACCGTTTTCCACTGCGGCAACAGGGCAATACAGTCACGGCAACTTTTTCCAAACCGGTCACCAATATTCACTTCAATGCCGGACCATACGCCATCAAAAAACAGCACGTCCGTGAAGGTCTGATGGTTTATACAATGTTTTTTAAAGAAGACGCGGAACTTACAAGCGATTACCTCAGGGCTGCGGCAAACTTTTTAAGGCGCTATGAAAAAGAGATCGGCCCCTACCCCTATAACCACTATGTCATCGTCGCCAACCGACTACCCACCGGCTACGGCATGCCGACCTTTACCCTTCTCGGCCAGATGGTCCTGCGCCTCCCCTTCATCAAGGAAATCTCCCTTGGCCACGAAATCGTCCACTCTTGGTTCGGCAATGGTGTGGAAGTTGACTCGTCCGAGGGCAACTGGTGTGAAGGCCTGACCGCCTTCCTCACCGACCATGCCTTTCGTGAGGAAAAGGGCCAAGGGAAAGCTGATCGCCTGGAGAGTACTACCCGATATCTCAGCTATGTGCACAAGGAATCCGCCATACCCCTGGCCGCTTTTACTTCTGCCAGCCATAACCAGCCGATGGCTGAAGCACGACGGGCAGTGGGCTACATTCGGGGAGCATTGCTGTTTTATGAATTACGCGAGAAGATCGGCAAAAAAGCCTTTGCTGACGGCCTACGCCTTTTTTATGCGGATTACAACGGCAAACAGGCCAGCTGGAGCGACCTGCAAAAAAGTTTCACCACGACTTCAGGACATGACCTGAACAGATTTTTCAGAGAAAGGCTGACCAGAAGCGACATTGCTGAACTGAATGTCGAAGATATCAAAATCGATTACGCCCGGAATACGCCTCTCCTCTCTTTCTCCCTGGTCCAGCAATCGGCGGAACCCTTTTCTCTGGTCGTGCCGATACGTATTGAAACGATCTCATCGACCATTGAAGTAAACTCGGCGATTACCGAGAAGAGAAACTATATATCCATTCCTCTTGACCAGCGGCCTCTGGCATTTACAGTTGATCCCGACCATGCCTTTCTCAGGCAGCTGACCGAAAAAGAGCTGCCCGCTGTCTGGTCGCGGTTCATGGGCGCGGAAAAAAAACTGGTCATTCTCGGCAAGGAAAGCGACCGAAACCTTTATCAACCATTTCTTGATACGCTCGACAAAAAGGGGCTGCGCATTACCACCGCCGCAGAAGTTACCAACCTGGAATTGAGCGAACACGACCTGCTCTTTCTCGGTCCTGACCAGGCACCGAGCAGAGCACTCTTTGCCCTACCGGACCATGGAGAAGAAGGCTTCACTCTTGATGTACGTCGGCACCCCCTGAACCCAAATCATGTCGCCGTGCTGATCTCCAGCAGCGGAGAAGAACAAACTGCTGCTGTTGCCCGGCGCATCAGTCATTACGGCAAATACTCCTACATGACCTTCGAAAACGGCCGCAACACGACCAAAAGGATTGAGCCCACCTCTTCCGGTCTCCGCTTTGTTCTTGAGGAACTGCCGGCCGGTGGCGCGACCTCCACCTTAGCTCCTTTTGCACAGATCGTCGAAAAGCTTGCCGCCGCCCGGGTGGTCTATGTCGGTGAGACCCACACCTCCCTTGCCGACCATCTGCTGCAACTGCGAATTATCGAGGCCCTGCATAGAAAAAATCCAAAGATTGCCATCGGCATGGAGATGTTTCCCGCCTCCTCCCAGGCAGCACTTGACAGATATACCTTAAACGGCGAAGAAGTTGATATACGCACCTTTTTAAAAGAATCTGATTACTATAACGTCTGGCGGTTTGATTACCGTTACTTCCGGGACATACTCAATTTTGCCAGGAAAAACAGCCTGCCGGTCATTGGCCTAAACCTTGACCGACAGATTACCTCCGAGGTCTTTCGCACGGGCGGTACCGACACCTTGTCACAAGAAGTGAAAAAATCCCTGCCCGCGGACCGAAATCTCGCTATGCCCGGCTACGGCGAGCGGCTCTCCTTTATGCATTCGGTGCATATGCAGGGCAGTCACGGCAGCGGTGCGATAAGCGGCTTTATTCAAGCCCAGGGACTGTGGGACGAGACCATGGCAGAAAATATCGCTGCATTTCTCACTGGCCATCCGGAGTATCAGATGGTGGTCCTGGCTGGCTCGCAACATACCCGTAAGGACTCAGGCATACCGCCTCGAGTTTTGCGCAGACTGCCGGTTGGGCAGGTCTCGGTGTTGAATATTACTCACGACAGTGCCCCTGACAAGCTGGAGGAAGTGGCTGATTATTATTTTTATGCTGCTCCGGCAGAACTTCCCGAGGCGCCAAAGATCGGTATCGTCCTTGAAACAGAGCAAGAAGAGGGCCGAAAATTTTTGCGAATCAGTCAACTCAGCCCCCACGGCAAGGCGGCGGCCGCCGGACTGCTGACAGGTGACGTGCTGCGGCAAGTGAATGGATATCCCGTGTCCGACATGGCCGACCTGCGCATCGCCATGTTTGGCGCCAAGGCGGGTGAAACCATTGACGTCAAAGTCGTCAGGACAAAAGGTGGCGAAGATCTGGAACTTCTATGCAAAGTTGAACTGACCACCCCTCCTGCCCCGCTGCCGCAGCCGTAAGAGCCACAGTAGCCACAGCAAACAATGAGGAATCACTGTCATTCGTGCTTGTAATCAGCTATAGTAGCTACCGATAATCTGCTGGTGACATGTCGCCTTATCGGGGGTGTCGAGGCGCAAATACAATCAAAAAACTGATATTTTTTTACCTGAAAACCTTTGCAAAAGGAGAATCTATGTATAGAATCTGCATCCTGTTCGTATTCATTTTTACTTTTATACTTTTATCTGGAGAATCAGGAATGGCAAAAACAAAGCTCAAAGATGGCCTGTACGCAAATTTTGACACCGCCAAGGGAGAAATACTCTGCAAGCTTGAATTTGAAAAAACGCCTCTCACCGTAACCAACTTTGTTGGTCTGGCCGAAGGCACGAAAGATCTCGGTGGTGGCGCCAAGGCCAAAGGTGATAAATTTTACGATGGAATGAAATTCCATCGTGTCATCCCTGATTTCATGGTTCAAGGCGGCTGTCCATTGGGCACAGGTACCGGCGGACCGGGCTATACCTTTCCCGACGAAATTGATCCGAGTCTGACTCATTCCGGCCCGGGAATTCTCTCCATGGCCAATGCCGGACCTGGAACAAACGGCAGCCAGTTTTTTATCACCCATGTGGCGACCCCATGGCTAGACGGCAAACACACAGTCTTTGGCCATGTTGTCTCGGGCCAGGATGTCGTCGATAAAATTGCCGGCAACGATGCCCTTAATTCCATTGAAATTATCCGCGTCGGTGCCGCCGCTGAAGCCTTTCAAAGCGACCAGAAGGCTTTTGATGCCCTGCTGACAAACTTCGAAAAGAACCAGCGGGACAAGGAACTCGCGGCACTGGAAAAAGAACAGGCCATGATCGATGAACAATGGCCGAAAGCCGTAACTACTCCTTCCGGGCTCAAATACGTCGTTGTTGAAGAAGGCGAGGGGGATAGCCCGAAAAAAGGAGCTATGGTCACCGTGCATTATACCGGCAAACTGCTTAACGGCAAAAAATTTGACAGCTCATACGACCGTAAGCAGCCGATCGATTTTCCGGTGGGCTCGGGGCAGGTGATCAAAGGCTGGGATGAAGCCCTGCTTGGGATGAAGAAGGGTGAGAAGCGTGTTTTAATCATTCCGCCTAGTCTTGGCTATGGTCCATCCGGACGCGGTCCGATCCCACCCAATGCAATCATGGTTTTCGATGTTGAACTGGTAAATTTCCAGTAAATTCTCAGGATATAGTTGTACAAATTAAAGGGGGTAACGGAAATTTTATTCCGTTACCCCCTTTGTGTCATTTAACGAGTTTTTTGAGTCCTTGGCTCAAAGGCTGATCTCTTCAGCAATCGCCTGCATGGCGCAAAGGCTTAATTCGCAAAACTCGGCCAGCGGAATGCCCGCCTGTATGCACTCAGCAATAACCTCCCGATCGGCCCCTCGGGCAAAGGCCTTCTCCTTGTAGCGTTTTTTTACCGATTTGGCTTTGACCGCAGCCAGTTCCTTGGCTGGATTGACAAGGGCTGCGGCAATGATCAAGCCGGTAATGGTCTCCCCAGCGGCAAGAGCATGCTGAAAGACGGTGGTGCGTTGCTCCCCGGGCCAGGCACTGAGGTTATGCAGACGTATCGCCTCAATGATCTCTGGGTCAAGCCCCTTTTCTTTTAAGATGGCCACCGTCTCGGAGGTATGGGTGGCCAGATCGGGTTGGCTTTCAGTATCCAGGTCGTGCAGCAGGCCGGCAAGGCCCCACTTATCCTGGTCCTCTCCAAGCCGCTCGGCCATGGCCCGGAGCACCGCCTCGGCGGCAAGTGAATGGTTGACAAGGTTCTGATTTTTTAAATGCGCACGAACGAGTTCCAATCCCTCTTCCCGGCTCAGGCCATAGGTCATGCTCTTTCTCCTATTTGTGAAAAATCAATACTTCAATCCAACGCGGTCACGCACAACATCCAGCGTGACAATCGCTTTTTCCCGGGCCTTTTCAGCGCCTTTTGCCAAGATATTCCGCAGCATATCCGGGTCGGACAAATATTGCTGTTTTTTCTTTCTCGCCTCGCCAAATTTATCGTTAAGCAAATCCAGTAGTTCAAGTTTCAAATAACCGTAAGCGGCTCCGCCGTTCTCATAGAGGTCATGAATTTCCTGCATCCGAGCGGGCGCGGCAAACAGTTGCATGATTTTATACAGGTTGCAGGTATCGGGATTTTTGGGATCTTCGACCGGGGTGGCATCGGTTTCGATGGCCATAACCCGTTTTTTTAACTGTTTGCCGTCAAGAAAAATAGGAATGGTATTGCCATAGGATTTGGACATTTTCTGGCCATCTATGCCGGGAACCGTCGCCGTTGTCTCGCTGATTGCCGGCTCCGGCACGACAAAGGTCTCGCCGTATTGATTATTGAATTTAATGGCGAGATCCCGGGCAACTTCCAGATGCTGTTTCTGGTCTTTGCCAACCGGTACCTGGTCCGCCTGATAGAGCAAAATATCAGCAGCCATCAGCACCGGATAGGAAAAAAGCCCATGACTGGCAGCAACGCCTTTGGCCACCTTGTCTTTATAAGAATGGCAACGCTCAATGAGGCCCATCGGCGCGAGAGTTGAGAGAATCCATGTCAATTCACACACCTCCGGCACATCGGACTGCACCCAGAAAATACATTTATCCGGGTCAAGCCCCAGAGCCAAAAAATCGGCGGCGGCCTCAAGGGTCCCTGTGGCAAGTTTCGCACTATCATGCACGGAAGTAAGAGCGTGGAGATCGACAATAAACACGTAGAGTTCAGAGCTTTCCATATGAGAGATCATGGTTTGCATCATGCCGAAGTAATTGCCGATATGCAGTTGGCCGGAGGGTTGAATACCTGATAATATTTTCATAACTGCCTTTTGTCTGTTGATTTAATGCATAAAAAAATTCTGGCTTGTTTCCCGTTTACCAATAATCACGGCGGATATCATACCTTAAAGCACAAAAAAAAGGGAGGAGGGAAAATATTTTCCCCTCCTCCCTTCTTTTTTAAGTGTTACCGGTTACTTCACTTCTTCGAAATCGGCATCGACAACATCGTCATCGTCTTTTTTCTTCTTGCTATCG
The DNA here is from genome assembly GCA_964412665.1 of uncultured Desulfopila sp. GTDB lineage: Bacteria > Desulfobacterota > Desulfobulbia > Desulfobulbales > Desulfocapsaceae > Desulforhopalus_A. The sequence goes on from CAYPPR010000012.1 coordinate 37,678, forward strand.
GTACCGGCTTCCGCTCCGGCTGCCGCGTCGGGATTCTCCTTCGCTGCCTGGGCGTACATCAACTCGGCCAGTTTATGAGAAGCCTGGGTCAAAGCCTCAACCGCCGCCTTGATGGCATCTATATCATCGCCGTCTTTTACCTGTTTGACATTATCGATCTCTTTTTGCACATTGGCCTTGGTTTCATCATCAACTTTGTCAGCGAGATCTTTCAGGCTTTTCTCGGTAGCGTGCACTAAGGCATCGGCAGAGTTACGCGTCTCGACAAGCTCTTTGCGCTTCTTGTCCTCGTCAGCATGCAATTCCGCATCCTTGGTCATCCTCTCGATCTCTTCCTTGGTCAGACCGGAAGAAGCGGTAATTTTAATGGACTGATGTTTCCCAGTTCCCAGATCCTTGGCCGCGACACTCAGAATGCCGTTGGCATCAAGGTCAAAGGTAACCTCGATTTGCGGTACTCCACGCGGGGCGGGTGGAATATCAGTCAGTTCAAAACGCCCAATGGTCTTATTATCCTGGGCCATCTCCCGCTCGCCCTGAAGAACATGAATGGACACCGCCGGTTGGTTATCGGCAGCGGTCGAAAAAATCTGACTTTTTTTGGTAGGTACCGTGGTATTTTTTTCGATCAGTTTGGTGGTTACCCCGCCAAGGGTCTCGATACCGAGGGAAAGCGGTGTAACATCGAGCAGCAGAACATCTTTTACATCACCCCGGAGTACTCCACCCTGAATAGCCGCACCAATAGCCACTACCTCATCGGGGTTCACACCTCTGTGGGGTTCCTTCCCGAAAATTTCTTTTACTTTTTCCTGTACTTTCGGCATCCTGGTCATACCGCCAACGAGAATAACCTCATCGATATCGGATGCGGAAAGACCTGCATCTTTTATCGCGGTCATACAGGGTCCGACGACACGCTCCACCAGATCCTCCACCAGATTTTCAAGTTTGGCACGGCTCAGCTTTAAGTTGAGGTGTTTGGGACCGGAGGCATCGGCAGTAATAAACGGCAGATTAATATCGGTTTCTTTAGTCGTCGAGAGCTCCATCTTTGCTTTCTCGGCCTCTTCCTTCAAGCGCTGCAGAGCCATCTTATCAGATCTGAGGTCGATACCCTGCTGCCGCTTAAACTCATCAGCCAGCCAGTTGACGATCCGCATATCAAAATCTTCGCCACCGAGAAAAGTGTCGCCGTGGGTCGATTTCACTTCAAAGACACCATCGCCGATTTCCAGAATGGAAATATCAAAAGTACCTCCACCGAGATCGAAGACGGCTATTTTTTCCTCACCTTTTTTGTCGAGACCATAGGCAAGCGATGCTGCCGTCGGCTCGTTGATAATACGCAAAACATTGAGCCCGGCAATCTTTCCCGCGTCTTTAGTGGCTTGACGCTGGGAATCGTTGAAATAAGCAGGAACGGTAACAACCGCATCGGTTACTTCTTCGCCCAGGTACTCTTCGGCGGTCTGCTTCATCTTGGTAAGAATCATCGCCGAAATTTCCGCAGGTCTATACACCGTCCCATCAACATTGACAGCGACGCTACCGTTGCTGCCTTCAACAATCTTAAACGGACTGATCTCGATGGAACGCTTAACCTCAACATCAGTAAATTTACGACCGATAAGGCGTTTAATCGCATACAGCGTCCGTGTTGGATTGGTTACCGCCTGACGCTTGGCAACCTGTCCGACTAATCGTTCATTGTTGTCAGTGAAAGCAACAATTGACGGAGTTGTTCTGTTTCCTTCAACGTTGGTGATTACCTTTGGTTCGCCCCCTTCCATAATTGCCACACACGAATTGGTGGTTCCCAGGTCAATTCCAATAATCTTACCCATCTTCTCTCTCCTTAGATCATTCTCAGCGGATTATGTGTCCGTTCAGCATTCTTTAAACATTATATTAATTGCTCTACCCATGGTAGTGGCAACCTCTTCTAAAATTGTCATCTTCCCTTATTTGTCAAGAGATTGACACTGTTTCCGTTTTACTTATTCTTTTGTCTCTTCCTCATTTTTCCCTGAAGAGACAACAACTTTGGCGGGTCGCAGCAACCGGTCTTTATAGAAATAGCCCTTCTCAAATTCGGTGATGACGTGATTGGCCGGTACACTGTCGCTTTCAGCCATCGTCATGGCATCCTGATGCTTAGGATCAAAGGGTTTGCCGGCACTCTCTATCTTCTTCACTTCAAACTTTTCCAGGGTTGCAATGAGGCTTTTCAAGGTCAACTGAACACCTTCAAGCAAGGCAGCCAGATTTTTCTCGGCAGACACGCCTTCAACTACTCCCTGATCAAGAGCACGCTCAAGATTATCGACTACCGGCAGGATCTCTTTAAAGATTGTCTCCCCGGCATATTTAAGGCTCGCTAATCGTTCACGCTCCACTCGTTTTTTAAAATTTTCATTTTCCGCAGCCGCACGCAGCATCTTATCACGTAGATCGGCTATTTCTTTCTGTGCGTCATCGAGTTCTTTCTCTAGGTCACGCTCCAACTCTTCCCCCTGTTCTTCTGTTTCAATGCTTTCCTCGGGGGTGGTAGAACCGTTTTCAACTTCAACAGCAGCTTCAGCGTTCTCTTGAAGCTCTTCGTTCAGTTTTTCTTCGTTCACCAATTTCCTCCCTTTATCTGCAAATTTCAATTTTCGTACCGGGCCCTTGTGTTTTACATCTCATGACACGCCGACCACTCTCTATTCAAACATGTGCCAACAATAAGTAACTGTTTTTTCCTTGTCAAGTAACGCTGAATCATTAATAAACTGCTATCATAGCACTATGAATCTTCATATCTGTTTAACTTGCTTTGCAGCGTTTTCCGAGTGATCCCCAGCCGCCGTGAGGCCTCGCTCTTGTTGCCTGCGGTATCAATGAGGGTTTTGAGGATGAGCTGTTTCTCGGCATCAAAGAGAGAGACAGGCTCGGTTGTCTCAAGCGTATCAGTGCTGGGAAGCTTTTTTTGTATGGAAAGCGGCAAGCTCTTTTCCGTCAGTTCAGTACCACGCATAAGAATGATACCTCTTTCGACGGCATTTTCCAGCTCTCTGACATTGCCGGGCCAGCTATACCGCGAAAACAATTCCATACATTCAGAGGTGATCCTGTCGAGAACCCGCCGATTTTTCTCGGCGAACTTATGGGCAAAATATTCCACTAGTTTGGGAATGTCCTCTCGCCGGTTTCGAAGAGGCGGCACGGTCAGCATGACTACATTCAGTCGATAATAGAGATCCTCACGGAACCTGTTTTCGGCTACCTCTTCTTCAAGGTTTTTATTGGTCGCGGCGATGATGCGCACGTCCACCTTAATCGTCTCTTCTCCGCCGACACGCTGCAATTCCTGCTCCTGGAGCACCCGCAGCAGTTTGACCTGCATCGCCTGCGAGGTCTCCCCGATCTCATCGAGAAACAGCGTCCCGCCGTCGGCCTGGACAAATTTTCCTTCCCGCCTTTTTTCCGCTCCGGTAAAGGCACCTTTTTCATGGCCGAAAAGCTCAGACTCCAGGAGACCTTCCACAAGGGCCGCACAGTTTACTTTGATAAAAGCTTCATTTCTTCGCTCGCTGTTCGCATGCAGGGCTTCGGCGACAAGTTCCTTGCCTGTCCCTGACTCGCCATGAATAAGCACCGTTGCCTCGGTTGGTGCGACATAACCGACCATCTCGAGTAATTCAAGCATTAGCGGGGAGCTACCGATAATTGCCGTCTCCAGTTTTGGACTACCGGGTTCGGCCTGTTGTTTTTTGCTGCTTACCTGATGATGATCGACCGCACGCAAGAGGGCTAGACGCAAGCGGTCGAAATCAAGCGGCTTGGTGAGATAGTCATGCGCCCCTTGTTGAATAACCTCGACCGCATCATCAACCGAAGAATACGCGGTCATGATAATCACCGGCAGACTGGGCTGCATGGCCTGGATACGGGTAAAAGCCTCGCGTCCATCCATCCTGGCCATGCGAACATCCATCAGGACGGCATCGTAACTGTGTTTTTCGACGGCGGCCACCGCCGTGCTGCCGTCATCGGCCTCAACACAGCGCCAGCCCCACTCCTGCAGCATTGAGCAGAGCATATAGCGATGCACCTGGTCGTCATCGACCACCAGAATCGTTACCTGATTTTTTTTTGTCCCCACCGTAGTCCTCCCTTTATAGGAAACAGTTGTTTCCAGTACTTCACAAAAAACCGCTGCCTTTTCAATTTTTGTGACACATCAATATAGGTGCCGATTATGTGCCGATCTGCATGGAACCACAAGGTAAAAAGCTTGGATTTTCATTGCACCGGGTGTATGAGTGATATGAAGACTTTTTCTCCCCTCAACAGGCCGGACACACTCTGGTTCAGTTACCTGTGTTCATCTTTTTTGGAGATACATATGGTTGATATTTCAATAATTGCCGTTGGCGGCACCATCGACAAAGTTTATTTCGATGCAAAAAGCGAATATGAAGTAGGACCGCCAAACATCGAAAAAGTGTTGTCGGAGTTCAACCTTTCAATCAGCTACAGCATCAATTCGCTGATGAGAAAAGACAGCCTTGACTTCACCGCTGACGACCGGGCTCGGATTGCCGAAACGGTGGCCAACGATACATGTGATCGAATCGTCATAACCCATGGCACGGACACCATGGTAGAAACTGCCACAGCACTGACAGGCATCGCCGAAAAAACCATTGTTCTCACCGGTGCTCTGGAACCTGCTCTTTTCAAAACCAGCGACGCGGTTTTTAACATAGGCTGCGCTCTCGGGGCCGTCCAATCGTTATCTCCCGGAGTCTATATTGCCATGAACGGCAAGGTCTTTCCTGCAGAAAAGGTATGGAAAAACCTTGAAAAGAACAGATTTGAGGCCACCAGGTAGATAAAGGACTGCAAGGGGTACTCTTTTCTTCTTGACGATGACAGCCAGATGAGAAACCTACCTTTCAAAAGTATACAGCAGATCCGCGCCGGTTGCTTCTGAAGAACTTTTCGTTTCCACCGAGAATCCATGAGTGAGATCGTATCGCACCCGAAACTGGCCGAGCTGGTTGAATACATTCAGATCATAGCCAATATAAAGGTTCTTGGTAACTCTTTTGCCGACAACCAGCGACACGTCTTCCTTGGTGCTGCTGCCTTCAAGACGTAAATCATCGAGCATAAATAAGTTGCCGATCCCCTGCACAAAGCCCAGGCTTCCTTTCACCCCAAGCGTCACCGCTGCTGCTTCGAGAAGACTTCCTTCCGTCGGCGTGGAGTTGGAGAAGGAATGACCAACGACCAGAAGCGAAAGAATATCCGTATCTTCCATAAAGGGCTCGGAAAAGAGATGGTACTGCAGGTTTTGAGCCAAGCCACTGATGTCAACCCCGACAGTATAGCCTTCTCCTCGAGCCTCCTCATCACTGACTTTTATCTGCGCCCTGACATCAACACCGGGATTATCGATGGGTCCACCGCTGAATATCATCCGTCCCCGCATAATATCCAGAGTCCGACCATAAAGTAAAAAACTTCCTTCAATGAGATCGAGTTCCCCCCTGCCGGCTAAAAAATCGTCCGGAGTTGTATACACCCGCAGGTCGCCGTCCAGTCTGCCGGTCAACCCATAGCCGTCAATGCGTACGTCGTCCCCCAGCCGAACGTTGATATCCAGGTCGAAGGGGAAACCATCCAGCCGTTCTTCCCTCGTACCGCTTATAATAACGACATCTTCCGAGGCAGTGATTGAATCACTCATCTCATCCGGCGCTATCAGCCCATAAGGCACGTCGATCGTCCCGCTTAATTCTCCATCATCGTTACCAAAAGTCAACAAAAGATCGGGATTAACCCGAAAAGCGTACTCCGTCAGGTTGACCAAAAGAAAATTATTACCCTGGATGGTCAATGCACCTTCTATTCCTTCTGCTCCATACCGCAGTGTACCGACGGCCGTTACCTGTCCCGGCCCTGACGATGCCCTGGCGGTGACCTGTGCCGCCTCTTCCCCCGCTGCAATGGACAAGACGATATCCTCCAGGGTAATTCCCTGATAGGGGAGATCGATGCCTCCGTCCGGAAGACTTATTTCTCCGTAGATCTTCGGTTCCCCTACCGTTCCGGCAAGGGTTAATGTGTTGTTCACCCGACCTCTCGGTTCGAGACCGTAACCGGTAAAAGCACTGAATAAGGCCAGATTAAGCTCTATCAGCTCCAGGTCGCCACGTAATGGAAGAGAGAGTATCGGCACGAAAAAATCTCCCGCGCCTGCGACTTCGGCAGCCAGAATAACCTGACTGCCGTTGCGCATGCGCAGGTTAAGATTTGTCTGCAAAAGACCATCGGTCAAGGCGAGAGCCAGAAAAGAATCATCAAAGTAAAACGAAGCCAATTCGGTATCGTCAGCCCCCACCACCACAGCGACTGTCGGTGCTCTGAGCTCGGCCTTGGCCGAGATGATGCGGTGACTATCACCTTTTGCGGCAAAATCCCCATGAATTTGTCCGCTTACCGGGACAGGGCTCAGTTTTAATCGCTGGAGCCAATTCAAGGACACCGAGGAAATTTTGCCACGTGCTGTCCATTCCACTTCTTCTTCCAGCTGAACATCGCTATCGAGACAGACCTCGCCCACTCCGTCCGTCAGGCAGAACTGTTTAAGCAGGACCCCATTCCTGCCAATCATCATTACTGCTTTTTCCTCTTGGCGCCAGATGCCGTACTCACCTGCGGCCAATTGAAAATTTGCCAGCTTTCCTTGCCAGGCTTGTCGATAGCTGCCGTCGGCGCTGAACGACAGGTCTCCCATGGCCGTGGATCCTTCGATGACAACTTGATGTTTGGCCAGAGTGCCGCCCAGTTCAACGCGACCTTTATCAATGAAGAAGCCATCAAGTGACATGCCCTCGCCGGCAAGCCAACCAGTCAACCGCCCATCGCGTGTCAAATTGGCCTCGATCTCTCCCTGCACCCGGTCCAGACTGTTTTTCCTGTAACGCAGGCCGGTTCCCTGAATCTTTGCATCCAGTTGCGGCTTATGGCGGCTGCCTTGCAGACTGCCCCGAAGAAGCATGCTTCCCTCACTATCCGGTAAGATAGTCCCGATATCCGGGGAAGAAAGGGAAAAGTCGAGGGCCAGACGCTCTCCTGCCCGCCCATTGACCAGAAGCTCCGAGGGACCGCTCTGCACAACCAGCCCGGTTGTCTGCAGGGTATCGCCGGCGAGACTGATCTCGCCGGCGCCCGAGAGTACATTGCCCCGCAGTGTACCGGATATTTCATCTATAGTAAGCGAGGCCTCCAGCCCGCTATCCGCGAGTTTCCCCTCTGTCTTGAATGTCCCATTAACGCTCCCCGGAAACTCACTATACAGCCAGGACGGGTCAAATTGATCCAATCGTATTTCCGTGGACCAGTGCGGTTCGCCGGCCCAAGAAAAGAATCCATTTTCAATGTAAGCGTTCCCGCTGATCTCCCCGCTGCGAAGTGTCAATCCATCGGTATGCACGCCGGTTTCCGTGAGGAAGACATTGCCGCTGGCCGCAACCTTATTATTTCGCAAAACACCATCCAACTCAGTGATTGCAAAAGAGGCGACTACACCTTTTTTCGTAACATTTCCCTTATTCACCAGTACTGCATTGAGCCGGCCCTGCAGCTCCTCGGTAATGACTGAAGGATCGAATCCCTTGAACAAAAACCGCCCCTCCCAGGAAAAAATATCCGCCCAGGAGATTTTTCCACCGGCAACTTCGGCCGAGCTGTCCTTGCCGTCAATGCGCAGCGATTGAAAATCAATACCCTGAAAGTCGCCGGAAAGGTCGCTGACAAGATACATCCCGTCAAGCGCATCCCAGGTTCCCTCGGCCTGCACATGGCCCTGATAGTTATCAAAATTCCCTTTAAAATTGGCATCTACCTCGGTTAGATCGATTTTCGGGCAGTATTCGATGAGAGTCGACAGATCGACATCATCGGCCTCGAGCTGCGCTGACCACTGAGGCTGTTGCAGGAGATTGACCAGCTTCGCCTTGACGCGAATATCGCCGGGATGCTCAACGCCAAGCTCCAGATGCGGATCAGTAAGCGGACCTGTTGCCGAAAATGTACCAGCCATAGGATGAAACCCAAAACCCGCCAGTCGCCAGTTACCGAGCAAGTTCAGGGACCAGTTGCGGCGAACGTCAATACCCCCGTGCAGCACTAGGCCAATATCCGGATCCTGCAGATCAAATGCAGTAACGGTTATTTGAACATCATTGTATGCCAGGCCGACACTCAGCCTGTCAACGACGAACAGCTCCCCCCCCTCACTGTCTCGTATGGCCAGCTTGTCCACAACAAGACTGTCTATAAGGACAGCAACAGGCAGCACAAACCCTGGCAGCTGTGTCACATTATTGTCTGGTGCTTCCGCCTGTCCATTTTTAAAGGCGATATCAACACCGGCCATGACAATCTCGGCAATATTAAGCTCGGATCTAAAAAGGCTCCCCGGTTGCCACGAGTATTCCAACCTCTGCACACTAATATCCGCCGCACCACTTACAAATCGAAGGTTGATCAAAGAGCCGCTTCCAGACAACCTGCCCTCTACCTGTTCAATAAAAACCGTGCCGGCAGCAAATCGATTGATACTTTTTTGCAGGAGAAGCAAACCGGATTCCGTAGTGAACAGAAACACGAAACAACCGAACAGAAGCACAAGAAGCGACATGCAGGCAATTGCGGTTCCTTTCATCACAGATCGCCCCCCACAGTCAGATGCAGCCGGACAAGACTGCCGCCCTCGGACAAGCCAGAGGCAAGGTCCACCCGAATCTGTCCGAAAGGTAAACGAAAGCGAACTCCGGCCCCCACTCCCTGGTTGAAATCGAGCGACAGATCATCGGTTGCGGTTCCTACATCCCAGAACGTTGCAAGGCTCCAGTTTTCCGTAACGACACGCTCCAGTTCTATACTCCCGACCACGAGATACCGACCGCCGATGACCGCCCCGGAAGAATCCTTCGTCCCGATGGATTTGTAACTGTAGCCACGAATGGTTCCATCACCACCGGTATAAAATCGCAAGGACGGCGGCAAGGAATCAATGGAATCGACAAATGTCGCCCCGAGCGATCCTCTGCCGATGACCCGCCAGGCTTCAAGCGGGGAGATAATCGCTTTGCCATTGACCACAGCCTGAAGAAAGTTGACATCGGAGACCAGCCCTTCGACGCCACCAAGAAAGCCTACAGACGCCTGCAATCCTCTTTTGGTATACAACACATCGTCGGCCAGGATCATACCAGCCTTTACCGAGGGAACCAGCAGTATCGAGTCGCCGCTGGTATCACCTATATCGTACACCTCGTCGCGCAGTTCCAGGCCACCGCCTAGCGTGAAACGCGGACCCGAATATTCATGGGCTACCCCGGCAGTAAAAAGTTGTGTGTTTGTGTCGTCCCACTCTTTATTCTGGTAACCGAGACTATGCGCCAGCTTGTTATAACGGGGATCGCGCCACGGGATATCATATCGCAGCAATACAATATTTTCCAATTCCGACAGCTGCAAGCCGGCGCTGATCTTATGTCCCCGGGAATTATACAGCCGATTAGACCAGTCCGCCTTTCCCCTGATGCCGGTATCAGTTGCATAGCCTAGACCTAAAGTGTATTTGTTCAGATGTGTTGGAGCAGTCAGTTCAATATCCACGGGAACATGAAAATCCTCGACCTGGTCGGTCTGCCCGCGCACCACTACCCGGCTGAAGTAGTCGGTCCGGTAGAGAATAGACTGCAGTTCGAAGAGTTTTGCCGGATTATACGGATCGCCCAATGCATAGGGAAGATATCGGTCGAGCAAATCCTGGTCGAGGACTTTCTGGACGGTGGTCGTTTCACCAAAAAGATACTGACGGCCGCTGTCCAGAACCAGCTGAACATCAGCAGTATTGCTCTCTATGTTTATGCGCAGGGCTCGCTCGGTAAAAGCCGCATCGAGAAAACCCTCACTGAGCGCAAGGTAGACGAGCTTTTTCTTCCCCTGCTCGTAGGACTCCTGATAAAGAATATCGCCGTGCTTAACTGGAAACATGGAAATGGCCCGCGAAAGCTGCTCATTATTCCGCCCTGGTCCCGTCACCTGCAGCTTGACCTCTTGGACAATGACCGGCGGTCCTTTTTCGATGGTGTACTCGGCTTGAAAGGTATCGCCGTCCTGTTTCAAGCTGCTGCTGATGATCGGATTATAATAGCCGAACGGCGCCAGGGCAGAGCGGATATCCTTTTCCGCCTGCCGATGCAGCTGCCTGACGTAAAAATGGCGTAACCGTTCGTTTTCCTTCTGCAAATGGATGGCCAGACGAGCCATAACATTCTCATATAAAGGCCCACTTACTCCTGTTACGGTAACATCAACGGTAACCGAAGCCATAACTGTTGTTGCACCAAGCAGCAGCACAGCACAGAAAAAGAATAGTATTCGACAAGACAGGGATGGTAGATTATGAAAAAGAAGCAATTCAGAATCGAATCGTCGCATATGCAGCGTCCGTCTCAAGCGCATAAATGCTCAACCTTGCCTGGTGGCAAAAAAAAGATGGAACTGAAAACAATACACATAGAAAAGATAGTCAACGGAGGTTACGGTTTCGCCCGCCTTTCCACGGGGCAGGTCACTCTTGTTCGGCAGGTATTGCCAAACGAGACCGTCATAATAACCACAGAAGAAGCGAAAAAAAACCACCTTTTTGGCAAAGTACAGCAAATCCTTCAAGAACATCCGGCCAGAATTCCCCCTCCCTGTCGATATTACGGCCAGTGCGGCGGATGTGACTTGCAGCATTGCAACTATACGACCCAGCTGATTGTAAAAAAAGAGATCGTTGTCGATCTTCTTCGCCGCCAAAGCGAGGAATCTGTCCGTTCGGCGATTGACCTGCTCAGCTCTCCTCTCCCGTCACCCACAGCATTTGCTTACCGGCAGCGCATCCGCCTTCAGATAGGTGATCGTGGCCTGGTTGGTTTCCACCGCTTTCGTTCCCATGAGATCATTCCCATAAAGTGCTGCCTGCTGGCCGGAGCATCTATCAATAAAACCATCACCGCCCTGCAAAATCATGAGGACGGGTGTCGGCTTTGCGAGCTGTCAACGGAGGTGGAACTGCAGGAGAATCCCCAGACCGGCAAAACTGTGTGTATTTTCCATTTCAGAAGAAAAGTTCGACCTGCCGATGTGCAATCGGCCAAAAGTTTCTGTACCGAGGAAGACGAGGTGGAGCGAGTTTTTTTTACCGGCGCGGATTTCCCGATCACCGGTCCTTATTGTTATGGTCAAGAAAAGGACAATGAAATAATGGGCAACACCTTCACTGTGCAGTATTCGCCATGTACCGCAACAAAGCAGTCCGTTGTCCTTTCCTGGGAAGCAGGTGGTTTCTGTCAAGTCAATCTGGCGCAAAACAGATACCTTATCGAAACGGTTGTTGATTTTTGCCAGATACAAAAAAGCGACACGGTGCTTGATCTCTACTGCGGCATGGGCAATTTCTCTATCCCCCTGGCTATGACGGCAAAAGAAGTTTTCGGTATTGAGGGCCAGGGTTCGGCGATCCGCAGCGCGAAAAAAAATGCGGCCCATGCCGGCTTGACCAATTGCCGTTTTATGAAGAGTTCTGCGGACAGTGCGTGCCTTGCATTTGCCGAACAAGGTCAGACGTTCGACTGTGTCGTCATAGATCCTCCTCGGCAGGGCATACCCGGCCTGGCCGGTCAACTGGCGGCAGTCACCGGCAGAAGGCTGGTCTATATTTCCTGCGATCCGTCCACCCTGTGCCGTGACCTCGGCCAACTAACCAGGGAAGGTTTTATCATCAGCAAAATCCAACCTGTCGACATGTTTCCGCAGACCCACCATATCGAGACCGTGGTTCTTTTGCAGAAATAACCCGAGTCCCAAGCCCTTAGTGAGGGAGGAGTTGCAAAGCGTTACGACATAGCCTATCTTAATGCAAGTGACACGGGAGCTCGATACAATCGGGCTGAGAGGGGTTTCTGTAATAATCCGACCGCTTGGCCTGATCCGGATAATGCCGGCGGAGGGATCAGTGCTGCATATTTAGCCGTCTCCTGACCGGAAGCGGCTTTTTTTGCGGATTTTATGATTTTGGAGGTGTTTATGAATAGAATAGTGCTCTTTGTATCGGTATTGATATTATCACTCGGGATAGCTCTCACCAGCGCGGCTGAGACGGAAAAAACCATTACCCTCATGACCCATGACAGTTTCAACATCAGTAAAGAAGTAATTGCCCGCTTTGAAAAAGACAACGGTGTGAAAGTCCGATTTTTAAAATCGGGAGATGCCGGGGCCGCCCTGATACAGGCTATTCTCACCAAAGACAATCCTCTGGCCGATGTTTTTTTCGGGGTCGATAACACCTTTTTTTCCCGGGCGATTAACGCGGACATCTTTCTGCCCTATGCCTCACCCCTGCTCGCCGAGATTCCCGCCGCCCTCCGGCTCGATGAGCAGAACCGCCTGCTGCCGGTCGATTACGGCGATGTCTGCCTCAACTATGACAAGGAGTGGTTCAGCACCCGCCAGCTGCCTCCCCCGACCGATCTCGCCGACCTGATCAAACCTGCCTATCAAGGTTTAACTGTGGTTGAAAACCCGGCAACCTCTTCGCCAGGCATGGCCTTTCTTCTGGCCACCATCGGCCGATTCGGCGAGGCTCGTTATCTCGATTTCTGGAAGAAAATGCGCGATAACGACGTGATCATCGCCAATGGCTGGGAGGATGCCTATTATGGCCATTTTACGGCTGCCTCAAAGGGCGACCGGCCGATCGTCGTCAGCTATGCATCCAGTCCGCCGGCGGTTGTCCATTATGCGGAAAAGCCGCTGTACGAAGCCCCCACTGCCGCCCTGGTTACCGATAATAATGCTTTTCGACAGATCGAATTTGTCGGCATCCTGCAAGGTACCAAGGAACTTCCGCTGGCCAAGAAACTTGTCGATTTTATGTTGAGCAAGAGCTTCCAGGAAGATATCCCGTTGCAGATGTTTGTCTTCCCGGCAAACAAGAATGCCAAACTACCGGAGGTTTTTGTCAAACACGCCGTTGTTGCCGACAAACCAGTAACGGTCAGCCCTGCAGCCATTGAAGTCAACCGCGACAGCTGGATCGAGGCCTGGACGAATGTCGTCCTGCGCTGATTGACAAGCGGACAGACTGATAACACTGGCGAAAAAGGGAGAACATGACGTGAAGCTGCCTCGACCTCTGTTCCGCTGGGCAGTGTTCTCCCTCCCCTTACTGTTTCTGCTGCTCTTCTATTTTTATCCACTGGGGAAAATAGTACTGCTCAGCTTTCTGCCGGACGGCAGCTGGGACCCGGCCAGACTCAGCAAGCTGGTCAACTCGCCCATCTACGGCCGCATTCTCTGGTTTACCTGCTGGCAGGCGGCCTTGTCTACTGTCATCACCTTGGTGCTGGCCCTGCCCGGAGCCTATGTTTTTGCCCGGTATCGTTTTTTCGGCAAAAACCTGCTCCAGGCCTTAATGACTGTGCCCTTCGTCCTACCCACCGTCGTCACTGCGGCCGCCTTTCGGGCCTTGCTCGGCACCAACGGTTTGCTCAACACCTGGTTGATGGACGGCTTGCAGCTGTCCCAACCGCCGATCAATATTGATCAGACGATGGCCTTTTTCCTCCTCGCCCATGTTTTTTACAATTACACCCTGGTACTGCGCATCGTCGGGGGATTCTGGGCCGGGCTCGATCCCGACATGCGCGCCGCGGCGACAATGCTTGGCGCCTCGCCGTGGCAGACCTTTCGCCGGATCACCCTGCCTCTGCTCATGCCTGCCATCGGATCCGCGTCTCTGCTCGTCTTTATCTTTTGTTTCACCAGCTTTGGCGTGGTGCTCATCCTCGGTGGCCCGGGATATGCGACCCTCGAGGTGGAAATTTACCGCCAATCGGTGCAACTCTTTAATCTGCCCATGGCCGCCGCACTGTCTCTGATCCAGATCGTCGTTAATTTTCTGCTCATGTGGCTGCATGCTCAACTTGGTAAAAGATCGCGCATTGCCTTTTATACCGACTCGGCAAGCGGCACTGCCATAAAAGTTGAGACTCCGATACAGAAGATTTTTATCGGCACCAACCTCCTGTTCATGGTCATCCTGCTGGTCACGCCGCTGCTCGCCCTGGTCGTCCGCTCGCTTACCGGGCAAGACGGCCTGACTCTTGCCTATTACTCAGCGCTTTTTTCCACCCAGGCCAGATCGGTCTTTTTCGTCGAACCCATTGCCGCGGTGGCCAACAGCCTCGGTTTTGCCCTTGCGGCCATGACCATCGCCGTTATCCTCGGCCTGCTGGCCTCAACCTTTCTCGCCTCAACCCGGGAAAGAGGGGCCTCGGCGTCCTCTTTCTGGGATGCGATTATCATGCTGCCCTTGGCCACCTCGGCGGTAACTCTCGGTTTCGGCTATATCATTACCCTCAACAGGCCCCCCCTGAACCTGCGCGACTCTCTGGCCCTGGTCCCCATCGCCCATGCCCTGGTGGCCTTTCCTTTTGTCGTCCGCTGTATCCTGCCGAGCCTCAGACAAATCCCACAGACCCTGCGAGAAGCGGCGACTCTGCTCGGCGCCTCGCCCTATCAGGTCTGGCGCCGGGTGGATATTCCCATTATCAGCAAGGCAATTCTCGTCGGCGCGGTTTTTGCCTTTTCCATCAGCATGGGCGAATTCGGCGCCTCGGCCTTTGTCACCCGGCCGCATACCCCGACCATGCCGGTGGCGATTTTCCGTTTTCTCGGTCAACCCGGCGACATAAATTATGGACAGGCCATGGCCATGAGCAGTATCCTCATGCTCGTCACCTGTTCCGGTTTCTGGCTCCTTGGCAGACTGGACGCCTCGAAAAAAATACCCCAAGCATCTCTATGAAAACAGGACGAAAAGTGCAAGAACTGCAGGACAAGAGCTATATCCTCGAAGTGGACAGGCTGTCAAACCAATATGAAGGGCAACCGCTGCTCCAGGACATCAGCTTTTCACTGAAACAAGGGGAGATTCTTTGCCTTCTCGGCCCCTCCGGCTCGGGCAAGACAACCCTGCTTCGTCTTCTGGCCGGCCTCGAAAAAGAAGATGCCGGCACGATCATCTTTTGCGGCAGGGATATCCGAGGGGTTCCTTCTCATAAAAGAAATTTCGGCATGATGTTTCAGGAATACGCTCTCTTTCCCCATAAATCCGTCCAGCAAAACGTCGCCTTCGGCCTGGAAATGCAGCACTGTCCAGTGGGCGAGCTGGCCCGGCGGGTACGCACGGTGCTGGAAATGGTTGGCCTTTTGGGTCTGGAGCATCGTAAAATCGATGAGCTGTCAGGGGGGGAGAGGCAGCGGGTAGCCCTGGCCAGAAGCCTTGCGCCGGAACCGCAGCTGCTCCTCCTCGACGAGCCCCTCGGTTCACTTGACCGGGCTCTCAGAGATCGGCTCACCGGCGAAATCCGTACAATTCTCAAATCCCTGGGCGTCACCGCCGTATTCGTCACCCATGATCAGGCCGAGGCATTCAGTATCGCCGACAAGGTCGCAATCCTCTATCACGGCACCCTGCAACAATTCGACACCCCGGAGCATATCTACCGAAAACCGGTAAACAGTACCGTCGCCGGATTTTTAGGGTTTCGTAATCTGATAAAAGGTTCTGTTGATTGTCAGGGTATTTTCCGTTCCCCACTGGGCAGCCTGCCTGTACGTCGAGAGAATATGTCGCCAAAAACCGCTAATATCCTGTTGATCCGCCCCGAAGGCGCCACTCTCGCCCCGCCATCAACAGCAAAAACCGATACCTTGCGCCTGTCCGGCACAATCACCAGCCGGCAATTTCAGGGAGGCAGCTACAGAATCGGCGTACAGTCAGGAGAAACTCCCCTGACTTTCGATCTCCCAATCGACCCGCCACCACCGCAAATCGGCCGACCGGTAGAGCTTCTCCTGAACCCTTCGGCTCTTGTTCTACTTTAACAATGCAGCAAGGACTTTTTTCAGTCAGGCAAAATTCCACGTCAGGTCGATTTTCTCCGTCCGGCAATCCATTGTTGAGAATCCGACCGCCACCCGGTATAGTCATTTTCGGTAGTTTCAAAACAATGGATGAAATATGGAAATCGCGCTGATCACTATTTTCTGCACCTCCTTTGTCCTGGCACTTTCCGGCGCCCTGATGCCTGGGCCGCTGATGACCGTCACCGTCAGCGAGAGTTCCAGGCGGGGAGCAACCACCGGACCGCTGATGATTTTTGGCCATGGCCTTCTTGAGCTGGCCCTGGTCATCGCCCTGATCTCCGGGCTGGCACCGATTCTCGTTCGCGATGACGTTTTTATTTTTATTTCCCTGACTGGGGGAACGGTCCTTCTCTGGATGGGCATTTCCATGCTGCGTAGTCTTCCGCAACTTTCCTTGAATTGTCAACCTACCGGCGAAAAATCGCGCAATCTTGTCATAATGGGCATTGTTCTCAGCGCCGTGAACCCCTATTGGCTGCTCTGGTGGGCATCAATAGGACTCGGTTATATCATGCATTCTTTAAAGTTCGGCATGCTGGGGGTATCGGCTTTTTTCCTTGGGCACATTCTTGCCGATCTGGCTTGGTATGGCTTGATCTCTTTTGGTATTACCAAAGGTCAACATCTCTTCAGTGACGGTTTTTACCGGAAATTAATCGGTGGTTGTGCAATCTTCCTCATCCTCTTTTCCTGCTGGTTTTTCTTCAGTGGTGTACAGAAGACCCTCGACGTCATCTAATCGTCACCTAACCGGCAAAGGCTTCATCATGAACAGCAAGGATAAGACAGTACCTTCGCAATATACCTGCAACGACTATCGACAAGAAATGATTCTGCTTGGCCTGCGGCAAAAGCTGCAACGCTCGGATCTCACTGATGCGGAAAGATCCAAGCTGATGCAAGAAATCAGCAAACTTGAAAAAGCCATCGGTTTCTAAAGGTTGGAGAAAAAAATGTTTACGCTTATCTTTGCCAACGGAACGCTCGACCATTCACCGGAACTAGCGTTGCTGCTCAAACAGGCGGATATTATTATTGCCGTCGACGGTGGGGCCAACCATTGCACCAGGTTAGCCGTCACCCCCGATATTCTCCTGGGCGATCTTGATTCAATCGATGCACACATCCTGGCCGCATATGAACATGCCGGTATCATCATCCATCGCCATCCCGAAAAAAAAGATGCCACCGACCTGGAACTGGCCCTTGATCTGGCCAAAGAAAAAGGCGCGCGGACCGTCTGGCTGGCCGGTGCCCTCGGCGGCAGATGGGACATGAGTCTTGCCAACGTCATGCTCGCGGCCAACGAAAAGTATCAAGAACAGCACATCTTTTTGCTTGCCGGCAACAGTTCCATACACATCCTGCATCCAGGAAAAGAGCATACAATCAGCGGCACGCCCGGGCAAAAGATCTCCGTCCTGCCTCTCAAGGGTGATGCCTCCGGAGTTAGTTTACACGGCTTTGCCTATCCCCTCACCGACCAGATTATCCCTTTCGGCTCCTCACGTGGTGTAAGCAATATCATGCAGGAAAAAACGGTTACGATACACCACACGGCGGGAATCTTACTGTGCATCCTGTTTGAGGAATAAGTACGGCAGCCTGTTCGTTGATACCTGGCTCACCAAAATTCACTCGATGACACATACAAAATTGCTGGTCGATTCCGCCAGGAACTACTCACACGGCCCTTACGGTGTTACGAATATGTGTTTTGTGTGCTTTTTGTTTGACAGTGCGCCGGGTTCACGGTAAAGAACACACTTAAGCATCACATTGTTTATTTCGTGTGAACATTTTCCATCTCAGCCAAGGGCGCGCCATGCGATTTTTCTTCTCCATCTTCTTTACTATCCTGTTTATTTTGCCGCACGCGGCTTTGGCCAGAGAAATCAGCGACGCACAGGGAAGAAACCTCGTCATCCCCGAAACAGCCAAAAAAGTGATCTGTTCCGGTTCCGGTTGTTTGCGCCTGCTCACCTATCTCCAGGCCCAGGATATGGTCGTGGCGGTTGATGATATAGAGGGACGGCGCAGACAGTTCGATGCCCGTCCTTATGCCCTGGCCAATCCCGGTTTCAAAAAATTCCCGATATTCGGCGAATTTCGCGGCAAAGATAATCCGGAGTTAATCTTGACGCTACACGAGCAGCCCGAGGTCATACTCAAGGTGATCGCCACTACCCAGGGTGCGGCGGGCCTTGAACCGGAAAAACTCCAACAGAAGACGGGTATTCCCGTGGTTGCCCTGCACTACGGCAATCTCGCCGATCAGCGAAATGACCTCTTTAGCTCCCTGCGCATCATGGGTAACGTCATCGGCAAAAATCAGCGAGCGGAGGAGGTCATCGCCTATTTTCAGTTGGCCATTGACGACCTGGGCCAACGGACAGCCGATATCCCGGACGAAAAAAAACCCAGCGTGTATCTCGGCGGAGTGGCCTATGCCGGGCCGCATGGCTTTCAATCAACGGAACCGACGTACCCACCCTTTCGTTTCATCAATGCCCGTAATTTGGCCGATGGCGCCAATGCCGCGGTCAAGGATCTGAATAATACTGATATCGCTAAAGAAAAGATCGTGGTGTGGAATCCCGACATCCTTTTTCTCGATCTGGCCACCGTCCAATTAGGTGACAAGGCCGGCGGGCTGCATGAGCTGAAAACAGATCCGGCCTACCAGACACTGACCGCCGTGCAACACGGTCAAGTTTACGGGGTATTACCCTACAACTGGTACAATCAGAATTTTGATTCGATCCTGGCCAACGCCTATTTCATCGGCAAACTGTTATACCCAGACCGTTTCAGCGATATCGACCCGCAAGCCAAGGCTGATGAAATCTATACTTTTCTGGTCGGCAAACCGCTTTTCCACGAAATGAACAGTCAGTTCCAGAATATGGCCTTTGCCAGAATTCCTCTTCATTAATTAACATGCATTTTCATGACGGCCGGATACCGGCTGAATATACTCGATATATCAGCAGAAAAATCAGTTTTCTCGTGTTGCTGCTCCTCCTTATGCTGTCAGCCCTGGTCCTGGCCATATCCCTTGGAGCAGCCAAGATTCCCATGATCGATGTCGTCCGCAGCCTGCTTGGCCAGGCGACCACGCACCAGATAACCGCCATTATCTGGAACATCCGTTTGCCCCAGGCGCTCACTTCGATGGTAGCCGGTGCCGGGCTGGCCGTGGCCGGGGCAGCGATGCAGTCGATTCTCCGCAACCCTCTCGGCTCACCATTTACCCTTGGTATCTCCCATGCGGCGGCCTTTGGCGCTGCTCTGTCGGTAATGGTTCTTGGCGGCGGCATAATGACATCGAACAGTGTCGGCGCGGTGCAGATCACTAATCCCTATCTCACCACGGCTGCTGCTTTTCTCTTTAGCATTCTTACCTCCGGTGTCATCATCGCCATCGCCCGACTGCGGGGTGCAACGCCTGAGATCATGATACTTACCGGCGTGGCGCTGGGCGCTTTTTTCACCGCCGGCACGATGTTTTTGCAATTTTTCGCCGATGATGTCCAGCTGGCAGCCATGGTCTTCTGGACATTTGGTGATACGGCCCGGGCGTCTTGGAATGAATTGTCGTTTATTTCCCTTATTGCTCTCCTGGTGTCACTGTTCTTTTTCGCCAACAGCTGGAACTACAACGCCATCGATGCCGGGGATGAAACGGCAAAAGGGCTGGGAGTGCGAGTTGACAGGGTACGTATGCTCGGTATGCTGCTCGCATCTCTGTTGACGGCGGTGATCATCTCTTTTCTTGGTATCATCGGCTTTGTCGGCCTGGTGGTACCGCATATGGTGCGTCGTCTTATCGGCTCGGATCATCGCTTTCTCCTGCCCGCATCCGCCGTTGGCGGCGCCCTGTTACTACTTGTATCCGATACGGCTGCTCGGCTGATACTGGCACCGCATGTCCTGCCGGTGTCGGTCCTGACCGCCTTTATGGGCGCACCGGTATTTCTTTGGCTGATTATCAGAGGAGGAAAACGATGATCCTTGATGTGCAGAAACTCCACTTTGCCTACAACGGCCAGGCTATCCTTGACGGCGTCGATTTTCAGGTGCAACCGGGAGAACTGCTGGCCATCCTCGGACCGAACGGCGTCGGTAAGACCACCTTGCTGAAATGCATTAACACTATCCACCGCCCAAAGGGCGGTACGATTCTGGTGGAAGAGCGCAGCGTTCTGCACATGTCACCCGCCGATATTGCCCTTCATATCGGCTACGTCGCGCAACAGAATGAAACGGCGCGACTGACGGTCTTCGATGCCATCCTCATGGGACGCAAGCCACATATTCGCTGGCGGCCATCCCAGCATGACCTGGAGATTGTCGATTCGGCCATCCACCATTTGCATCTGGGCGACAAGACGCTGCGCGGTATCGACCAGCTTTCCGGCGGCGAACTGCAGAAGGTCTGCATTGCCCGTGCCCTGGTACAGGAACCACGCCTGATGCTGCTTGATGAACCAACCAGCGCGCTTGATCTGAAGAATCAAGTGGAGATCATGGGCCTGCTACGTCGGGTTGTTGATGAACATGCCATCGGTGCGGTTATGACCATGCATGATCTGAACAAAGCCATGCGCTATGCCAACACCCTTTTGCTGCTGAAAAACGGTCGGATGCATAGTTACGGGCCAACTGAGCAGGTTACTGCCGAGATGATTGAATCGGTATATGGCTTAGCCGTGGAAATTCATCACATTAATGGTTATCCTGTAGTCGTTCCGATAGAATCTGTAGCAGAAATGAGTCATTGACTTTTTACCATACAACCCCCCACAAGAGGCAACAACATATAGGCTGTCGCATTGAACCGAGTGTTATCGACCAGACGATTGCTTTTCACGGCCACAGTTGTCCCAGACTGGCTAGAGGCATCCGCGCAGCAGAAACGGCCATGGCCCAAACGAGCAGAATTAATCAAGATGGCGTGGTGTGCGTTAACGGGACAGATGCTTGTATGGCAAATTATTCGGACCTTTTTTTGATTACCCAGTCAATCACGGCACTAGGATCTACATTTGCAGGGGGGGCTTGCAAAGCTCCTACAGCTTCTTCGACTTCTTCCGGTCTAGTCGTCTCTACCGATTCGACGGGCATATCGTTAGTCATTTTTTCTATGAGAGAATCAACAACTTCCACATAGGCTGTCGAAGCAGAAACATCGGTGGCAACAGGATCGGGATAATCACCGATGGTCTCATCTTCAGCCGCAAGACTTTTGCCGGGCAGCATCGGTGTCTGCAGCGGAACAATTGTTTCTATCTCGACAATACCGTTACCGTTATCTTCGATCGGTGGTATTGCGTTAAGATCAACGGTGTCGATGGGATGGACTGCAGCAGACGGTTCTTCTGGCCCGTCATCCGTGCTCTGCTCTTCTAATACTATCTCGGCCGGCGCCATCTTTTCAACCTCCTGCCCCTCTGCAACCAGCACATCCATAGCAGCCTTTTCGAAAACCCCGATTTCTCCTAATGTGCCGGAATCGTCCTCTGTTACTGCTTTTAGGAGTGGTGCATCTTTATTCTGTATGTTAACCGAATTAGCCAGATCGGCCTTTTGTGAAATATGCAGAAGCTGCAGACCATTTTTCTGGATCCGCGAAAAAAGCGTCTGGTATTCCTCGGGATAGTTATAATAAGTCGCCCAAAACACGCCGACGACAATGAGGATGACGATACCAATGATCTTCCACGCCTGGATTGGAGCAATTACCGGCACGGATTCAGGTACAATATCTTGTGAATTCTGCGCATCATAACCATCGACTCCACGCAGAAGACCGGGAGTGAGTTGTACCGTTGCATCGGGCAAACAGAGATCTTCCGCACACTGTCTGACCATATCGACAGTGACGGTTTTCTTGCCCTGAAGGTATCCCGACAGCATGGCATGATCGCAGATGATATTTATTCTGCGAAGAAATCCGGCCGAGAATTTATAAACGCTGCGGAGAGCATCGGCACTGAAAATGTCCTTTTCCGCACCGGCCGTTTTAAGACTCTGCCTAATATACTCAGCTGTTTCATCAAAATTCAAAGGGCCGATGGCCACATTGATGGCAATGCGTTGCGAGAGAGCCCTGTTTTGACTCTCCTGCAAAAAGTCATGAAACAGGTTCTGACCGACAAATAAGATATTCAGTACTTTCGTTTGTTGTTTTTCGATATTCGACAGCTGCCTGATTTCTTCAAGGAGAGCGGAGTTCAAGCGCTGCGCCTCATCAATGATCAGGAGAACTTTTTTGCCGGCGGCAGCACTGTTCTGCAGAAATAGGTCGAAATGAATCAAGAAATCTTCTTTACAGACAAACCTCTTGTCCATACCGAACGTATGGGAAATATAGTTCAGGAAGTCGATCATTTCCAGGCCGGGATCTGGAACTTTGGCCACAACGACGTCGCTACCCAGGCTGTTTATAAGCGCATTAACCAAGGTCGTTTTGCCGGTACCGACATCACCGGTAAGAAGCAGGAACCCTTGATTCTGCAGGATTCCGTACTGCAGCATGGCCAACACTTTTTTGTGCATTTTCCCGAGCCAGATAAAACTCGGGTTGGTGCTCATCTGAAAAGACTTTTGATTCAGCCCATAAAAGGAAAGATACATTTTTCATCCTGCCTTTAAGATTTTTTCACGAACATCAACCACCGGGCGGAAGGATGCATCAACAAAAACCACGTTCCCGTCATTGTTCCCTATGATATGTGATAAACATTTACTTTTTGAAACATATACAGCCTTCTCATTTTTCCGAGGATCATTTACAATATCTCTTTGATCGCTTCAAGAATCGGATTGATCTCACCACTGTTAACTGGTTTAATTTGTTTTTTCGACTTTCCCGCGAAATTCTTGACGCAATCATATTGTTCCCAGCCTTTTAAGGGATATTCAAGGTCAACCGACTTCCACTTCGGATGACCGTTTTCTCGCAGCCAGTCGATATTGTTCTCAACGATATCTGCAAATCTGCCGACATTTTGACAATTGGCCATTCTAAAATCATAGGAAACCAGGACAGATTTTACGGCAACGGTATTAACGACCGCTGCCTGCCAGGCATAGGTCTCTGCAGGAATTTCAGTCTCCGGATAAAATTCGACAATGCTTTTATTCACGATCGGAATCAGTGCCAGACCATCTGTAGGCATCACCTGGTCACTGAACAGTTTGACCGGATAGCCGGCGACATAAAATAAGGCATCAACCTCCCCTGCTTTAACGAGCGGAAGAGCCTCGTCGGGACCGATCGTTATCATTTCCGAAGGTTTGATATCAGAGACCTCAAACAAAAGCTTAGCCGTCAGATAGGTACCGCTGCCCTCTTGACCGATAGCAATCTTTTTCCCTTCAAGATCATCAAAATCGACGATATCACTACGGCCCAAAAGATGGACCTCTTCATTATAGAGTGGAAAAACCATCTTAATTTTTTTGGCAATCAGCTTTAATACCGGGTCCGTCTCGACTTTCGCGACAAAGGCCAGAACATCCGACTGCACAATTCCCATCTGCGTTTTCGGACGTTTATAGACGGCAAAAACATTTTCTACCGAACCGTTTGAGTTGGCGACATCCAACTTTATGCCATATTTCTCGACCAACTGTTTCAGATTCAAGCCAAACTGGTAATACGTTCCTTTTGGACCACCGGTTACCATCCCCATCGGTGTAAATCCACCGCTTTGCGCATACGCCATTCCAGTAATCATACATACACAAAGCAAAGACAAAGAAAACCTAACGATACTTTTTTTCATCGTATACTCCTTTTCCTGATGTTTGTGATGAGATCAGAGTAATGCAAAACACTGCAAGTATACCCATGTCGGCTAGACTCATTGTTATAACATATCTCTAACATTCTCAAGCAAAATAAAAACGGTG
This sequence comes from uncultured Desulfopila sp., assembly GCA_964412665.1. Taxonomy (GTDB): domain Bacteria; phylum Desulfobacterota; class Desulfobulbia; order Desulfobulbales; family Desulfocapsaceae; genus Desulforhopalus_A. Next base: position 61,651 of record CAYPPR010000012.1, read on the forward strand.
CACATCTCTCTATTTTCATTTTATATTACAGAAGAATCCCGCTCCATCAAGGCCCTGATTCGAACGGCCAGATCGCTCTTGGAGAAAGGTTTTTCGATAAACTCCACGCCTTCATCCAGTACCCCATGGTGGGCAATAACATTGGCGGTGTAGCCGGACATGAACAGTGTTTTCAGCTCAGGATACAGTGATATCATCTGCCTGGCCAGATCGCGACCGTTCATCTCCGGCATCACCACATCAGTCAGCAGCAGACTGATTTTCCCATCGAAAGATTCCGCCAGACGAATAGCCTCACCGGGACTATTGGCCGGCAGAACGTTGTAGCCCAATCGCTGCAGCAGAGCTGTGGTCATGGCGAGTATTGCCGCCTCGTCTTCCACCAGCAGGACGGTTTCAGAACCACCTTCTGCAGGCCGGGTCGCACCGCTCACCAAGGCAGACTTAACCTCGGCTCTGTGCCGCGACAGGTAAATCCTAAAGGTCGTGCCATGGCCGGGTTCGCTGTAGACATTGATAAATCCATTGTTCTGCTTGACTATGCCATAAACCGTAGCCAGGCCGAGACCCGTCCCCTTGCCCATTTCCTTGGTGGTATAAAAGGGTTCAAAAATGTGCCCCAGCGTGTGTTTATCCATGCCGCAGCCATTATCACTCAGGGCCAGTAGCACATAGTCGCCGGGGATATAGTCCCGATGAGTGGCGCAGTAAGCTGCATCAAAGATAGTATTTTCTGTTTCTATGGTCAGTTTGCCAACACCGGCGATCGCATCCCGGGCATTGATACAGAGATTGGCAAGAATCTGATCGAGCTGAGAAGGATCCATTTTCACCGGCCACAGCCCGGCACCGGGCCGCCAGACAAGGTCAATATCCTCGCCGATAAGCCGCTGCACCATTGTCAGTATGTTATTGACCGCCTCGTTCAGATTGAAGACCTTAGGAGCAATGGTCTGTTTGCGGGCAAAGGCCAGCAGTTGCCTGGTCAGATTGACCGAACGTTCTCCTGCCTTGCGTATTTCCTGCAGATCGTCATAGATAGGCGTGGTAGGATCGCAATATTCCTGGGCCATCTCGGTGCGTCCTAAAATCACACCCAGCATATTATTGAAATCATGGGCCACGCCGCCGGCAAGGCGCCCGATAGACTCCATTTTTTGCGCCTGGAGTAATTGCTCCTGCAGTTTTTGCCGTTCTGCCTCGTCATTTTTCAATTCGGTAATGTCACGAAGAAAAGCTACGATAAATCCGTCCATTGCCGGGCTATGCTGCACCCTGATTTCAACGTCGAAACACGTCCCATCCTTGCGACGATGCTGCGTGACAAAACGATCCTTGCCCCTGGTGGCGATTGTCTTTGTATGGGCAGCAACATCCTCCACTGTTTCTTTTGCCTCCAGATCGGCAATGTGCATAGTGAGGAGTTCCTGTTCCGTGTAACCGCTCATGCGGCAGTAGGTCTCATTCACTTCCCGAATAAAGCTCTGCTGGTCAACAAGCATAAATCCGTCCATGGAGGTCATAAGGATCATTCGATGCCGTTCTTCACTTTTCCGCAATGCCGCCATGGCCAGTTTACGCTCGGTCAGATCAAGGCCAAGACAGGTGACATCGACGATATTACCGTGGACATCCTTGCTCAGGACATTTGACCAGGCGACATTGCGCAGCTCCCCGGTCCTGGTGACGATCTCATTTTCGTAGTTTGAAAAAGACAAGGTATCCTGATCATTTATAACGGTGAAAAAGACCCTACGCACATCTTCTCGAACATGGCTGGGCAGAAACATGTCAAACCAATCCTGGAGAAGCACTTCGTCCTCCTTCCAGCCGACTAATTGCAGGAAATGACCATTGGCAAAGACAATTTTCCCCTGGGGATCTAGACTGACGCCGATCTGTGGTGTTGAGACAATAATATTTCGCCATTTTTTCTCGGACTGAGCCAATGCCTCTTCGGCTATTTTCTGCCGACTAATATCTTGAAATATGCAGTAGGTCTGCTGGAAACTGCCATCGGAGTCCTTACCTATCTTGCCGTTGAAAGCCACGAAGACGAAACTGCCGTCCTTCTTGCGCATTTCGAATTCCACACCAAGGATTTCACCCACCGCCTTGAATCTTGGGAAATTCTCCCTGAAATGCTCCTGCCAGTCGGGGTGCAGAAAATCAGCAAAATTACGCCCGATAATCTCCTCCCGGCGGTAGCCGAGAAGATCGAGCCAGGTTTTGTTGACGGAAAGAAAGCAGCCGTCTTCGTCAAGAGACTGGTAACTGAGCGGTGCCCGTTCGTAAAGCTGGCGCAACATAGTGTTATCGACTGCAAGGCGGGAATTTTCTGCCTCAAGTGCGGCCAATTTTTTTTCAAGAGAGGCGATAATTTTGCCGGTTGCTTCTATGTGTTCATCCATTGTTTTCTGCGCCTTCATGTAAAATTTATTTTACAGAAAATAGCCAAATTAAAGGCAAACTGCCAGATATCTCTTTCCCTATCACTAAAATTCACCACTGACGCCAGATGTTTTGAAGCAACGTTCACAACCGGATAAATTGTTGCTCCAATACGTCTTGCAACCTTCGACAATCAGGCAATACAATTGTCCCTTTCGGAAAAGCCACTTCACCCTGGATGCCGATAAAGTGCAGACCGGTTTCTTTTGCCGCATTAAAATCGGTCAGGGCATCGCCGACAAAGAGGCAATGTTCAGGGAAGAGTCGGTAGCGGGTGAGAAGCTTGCGGATATGCTCAGGTTTTTTTGTCGGCGAGCCGAGTATTTCCTGGAAATAACCGGACATTTTCCGCCGGACGATTATATGTCGCAGTTCGTCCTCCGGAGTGCCGGAGATGACAAAAACCGGCATAGTCGCCGCAACACCGTCAAGAAACTCTTTTGCTCCGGCAATCCAGTCGACAGCAATGACCTTATCGACAACGAGTTTCGAATATGCTCCGGCCCATTCGGCAAGCTCTTCCTCGGTTAATGGCTGTTTGATAATATGTTCGTGGGCATAACGTATTTTTTCCACCCTGCTGATACCGCCATGCTGTTGATGGTAGGCAACAACCTCGGCGACGATTTCTTCATCGTAGGCGGCAAACAGGGTTCGAAAGGCTTCAGACTTAGTTGCATTTGAATCAACGATTACTCCGTCGAAGTCAAAAAAAATTGCCTGGAGGAGATATTTTCGAGTCATTGTCCTCTTTTTTAATTATTAGTTTCATTCACTGGTTAAAAGATGCTTGGCGATCGTTGATGCGTGCTCTCTGCTCACAGAGAGCAAATCATACTGCATCCCTTTGCACATACCTACAATACAATTTCTACAATACCGTTTTCTACAATACGGCAACAAACAGGAAGGCGATAGTGAAAAAACAACAAAAACGGCACCGATAATCTCCAATACGAGGCATCTTCTTCTCGCACGCTGATTACCACGCCGGTAATGAAGCTGACTACCGATCGGATCCATTGCTCCGGTGGCACTGTTTCCGGAAAAGAATTGACAGAACGACCATTTCCCGGTAATTCTGTGGAGTTGGATTAAAGGACGAATAAGCGGCAGAGTACTGCCGCTTTTTTTATAGCCTCTTTCATATTTCTATGAGCATTTATTATGAGTGAACAAAATCAAACCCTGGCACAGCGCAGGGAAAAAGCCGCATTTCTGGCCGAACTTGGCGTCAATCTGTACAGCAATAGTTTTAAACCGGCCAACACCACCAGGGAACTTCTACCAAAAGGTGATAACCTAGCAGCACAGGAGACGGAACCGGGGGGAGGCGGTTATTCAATCGCCGGGCGGATTATGGCCATGCGTAAATTCGGCAAGGCCGCCTTCTGCACTCTAGCGGATACCAGCGGCCAGCTGCAGGTCTATGTAAAAAAAGATATTCTCGGTGATGAAGTCTTCGAAACCTTCAAAAAATGGGATATCGGTGACATCGTCGGTGTCGAAGGCACGCTGTTTAAAACCAAGGTGGGGGAACTCTCTCTTCAGGCCCACAAAATAATCATGATCTCCAAATCCCTGCGGCCCCTTCCCGACAAGTGGCACGGCCTGACCGACGTTGAGACCCGCTACCGTCAGCGGTATGTCGATCTTATCGTCACCCCGGAGACCCGTGAAACATTCAGGAAACGTGTGCACATCATCCAGCTGGTCCGCGAATACCTGATCGGTAAAGACTTTATGGAAGTCGAGACACCGATGATGCAGCCGATTCCGGGCGGAGCCACCGCCAAGCCGTTTAAAACCTACCATAATGCCCTGGATATGGAGCTCTATCTGCGTATCGCCCCGGAACTCTATCTGAAGCGCCTGCTCGTCGGCGGCTTTGAGCGGGTTTTTGAAATTAACCGGAATTTTCGCAACGAGGGGCTTTCCACCCGCCATAATCCGGAATTCACCATGCTCGAGTTTTACCAGGCCTATGCCACCTACGAAGACATGATAACCCTTACCGAGAAGATGATCTCATCTATCTGCCAAACAGTAAACGGCACGATGAAAATCACCTACCAGGGAACCGAGGTTGATCTTACGCCACCCTGGAAAACGCTAACCATGGATGAGGCGTTGGTCGAAGTTGCCGGCATCGACAAGGAGATTCTGGCAGACGACGAGAAGGTCATGGCCCTGGTCAAGGAAAAGGGCATCCAGCTCGAAGAACAGGCGGGAGCCGGCAAGGCCAAGACCGAACTGTTCGAGATGCTGGTTGAAGACAAACTGATTAATCCGACCTTTATCACCTCGTATCCGACCGAGGTTTCGCCGCTGGCCAGAAGGAACGAGCTGGATCCGACGGTAACCGATCGCTTCGAGCTTTTTATCACCGGCCGGGAACTGGCCAACGGCTTCAGTGAATTAAATGATCCGATTGATCAGCTTGCACGGTTTGAAAAGCAGATCGCCGAGCGCGGCGAGGACGATGAAATCCACCCCGAACTCGACGCCGACTATATCCGCGCGCTGGAATACGGTATGCCCTCGGCCGCGGGAGAAGGTATTGGCATTGACCGACTGGTGATGCTTCTCACCGATGCACCATCCATTCGCGACGTTATCCTCTTTCCTCACCTCAAACCCGAGGCCAAGTTACACCAGGAAAGAGAAGAATAATATATCACGCAAGACTCCGGTACTTTTATGTTTGAATGGTTCGTCGGCCTGAGATACCTCAGGGCGAAACATAAGCATGGCTTCATCTCGCTCATCTCTCTGATATCCGTGGCAGGCATTACCGTAGGTGTTATCGCCCTTATTGTCGTGCTGTCCGTCTACTCCGGTTTTACCGAAGGACTGCGCGATCAGATCCTCGGCGTCAATTCCCACATCATTGTGCAGCAGCTCGGTGGCACAATCAGCAACCATCAACGGGTAAGGGAGCAAATCCTCACCGTGAAAGATGTCACCGGGGCCTCGCCCTACCTGTATACCCAGACTCTGCTGAGTGGCTCCGGCGGCGGCAGTGGGGTTGTTCTGCGCGGCCTGGACCCGGCCACCGCCGAAAACGTTGTCGGGCTGTCGAAGCAGATGATTGCCGGATCAATCGAGGAACTTGATCAGGACGAGGCGGTACGGGTACCGCATATCATCCTCGGAAAACATCTTGCCAAAGAACTCAGAGTCGGCGTCGACGACCGGGTTCGGCTCATCTCACCCTCCGGCCCTCTCACCCCGATGGGCATCATCCCCAAGGTGAAAACCTGCCGCGTCTCGGGAATTTTTGAAACCGGCATGTTCGAATACGATTCGACCCTGGCCTATATGTCCATGCGCAATGTCCAGGCTTTCCTCGCCATCGGCGACCTGGCCCACGGTATCGAGGTAGCGGTGGTAAGAAAAGAATTGGGTCGAGCAGATCAGATTGCCAAAAAGATCACTGAAAAACTTGGTCCGGGTTTTATCGCCAGGGATTGGATGATGATGAACAGCAATTTATTTGCCGCCTTCAAGCTGGAAAAAATCGGCATGTTCATCGCCATGACCCTGATCATTTTGGTGGCAGCCCTCAATATCATTAGTGCCCTGGTCATGGTCGTCATGGAAAAGAGCAAAGATATCGCCATTCTGAAATCAATGGGCGCCACCTCCCGCTCGATCATGAAGATTTTTTTCCTCCAGGGCCTAGTCATCGCCGTGGCCGGGACAACCATCGGCGTTCTCGGCGGACTGGGCTTATGTGAACTGCTCTCACGCTATCAATTTATCGAATTGCCGTCCAACGTCTATCCGATGACCACCCTGCCCATTAAGGTACTGCCGCTCGATGTGACAATAATCGCTGTCAGCTCGATCGTCATAACCCTGCTGGCAACCCTTTATCCTTCATGGAAGGCCTCCACTGTCCATCCAGCCGAGGTGCTCTCCTGATGGCCCTGTTCAGTGCGAAAAATGTCAGCAAGACCTACGGGGAAGGCGCAACCGCCTTGACCGTACTGCGGGATGTCTGTCTTTCGATCGAGCCTGGGGAGATGACCGCCATCATCGGCGCCTCGGGATCTGGGAAGACAACTCTCTTGCAGATTCTCGGCACCCTCGACCAACCATCCGGCGGCGAACTTTTCTACCAGGGCCGGCCGTTATTGACAAGAAGCGCCAGAGAGCTGGCTGCATTTCGCAATGCCTCGGTCGGTTTCATCTTCCAGTTCCATCACCTGCTACCCGACTTCACCACTCTGGAAAATGTCATGATGCCGGCACTGATTGCCGGCCAAAAGAAAAAAGATATGTTGGAACCGGCGACAAGTCTCCTCGACCGAGTCGAACTTGGCCATCGTCTGCACCACAAGGTCGGACAATTATCCGGCGGCGAACAGCAAAGAGCCGCTCTGGCCAGAGCCCTGATCATGGACCCCGCACTGCTGCTCGCCGATGAACCGACCGGCAATCTCGACTCCCGGGCCGGAGACCTCGTCTTCGAACTGCTGCATGATCTTTGTCGGGATCGTCAACTGTCGACGATAATGGTCACCCACAATATCAAACTTGCCGAGCGGATGGATCACTGTCTCACCCTGCAGGACGGTATCCTCAGCCGGACGAGCACGCCCTGAAGAAGCAGAAACCCTCTTCAGGGCCTACTCTCTTTGATCTCTAAAGGGTTAATGCGGACTTTGCCGGTGCCGGCAGAAACATCGGCAGCAAGAAAAGAAAAAAGATTCTTTGCTGAAAAAGGTGGTACCAGCAGCACAAAGTCAGCCTGATCCTCCAGCAGTTCAATAGTTTTACCCTTTATCTGCCCGGAAAAACTGTCAATGAAACGAGCGGCCAGATCGACCGGCAATGGCCCATGTCCGGACCTATGGACAAAGGGTCCAACCGTTCCCTCGGCAGCCAGAGCATTTCCGGCAATGGATACCTTGAACTCGACCGCAACGGGATCATCAAAGTTGAAATCATGAGCGATGAACATCAGATCATCGAACCTGTGTCGGACTTGCCGGGCGATGTCCAGCCAATGTACCACTCCATCGGTTACGACCAGAAGATCAACGGTCAACCCCTCGGGAAGAGCCCATCCGGCCACGGGTGCAACCGGCTCCGCACTCGAACCTTTGATTGATTGCTGCTGTGAAAAATCCCAGTTAACTTTACCATCCGCTCTTTTTTCCAGGCTAACTTCCAGGCCGCTTATGATAAAGCGGCTGATTGCCACCTCCTTTTTTAGCAGAGGTAGCAGCGCAAAACGTACTTCACAAGACGCTATTTTTATAAAGCCATCGGAGAGATACCCCCCGGGATTACCTATCTGTAAATCAGAAAAAGAGATACCCGGCGAGGGGAAAAAAGAAAGCGCCAGATCGGATCCAATGGCAACCGGCCTTCCGGTTAGACTGCTTAATTTATCTTCTATTTGCGGCAGATACCTTTGCGTATTGGTGACAAGCGGTAGAACTGTGACCGTGGCGACCACCAATGACAAGACTAATCCTGCGCCGATAGCTGCGTATTTCATCCATCTTTCCATCCAACAACCCCAAAAAAACAAGTGCATTGCACCATTCGCATTGCAGATATCCTGCGTGACCCTTCTCTACCCGTGCAGTGCAATATCTACCTCAGGTTGAGAGGGCTTGCCGCCGCACCGTATGATCTCACCTACTTCGTCATACCAACATATCATCGTCCACATCAACAAAAACCTTACATCACTGTTGCAGAGAGCAACCTGCGGCCGATTATCGCGAAAATCAGGCTCAACGTATCTGCTGAAACGTACAATGCATTCTCGTCGTACCGATATTTTTTGACTTATCCCGGCGTTGTTATAAATTCTTCGTATGATGAACAGTAAATAGGTGAATGACACATTCCAAGCTCGGCATCAACTTCAAGCAACCTACACATTTCAGGAGGTATTACTCATGCAGGAACATGCTCGATCCATGGTAATCGCGTCGTTTGTTGCGGATTCACTCGCTCTTGGCGCACACTGGATATACGACACAGCGAAAATAGACCAGCACTTCGGCAGAATTACCGAGCTAGTTGCTCCCGATGAAGGGTCCTATCACTCGACAAAAAAGCTTGGCGATTTTACCCACTACGGTGACCAGAGTTTTCACCTGCTCGAACATCTTGCCGCACATGGTGGCCGTTTTGATGTCACCGCATATGGCCAGGACTGGCAAATCTTTATGACTGAATATCAGGGATATAAAGACAAAGCAACGAAAGAGACTTTGAAAAACCTGGCAGCCGGCAAAGGACCAGAGACATGCGGCTCACAGTCAACTGATCTCGGTGGCCCGGCAAGAATCGCCTCGCTTATCTATTGTTACCGGGATAATCTCGATAAAAGGGTTGCCGCGGTCAGTGCGCAGACTACTTTTACCCATTCCGGACCCGGTGTTGTCGATGGCGCTCTGTTCCTGGCGAAGAGCTGCTACTCGATTCTCCATGGCGCCGGCCCAAGAGAGGCGTTCGAAGAAGCACTTGACAACAACATTGTTAGTCTCGATCTTGATCTTCGTCTTCGTCAATGCCTCGAAGCTACAGAGCTCGACACCCGCCGGCAGGTAAAGAAATTCGGTCAGATGTGCTCCATGAACGCCGCACTTCCCGCAGCTGTCTACACGGTGCTCAAACATAAGGATTCACTCGAAGAGGCCCTCATTGAAACGGTGATGGCCGGTGGTGATTCGGCGGTGCGTGGCATGGCCGTGGGTATGCTTCTTGGCGCCTCCCATGGCAGTGACCAAATTCCTTCAAGATGGCTTAATAAACTAAACAGATACAAAGAGATACAGACAGCCTTAGAGAAACTGCCATAGATATGATGGTCCGGGAATGAACCGCGGAAGAATGACAAAAAATACTTCAACCAATGGATTACATAAAACAATCATCAATTACATTTTAGAAACACCAAAGATATTCCTGCAACTGCTGGAGGTGATAATTTACCGGATAGTCTGGGAGCTTGTATATCCCCATGAAATAACGGACAAATAAATATAAGCCACACGACCAAAAAAATGGCATGATGCTTGCTTTATTTTAAGTATTCCCAAAGGAACAGACACAAGCCCCCCCAAATCGGGTAGAAGTTACGCAGTTTGTATCTTCTACCCGATTTTTTAGTTCACTGCATTTTCGCTAATGATGGGTGACTATCGCCTGTCGATATTCATAATAGGCCTGACGTGAGGCGACATAAGGATCAATCGAATAGCGTTTTAAATCTTCATAGGCATCCGGGTTCAGCGACAGACTGTTCACCCGGTTGGTGATGGAATACGTCGTATTGATGGCCGAATCATCAAGGACATAGGGTACCGGATGAGAATACATATCGGCAACCAGGCCAACGGTATCTCGCACATTTGAAGGCCCGAAGACCGGCCAGCAGAAATAAATCCCTTCACCAAGACCCCATTTGCCGAGGGTCTGACCAAAATCGCCGCGCTTTCGTTTGATGCCAAATTCTACATCGGCTATATCGGCAAATCCGTAAACACCGAGGGTGCTGTTAATAAGAAATCGTTCCAGCACGACGCCAGACTTTTCCAGATCTCCCTGTAAAAGAGAATTGAGCAACCTGATCGGCATGGCCAAATTTAAAAAAAAGTTACCAAAGGCCTGTCGCAACTCAAGGGGCAGAATCCACATATAGACATTTGTTACCGGCTTCAGAACCCATACGTACAAAACATCGTTAAACTCAAAAAAAACCCGGTTCATCGGCTCCAGCGGATCCCGGATGACAAGAGCGGTCTCCTCATCCAGATAATCTTGATCCAGATAGTCCAATTCCGTCACATCCTCTGCGAGCAGATCAGGATAACCGCTCTGAGCGAAGCTCGCGCCTCTGCCTACAAAAAAGGACAACAAAACAAATACAGCGAAAAAGACAACATATCGACCGCTTTTTAGTATCATAATAACAATATAATTTAAGATTGACTGAGAGTGAGACATCATCTACTTTGAACAGTGCTCTATCTTTTTTGCTTCATCTATCCGATGTTTTTCATGGAATGCATGCTCCTAACGATAGAAGGATTGTCGCAATTTAACTGTAAATAGTCAACCGGTTTCCTTTCTTCTCATTTATATTTCAGACAAGAACAGGGTGGCACAAGATTCTTTCAATAATTTAGAAAGTATCTTGATGATGTCCCGGTCAAATTTTCAAGTGCTGTTCGATCACTTCAGCCAACAGTGGCGCCACGGAATAGACATCGATAAGATCATCACTGGTTCGCCCCGGATAGCTATCCGAGCCGATGACCCTGGAAATCAGTCCGCCGCGGAATTTTTCCATGGAATCCCCAGCCATGACGAGATGTGTTGCGTGGGCCACCACGTCTTTTGCTCCCGCCTCAAGGCATCTGGCGGCGGTCTGCAGAATGGAGCCACCGGTACGGATCATATCATCACAGATGATCGCCGTCTTCCCCCTGACCACACTGGAAACCTGACTGACAATGGTTTTGTCGGTATCATAGCGATCCTTGTCCGCCGCGGTATGTGGACAATCCAACAAACTCGCCAACCGGGCCACTCTTTTGGAAAAGCCATAATCAGGCGAGACCAGAACATAATCCGTCAGGCCGCTCTTTTGGATCTTGTCGACGACCAGATCATCCGTCCAGATATGCTTCGTCCGGATCTCCCCGGCATGCGCATGCAGCACTGCCTCGGAGTGCAGGTCAACAAAGGCGACAAAATTGGGCCGTGCCCGAAATATCTGCCTGGTGCGGGTAATGCCTTTGGGAATTTCCAGGGAGTTTGGTTTCGCTCTCTCCATGGTCGAGTAGCCGAGAAAAGGAATAATAACGTTAATGGAAGCGGCGTTCCAATACCTCCCGCCCGAAATCAAATCGATCAATTCCTGATGGGAGCTGTCATCGTGGGTCACGCCGAGAATGATCAGATCCTTGCCGTCGACGGATTTTGGAAAAGCATGGTAGCTCTCCCCATCGGCGAAATACTTGCGCTCCATTTCGGTAAACGGCAGCCAGAGTCGTTCCGCCAGCTTATATCCCAAGTCGCTGGAGGCATGGTTGGTAATCAGAAGAACATTATCCTTTTTGCTCATGTGTCTTCCCCGAACACCGGAACGGCAGGAGCACTACGAAGCAACTGCTCCCAGCCCGGTGTCATCAGTTACGCTTTATTGTTGTAATGCCCTGACGATCGCATCACCCATGGCGGCGGTACCGACCGCCTTTGTCTTATCGGTTGTCAGATCGGCGGTGAGAATTCCCTGTTCCAGGGTTGCGGCAACCGCTTTGTCGATGGCCTCTGCTGCCTCATCGAGGCCGAAACTGTAGCGCAGCATCATCGCCGCGGAGAGGATTTCGGCGATAGGATTGGCGATACCCTGCCCGGCAATATCCGGGGCCGAACCGCCCGCCGGCTCATAGAGGCCAAACCTGTCGCTGTTGAGTGAGGCGGAGGCCAGCAGTCCCATGGAGCCGGTGAGCATGGCGGCTTCATCGGAGATAATGTCGCCGAACATATTGCCGCAGAGCATGACGTCAAACTGATGCGGATCGCGGACCAGCTGCATGGTGGCGTTGTCGACATAGATATGATTGAGCTCGACGTCCGGATAGTCACCACCCACTTCAATGACCACTTCACGCCAGAGGACCATGGTCGTCAGCACGTTGGCCTTATCGACGGAGGTCACCTTGTTTCGTCTCAGACGCGCCGCGTCAAAGGCCATTCGGGCGATACGCTCGATCTCGGAGCGTTTATACGCCATGGTATCAAAGGCCCGTTCGTCTGCCCCGCTCCCTTCCCGGCCCTTCGGGGTGCCGAAATAAATGCCTGAGGTCAGCTCTCGCACACAGAGGATGTCAAATCCCGTACCGATAATGTCCGGTCGCAGGGGACAAGCAGCGGTGAGGGACTTAAATACCTTCGCCGGTCGAAAATTGCAGAACAGGTCGAAATGCTTTCTCAGCGGAAGCAGCGCCGCGCGCTCCGGCTGCTTCTCCGGAGGCAGACTCTCCCACTTCGGTCCACCGACGGAACCAAAGAGGATGGCATCACTCTTTTCACAGAGTTCCAGAGTGGAGGCGGGCAAGGCCTCGCCATGGTTGTCGATAGCTATCCCGCCGACATCGGCATACTTGTAGGAGAGGGCAAAGGAAAACTTTTTCTGCGCCACATCAAGGACCTTGATTGCCTCTTTCATCACCTCGGGACCAATACCATCCCCGGCCAGCACTGCAATTTTTTTCATTCTTTCACCTTATATTTTTTTCATTATGTTCATTCTGCTTAATGTGTTTCCTTGATGCAAAAATGACAATTCGACGTTCCGCCCCCGAAAAAGGCAGTACGCACTCTACTACACGGTCCAGGCGAAAGGAAGAACGATTGAGAATCTCCGCTGCCGCATTAATTTCCTCCTGCCACCTGGGTCCTTTCATGCAGACAAGCTGCGGGCCCGATCGCGCAAACCGCTCAACCATTCGTAGAAAAGGGCCGATCTCGGTTACCGCCCTGGCGGTTATGTGGCTGAACACCATGGTGGACGGCAACTGGTTTGCATCTTCCACCCGACAGGAGAGAATCCGCACCTCCTCTAAGCCAAGCGTTCTGACTATATGGCCGAGGAAACTGACTCTTTTCTCACGCGGTTCGACAAGAGTCACGGCCAGTTCCGGACAGGCCGCCTTGCAGACCAGGGCTGGAAAACCGGCCCCGGTGCCGATGTCGAGGAGATGGCTCCCGGCATCACCTAGAAGCGGCAGCAGCGTCAGGGAATCGAGGAAATGCTTTTCGACGATCTGTTCATCTCCGGCCGATTTGGCAATCAGGTTGATCTTCCTGCTCCATTTTTTCAGCTCGGCAAAATATATGTCCAGCCGATCGACGCTCGCCGGAGAAATTTCCATTCCCATCTGGTGCAATCCCGCATCCAGCCGTTGCCTGAAATCAAACATTACTTAGCAAGCCGAACGGCAACGGAAGCGGCATGGGCAGTCAAGCCTTCAAGCCTGGCCAGGCGCATGATATGCTCCCCGTCCGCCGCCAGCGCTCCCGCCGAATAACTGATGATCGAGCTCTTTTTCAGAAAAGTTTCCACTCCCAGCGCCGAGGCAAATCGCGCCGTACCCATGGTCGGCAGGACATGGTTTGGTCCGGCAAAATAGTCCCCCGTCGCTTCCGGAGTATTGTTGCCAAGAAAAATGGCCCCGGCATGACGGATATGGGGGATTTGCGCCCAGGGATCTGCAATCATCAACTCAAGATGCTCGATGGCGATGCTGTTGGCTACCTCGATCGCTCCCTCGACATCGGCGGCGACAAGAATCACCCCCCGGTCGCTGAGAGCGGTTCGAGCAATTTCCTGCCGGGAAAGAAGCGGCAATTGTCGTTCAAGCTCGGCCAGTACTTCGGCGGCAAGAGGTTCATGGGTGGTGACAAGAATGGCCAGAGCAAGAGGATCATGCTCCGCCTGGGCAAGCATATCCGCGGCGACACTGGCCGCCCGCGCGGTCTTGTCGGCGACAATCAACACCTCCGACGGGCCGGCGATCATGTCGATGCGCACCATACCGGAGACCTGTCTTTTCGCCTCGGTAACATACTGATTCCCCGGTCCGACAATGACGTCTACCTTGGGAATAGTCTCGGTACCGTAGGCCAGGGCGGCAATAGCCCAGGCAGACCCCGCCTTATAAATCTCGGTAATGCCAATTTCCTGGGCGGCAACAAGTAGATGTGGACTGACGGAGCCATCCTCGCCCGGGGGTGTGACCATGACCCGCTGGGGAACACCGGCGATCCCGGCCGGAATGCCATTCATCAGCACCGAGGAGACCAACGGCGTGCTCCCACCCTTGCCTCCCGGCACATACAGTCCGGCTGAATCGACGGGACGAACCAGTCGGCCGACAATCGTTCCGTCCTCTCTGGTCTGCAGCCAGGAATCTTCCATTTCCCGTTCGTGAAAGCCCTGAATGCGCTCAATGGCCCGGCCAAGGGTGTCCAGAAAATCGTCATCGACCAGTTCATAGGCCTGCTGCAGTTCAGTGCTGCTTACCTGCAACTGCCGGGCGGTGAGATTCGGCGCGTCAAATTGACGGCTATAGCTGACCACCGCCGCATCTTTGTTATTCTTGACCGCCTCGATTATTTCCGTCACCGACTGTTGACAGGAATTGTCGGCCGCCTGAAAACGATCAAGCAGACTATTGAGAATTTTTTCGCCTTCCGGACTGGCCAAGGCAACCGGTGAAATCAACATATTTTTTCCTTTATTCATGAAGCTACTGAAAACATACCTGCACGGCAGAGGAGCTGTGCTCCGCCTGTCATTATGAACATTTCGCCCAACACAACCGACCCACTCCCGCATCACGTGCAAAGGGGATTGCACTATACGCTATTTATCGTCAATTATAAAGTTCAACAGTATAGGAAATTGTCAATGTGCACAAAAATCAATCCAGCAGTTTTCTTTTGCTCTCTGGCCATATAGACATTCCCGGATACGCTTCAAGATATTGCTTTCTTCAATCGAGCAAGGTATAAAGCTCATGTGTAGGTGCATCTTGATGTTTGATAAAAGGAAAGACGGTGCGAGTCCGTCACAAGCCAGTCCTTGCTGTATACGAAGGCTGCTGCAGCTGGGCGCACAAAGTATCCGTGCCCCAAATCTTATTTCTTAAAGATTCGTCACTGGGTCATCCCGGGAAGGCGGCTGCTGTGCAGGATAATTCGTGAGTCAGAAAGCCTGCCTGCGCCCGGTGGACCTTCTTGTCGGTCCACTCCCAGAGCTAACCACTGGAGTTCTCTGTATCTGGAATTGTATTGTCTGGTTGCTGCAGACCGTGCATTATTGCGGATACGGAGACGATCCCCCCGTTGTAACGGTCTTTTCCGTATCCTGACATATTGTCCGACCGGCAGAGCAACAAAATATTCACTCGAAATGTTGCGGAGATGGGCATGGATCAGGAAATGAACAAAAAACTTGGACAAATAATCACCCGGCTTATCGGCAAAGAAAATCTCTCCCTGGAAGAGTCCCATGAGGCCTTCTGCCTGGTGCTCGGCAACGAGGTTTCCGACATGCAGCAGGGCGCCTTTCTCGCCGCCCTTACCGCCAAAGGAGAAACCGCGGCCGAGGTCGCCGGCGGCTGGCGGGCGGTGTACGAGCTCGATACCAGAAAAGTTGACCTGACCGACCTGGCCATCGTCGACAACTGCGGCACCGGCATGGACAGCTTCAAGACCTTTAATATCAGCACCGCTGCCTCGCTGGTCGCAGCGGCAGGAGGAGTGACCATTGCACGCCATGGCGCCCGGGCCATCAGCTCGAACTGCGGCACGGTTGATATGGTCGAATGTCTCGGGGTTGATGTGGAATGCCGCGTCGAAACGGTTGAAAAAAGTATCAGAGAGGCAGGCATCGGCTTGTTTAACGGCATGAGTCCGGAAGTCCACCCCGTGGCGCTTGGACGTATCCTGTCACGGATCTGCTTTGGCTCCCCGCTCAATATTGCCGCCTCCCTAGCCCATCCCGCCATGCCGAAGGTTGCTCTGCGCGGTGTCTATTCGCCGTCTCTGCTTCACCCGGTGACTGAAGTTATGCAGGCAATCGGCTATACCGACGCCCTGGTCGTCTACGGCGGTATCTCCGGCAGCGAGCGGGGCATGGATGAGGGCTCCGTCTGCGGTATGACTGCCGGTGTCCACCTGCACAACGGCATACTCACCGATCTTGCCTTCCACCCCGAGGACTACGGCCTGAAAACCCATCCGCCGCAATTGCTGGCGGCGGATCAGAACAAAAAGACCGCAGCCGTTAAAATGCACCAACTGCTAAGCGGCAAGGGCGATGCGGCACGAATAGATGCGGTTATCTTGAACAGCGGCTTGATCTTTTATGTACAGAATGCAGTTGCGACAATCACCGAAGGGGTCGACAAGGCGAGAGACATCCTCCTATCCGGACAGGCTCTGGCCACGTTGAAGCGCTGGGTTGCAGTCCAGAACAGTGACCCCACCGCCGGCCTTGCCAGGCTGGCCGAGCTGCACAGGGCGGGAGCGCTGTTATGACAGAGCTCCTCATCATCAAAGCCGGTAAGAGCTATTTCCGCTGCCGGGAAGACAATTTTGTACCCTGCGAACTGAGCAAGGCCAGCGTCTTTCCTCTGGAACAGGCCGACAAGGCAAGGCAACTGTGCCAAAAACTGCAGGAAACCGGTGTGGTCGGCGCGGAACTCAGAAAACTCACCATCACTGAAGAATCCTACGAGCCTCCACGGGATAAAACGATATGAAATTAGCCCTGACCCAGTGTGAAGTACTGAAATACTGTGAACAAGACAGCCCACCCCCCTTGCTGGATGGCTCCGTCACCCTGGCGGTCAGCTGCTGCGCTGTATGCCGCACCGATGCCAAGATGTGGCGAGGGGGCCATCGCGACCTTGCTCTGCCGAGGGTTCTCGGCCATGAAATTGCCGGTTATGACCAGGAAAACGGCCAGCTCTATACCGTCTGGCCGGGGCAGACCTGCGGCCTGTGCCGTTATTGTCTTGGCGGTAGAGAAAACCTCTGTGAAGAGATGCGCATTATCGGCTTTCATGCGGACGGCGGCTTTGCGCACACGGTAGTCGTCCCGAAAGACAGTCTGGTTGCCGTAAACGAGGTCCTGGAGCCGTCCCTGCTGACCTTTGCCGAACCGGTGGCCTGTGTGCTCAATGGCCTTTCGCACCTAAATATCACTGAAAGCCAACGGGTCATTCTCTACGGCGGCGGGGTCGTCGGTATGATCGCCGCCCTCGTTTTCCGGGAGCAGAACTGCCCGGTCACGGTTATTGAAAGGAGTCAGGAAAAGATAGACCGCTTGCGCCCCTTTTGCCAAAAAAACACTATTACCTTGTGCAAGGATACCGTAGCCGCCGATTTTGATATAGCCATAAACTGCTGTGACAGCCATATCGTTTTCAGTCTCTGTATCACCAAGCTTCGCAAGGGCGGGCAGCTGGTTTTCTTCAGCGGCCTGATAAAAAACGAGGAGATAGACACCAACCTGCTCAACCTGATACACTACAAGGAGTTGGAGATCTATGGCGCCTACGGCCCAAGAAGAGAACATATGGTCCAGGCCGTCCCCTTTTGTGCTCGGCAGCAAAAAAATCTGACGCTGCTCGTCGAAAAAATCATCGGGCCCAGAGAGGTCGAAGACGTGTTGCCGCATATCCTTGCCGGAAATGCCCTGAAATATATTGTCGATTTCGGCACAGCGGCAAAGCTGCCGGTGACATCTTCCGCGCCGGACATTAATGGAGTGGCGAATGAAGGGACAAAGATCAACAACCAAGGCCGCCTCTCACCATACCTCTCGGCACTCATCGCCGGGATCAAACCGATTTCCGAGAATTTCACAAGCCAGGCCCAGAAAAAAGTCGACCTGAAGACCAAGCCGCTCGGCGCCCTGGGAAGCATAGAAAAACTCGCCGTGCAGATAAGTGCTATCCAGAAAAACCTCAATCCGGCAATTTCCTGCAAACGCATGTTTGTCTTTGCCGGTGACCACGGCGTGGTCGAGGAAGGCGTTTCAGCTTTTCCGGCCAAGGTGACCGTGCAGATGGTGGAAAACTTTCTTGCCGGCGGCGCGGCGATCAATGCCTTTTGCCGCCACTATGACATCGATCTGGCTGTCGTCGATATGGGTGTGGGTGGCGACTTTAGCGATCACCCGCTGCTCATAAAGCGCAAAATAGCCCGGGGAACCCGGAATTTTGCTTTGCAAAGAGCAATGAGCCCGGCTGATGCACTCCTGGCCATCGAAACCGGGGCAGAGATATTTCTCGAAAAACATGCCCAGCAGCCTTGCGATCTCGTCGGCATGGGTGAAATGGGCATCGGCAACAGTAGCAGTGCCGCGGCGATCATCTGCGCTGCTTCCGGGCTTCCTGTGGAAAAAATCGCCGGTCGCGGCACCGGAGTCGACGATCGAGGCCTCGAGCGCAAGCGGGAAGTGCTCGAAAAGGCGCTCACGCTGCACCAGCCGAGCAGAACCGATGCCCTGGAACTGCTGTCAATGGTCGGTGGCTACGAACTCGGCGGCATTTGCGGCGCGGTCCTGGCCGCCGCCTCGACCGGCTGCTGTGTGGTCTTGGACGGTATCATTTCCACCGCCGCCGGACTCCTGGCCTATTTACTCTGTCCGGAAATCAAGGGGTATCTTGTCGCGGGGCACAGATCGGTCGAAATAGGACAGCAGATCGCCCTGTCCATCATGGGCCTTCAACCGGTTATCGACCTGGACATGCGACTTGGCGAAGGAACCGGGGCCGCGATAACCATGAATCTCGTCGACCTCTCCTGCCGCATGATGCGAGAAATGGCCTCTTTTGAGGAAGCCGGGGTGGATACTGGTACACGGGGTGTGTAGATACCCCAGGAGGGCCTGGACTCGTCCCTTATCAGCTTGCTTTGTCTACGTTACATAAGTTGCACAGTGAGTCAGGCAAAAGACCGGTTACTATTCATAACTGATGAGTCGGCCCCCTATGTATTTCGAGAAAATAAAATTACCACTGATTTTCACCGAAAAGGCTGAACCCGCTTTTTCCATTACGAATAAAGTCTAAAAATCGCCGTGCAAAACCCTAGCTTCGTAGGATGATCCAGTAAATTTTAGACTGACTCTCACAATTGCTAATCCAGTCATTTCCATTAGGGTTCTCCGCGGTGGCATATGCATCGATTTTCCACGAGATACTTTCAAAGTTGATGAGTGGCAGCCTGATCATGATCTTTCTGGAGCGAATTGTTGATTATTTTTCTCATCTTAAGAATGTTTTTTTTATCCTATCGACTTTCTCATTGATTTATCCGGAGACTCGGCCTTATTGCCGTTCCTGTTCGCCGGCTCATAGTTTTGCACTCTGGCTTCCTCAGGACGATTCCCCACGGAATCGTCCCTGCTTTTCTTTTCTGACGTTAAAGCTATACCAGTTTCCCGGCCAATCGGAGGGCGATACCGGTCAGGCATCATGAAAAGAATGATATCAAAACCGTTGTCGGGCGATCGGCCCAAGTTGGTCAAAACGACAACTAGAGGAACACCAATGCTATATACCATTGCCATATACGCAGTTATGGTGTATACATATTGTATATAACATTGGTAACCATATCAGGAGATAGTTCATGAACTTAGGCTCAGTATTTAAAAACAATCGGACACAAGCGGTACGACTTCCTGCGGAAAGTCGTTTCCCTGAAAATGTTAAAAAAGTGATTGTGCGTGTTGTCGGTCAAGATCGTATACTTTCACCACTAACAAACACTTGGGATAGCTTTTTTCTTTCTGAGGATGGTGTCACTGATGATTTTATGACAGAAAGAGCTTCACAAGACCAATCAGAGAGGGAATCTTTCTGATGTTGAAATACATGTTGGACACAAATATTGTTATTTATGTGATTAAACGCCGCCCACTGGAGATTTTAGAGGTTTTTAATGCACACGCAGGCCAAATGTGTATCAGTTCAATAACATTAGCTGAATTGTTCCATGGTGTTGAAAAAAGTTCGATGATTTCAAAAAACCTGCGAAAGGTTGAGGATTTTGTTTCTCGTTTAGAAGTATTGCCATATGAAAATACCGCTGCATCTCACTATGGAGACATACGAACAAATCTGGAGAAAAAAGGAACTGTTATAGGGGTTAATGATTTACATATCGCGGCTCATGCAAGAAGTGAAGGTCTTGTTTTGGTATCTAATAATGTCCGTGAGTTTGAGAGAGTCGAAGGTTTGCGATTAGAAAACTGGATTGAATCAAAATAGCGAAACCAGGGCGGATTAATACCATGCCTAGGATGACCAGCAAAGAATCTTTGGAACTACTTCATTTCGTGTCGTTTTTCCGAAAATAATTTTGATTTTTTGGAAGTGCCGGAAAGCTCCATTTCGATCATGACGTCAATTTATAGACAAGTGGTAAACATAGATTTGATGATTACCAGAAAACTCACAAACAAGCTGTTGCAACTCGCTGCATACTATCCCGTTGATGAGGTATCGGAATAACTAGCCCCTTTATCGAAGACGGCCTTTTCAGGAAGCCAGGAGAAAGTGATGATTTTTTCCCACCTTTGAGCATCGATTTCCTTCCGTTCAATCATGGCATCAAAGCAACAAAGCGCATGGTCTCAATTTCCGTGTGTTCTTGGTTCAATTCCTTGTGCCGGATCCAATAAAATCAAGTGTTCAAGTCAGAAATAATTTAACCTTTTTTACATTTTAGGCTGTTTTTGTACAACCCCCTGTACAACATCTATGCATTTTGGGGAGCCGTAGTATATCATCCAGACACTCTGGGGCAAAGTTGGGATTCAAGGTGCATCTCGAAATTCTCTCGTAATGGCTGATTAATCCGGTATGGTATCACATCATCTTAGTCAATAGACGTTTCCTGCAAGGAAGGCATGTTTTCCACAAGAGGGAACAATGGCATTATCAGCAAAACAGCGCGAAAAGTCACTGTGCTCGATTCTGAACTGGCGGCTCTGGAAATTCTTCTCCATAGTATCAGGATGGACATCGATTTGCCGATTAACTACTGTTCCTTCCCTTACAAAAATCGTTTCCAGAGCCGTGCCTCCCGACAGCGCAATGCTTCCTTTCTGATCAAGGAATTTGAAGCCATGACCGAGAACGGCTTTATCCGCACCCTTACCCTGTTGGGTGAGCCGGTCAGATTGGACTGCCTCATCAGTAGCTTCCGGCAGCAGAACAATCCTGACACCCTCTGGATCCTGAACGGCGCTAAAGACCGATTGACTTTCCATCCAAGCCTCTGGGTATTTATTAAACCCGAAGGTTTGAGGCTGCTGGTTGCCCATAGCGCCGCTTATCAGAGGTCGTCTCTGACATACCGCAACCCTTTCACCACCATTGAACTTAGTCCAATCAAGAGTATCGTCTTTGAACGGGAGAAACACCATGCTGGTTTTGAATTCGATCAAGACCAGAATTGTTCGCCAGAATTTTTCTTCTGAAAACACAATCAACCTCCGAACTGCCGCAACAGGACATCTGGGATGAACTACTGTTTTTTGAAAAAACACCGGAGGGGTTACTGGAATATTTTTAGCCTGTTAAAGGATCGATGACCATGTTGTGGCGCATCATCTTGATGGCCACCGGCCGTTTCGAGTCGAACTGACTGGCGATAATTTCTGTCACTAAAAAGAGCAGTTTTTGACTGTTATGGGAGATATTGTCAATTTGATGTTTATGATGTGCCCTCAGCTGCATGTCAGTTTCCGCCTCGACATGCGATTCAAGTGGCTCGCCCGTAAACAGTCCGTGGATGCCGACACTAATGCCGCGGCTCCGATGGCAGGAGAAAATGGCAAAGAGCAAGTACTCTGATTTGCAAATTTTCAATGTACCTTACTCAATGAAAAGGAAAACATGTCAAGACTATTCGAATCAACAGAGATAAATGGAATGAAACTCAAAAACCGTTTTGTGAGATCTGCAACCCATGAGGCAATGGCAGAGCTCGATGGAACGGTCAAAGATCAGTTATTGGACTGTATGGCTGAACTCGTCCGTGGAGAGGTAGGACTGGTGATTACCGGGCATGCTCACGTGATTAGGGAGGGTCAGGCTGGTGTTCGACAGATGGGTGTGTATTCCGATGCAATGATCGATGGCTTGAAACGAATTTCGTCGGTTGTTCACGAAAATGGTGGGATTGTTGCCATACAACTTGCCCACGCGGGAAATAGGGGGAAAGGGAAAAACGAATATGCAGCCCTTGGACCTTCAGATCTGTTTATAGACGGCGTCAAAAAAGCTTCCGCAATGACAGTTGACGACATCAAAAGAACAGTAAAGGCTTTTGGTGAGGCGGCTGAAAGATCTGTTAAATCCGGATTTGATGCGGTTCAGATCCACTCGGCCCATGGTTATTTGCTGAGCCAGTTTTTATCTCCCTATTATAACAGGAGGGATGATGGGTACGGTGGAAGCCTTGAGAATCGTGCGAAGTTACTTCTCGAAGTATATGAAGAAATCAGGACCAGGGTTGGAAAAACATTTCCAGTGATGGTCAAAATCAACTCAGAGGATTTCCTCGATGGCGGTATCACCGTGCAGGAGGTGATCAAGGTTGCCTATATGCTTGAGGATCGCGGGATAGACGCAATTGAGATGAGTGGCGGAACCTTTGAATCCGGCAAGTACATTCCATCAAGGGTTGGTACATCAAAATCAGTAAAGCGAGAAGTCTATTACAAGAAGGCGGCCGAAGCATTCAAGAAAGAAATTAAGATTCCACTTATTCTCGTTGGAGGTTTTCTGTCGTTTACTATTGCGGAGGAAGTCGTAAATTCAGGTCTTGCCGATTACGTGGCACTTTCACGGCCTCTGATAAGGGAACCACAACTTATTGCAAGGTGGGCAAGTGGAGATACAAGAAAAGCATCTTGCATTTCCTGTAACAAGTGCTTTTCGACCCTTTTCATGGAAGAGTCCTTACACTGCCCTGTTGAAAAAGAGCTGGATTAGTAAAGATATTGCAGTCACGAAAATCGTCTACTGCGAGAAACTGTGGCCAACTTTCGGTGAGTTATGCCATGTTTTTTCGAGAATAGGTCTTGGTAACTTTGGTCAAATGCCGGTTATTGGTGTCGGCGTAAAAAATAATTGTGAAAGGTGCAGGGAAAAGGTAGTTTTGATGCATCGGTTCAGATAGTCCTTCGCTGGATAGGGCTTTTTTAAAGAAGCCCGAAGAAAGTGATTGCTTATCACTTGTCACTTTATTTAATTGACAAATAACATGCCCAATTGCACTATGGAAAATACTCAGCATAATCAATCTGCCCCGCTAGAGGTCAAGTTTCGCTTCACGCTTACCAAGGAGAGCATTTCACTTTTATTCGTAAGCGATAGCGTTGAAGCGTTGCTTGGCTATAAGGCAGAAGACTTTCTATCTAAACGAACCAGTCTAAAAGAGCTGATACATCCCCACGACAGCGATATAGCTACCGCACTTTTTACGAACACCCCAGCCGACAAATCAGACAACTTTAACCTTCGTATCAGACAAGCCAATCAACGTATTCGTTGCATTACAGGTCATTACACACAACGAAAAAATAAGCTTGAACTTTTTCTGCAGTGCGCAAAAAGCCTATTTCAAATCACAAACGATCAAACCATGATGGTTAACTTTAAAGCCATGATGGAAAACTCTGATGATTACATTTACTTCAAGGATTGCAATCATGTATTCACTGGAGCCAGTCAAACACTTGTCGCAATCACTTCACCTAGCGAGCATTGGGAAGACCTGCTCGGCCTCACTGACTACGACGTTTTTCCAGAAGAGCTTGCGGATGTATATTACCGCTTAGAGAAGCAAGTTTTTGCAGGGCAATCAGTTGCTCACGAAATTCAGGAGACCCTTACCAAAGATGGTCAAAAGGGCTGGGTAGATAACCGCAAATATCCAATCAAAGATGACACCGGCCAGATCATTGGCTTGTTTGGCATTGCCCGCGACATCACCGAGCGCAAGCGCGCGGAGGAGAAATTAGCCCACTCCCACAAACTGATGCGTTATATCATTGAACATACCAACAGTGCAGTTGCTGTTAATGATAGAAATTTGCATTATATCTATGTCAGCCAGCGGTATCTGGATGATTATAACGTTAATCAAAACGATATCATTGGAAAACAT
>CAYPPR010000013.1:0-54378 GCA_964412665.1 uncultured Desulfopila sp.
ATCAGAAGATGTCGGAAAGAAAAGAAATTGACGCTGAAAACCGTCGCCGAGAAGGCCTCGATTTCCGAAGGTTTTCTCAGTCAGGTCGAAAATGATGTCAACTCCCCTTCCGTCGATACCCTTATCCGCATCTGCAATGCCCTTGATATAAATGCCGGTGACCTGCTCACCCAGGTGAGTCAACAGGAAAAGATTATTCTCATCCGAAAATCGGAATGGGACGACATGGAACTCTCCCATACCGGCTTTGTCACCCGGCGATTTTTTCCGCCGGAAAACCGCACCGTCATTGATTCCTCCATTATCGTCATAGAACCGGGCAAAACGATCCCGGTACGAAAAAATATCAAGAACGGCCAGGAACTTCTCTGTGTCTTGAAAGGCTCAGTCGACCTGATGCTCAGTGATGCAACCTACACCCTGGTAGAAGGTGATTCCGTTCATTTCTTATCCAACCCCGAAAGTCAGAAAATTACCAACAACAGCGCCACCAATAGTTTCGTTTTATGGGTAGGAACCCTCTAACTCCCTAGCAGATACCTCAACCTTAATCAACAAGGAGACAGTGGTATGATCACATTCAGCAAGCAACAGTTGAAAATTCCGCAGTTGCAGCGCCCGGTTTACCTGGTAACGGCGGGACAGTCGAAGTTTGATCGGGCCTTTCCCGACAAACGTACCGAAGAACTGTGCATTGACGCCTTCACCATGGCCTCCCGCCTGCTGGACATATCTCCGGCGGAGCTGAAACGGTATATACATAGCTGCTACTATGGCCATTTTGCCGATCATTTCGGCGATCAGCTCCTTGGCGAATCGGTCATCCACGATCGGCTCGGTCTCGATCCCCTGGGCAACGTCGGCGTTAAAACCGGTGGCGCCACCGGCGGGTCGACTCTGTGGGAGGGCATGAAGGCGGTCGCTTCCGGCTACTCGGACTGCGTGCTGGTCATGGGCTGGGAGCGGATGGACGAGGTGCCCACCGACGAAGGCAATTTCCTTATTTCCTGCGCCGCCGATAAAGACTGGGAATCTCCCCTCGGCCATATCTATACCGGCTATTATGCGGTTATGGCCCAGCGTTACTGGCAGATTTTCGGCAAATCGGAAGACTCTTTCAGAAGGACCCTGGCGGAAATATCCGTGAAACACCACGGCTACGCCCGTTTCAACCCCTATGCCCAGTCGCCGATGAAACTTACCGTCGATGATGTGCTCAATTCTCCGGTTGTCGCCTATCCCCTGCGCGCCCTCGACTGCTGTCTGATGAGTGTCGGTGCGGCCTGCGCCATTCTCTGCGATGAAGACACCGCCACGCAACTAACGAAAAACAGCAAAAACAAACCGCTGCGCGTCTATATCGCCGCGGGTTCGCACACCCTGCGCCCGGCCGACCGGCTGGATATGGCTATCCCGCTGCTGCCAAACGAAACCGCCGATCAGTATAAAGACCTGGGCGAACGTTTTCCCGGAGGAGACAGGTATCCCGGCTTCACCGGTTTTCTTGCCGCCAGGATTGCCGCCTATTACGGTTACGGCATGGCCGGTATCACCGACCCGACCGAAGATCTCGACCTGGTCGAACTCCACGACGCCTTCACCATCAGTGACGTACAGAGCTACGAGGATGTCGGCATTCGCCCCTACGGCTACGGCCGCGACTATGTTGAATCCGGTGACTGTTACCACACCAACCCGCATACCGGCCAACCCGGCAAACTGCCATCCAACCTCTCCGGCGGCCTGATCGGTTGTATGCATTCGGTGGGCGCGACCGGCATTATGCAGACCTTTGAAGTCGCCTCACATATCTGGAACAGATGGGACGAGCTCCATGGCGACGAAAAACTCTGGCAGCAGTTCAACCGGGAAAAACCCAGTGACTGGACCAGCCTGCAGGTGCAGGGCGCCAAAAGAGGTATGGCCATCAGCCATGCCGGGGTCGGCTCCCATGTCACTTCGACCATCCTCATGGATCCCGATCATTTGATCAAATAAGATGCTTACATAAAATACCTACAGCTACCAGGAGATACATTATGAGCATGTTCGGACAAACATTCGTCAAAGACAATAAATACAAGCTGAAGGGCGACTTCCACCATCTGACGCCCAACACGCCGATACGCAACGCCGACGACGGCTGGAAGCTCCTCGGCATCACTAATCCGCGGGATATGACCTATATCCATTCCTATGGCGGCGAGGCGATATTTTTCGAATCGCTCAGCCAGGGAAAGCTACTGGCCACCCGTTGCGACAATGCGGGGTGTGACTCGAAAGGAACCATATACATCCCCTTCAGGATCCATTGCCCGGACTGTCTCGGCAAAAACACTGTCATCGACTTGACGGATGTAGCAAAGAAAAGTGCCAAGGTGCATACCTTTATGGTCTGTGAACGATCAGGAGCCTTTAATCTCCTCGATAAACCGATTAAGTTTATCAATATAGAATTTGACGGGGTGGGGACTATTTTAATGAGCTACCTCAGCCTGGGCGAACCGAAGTTTGATATGCGGGTGGTGCCGATCTTTAAGACCAGCGGCCCGACCTTTACCATTCTCGACCTGTCCTGGGTGCCGGAAGGGACCAAAAAAGAAGAATTGCCGGAAGGTTTTAGTTTTTAGGCGTAAAGCAAAAAAGAGGTAAGCCATGCCCAAACCGTTATGGGAACCTTCGCAACAGCGCATCAAGGATTCCAACATGTACAGGTTCATGCAGGGTGTGAACCAAAACCACGGCACTGCTTTTACCGACTACAATGGACTGTACCAGTGGTCGGTTGATAATATTAGTGCCTTCTGGGCTCAGATGTGGCGTTTTGCCGAGATCAAAGCCTCGAAAACCTCTGAGCAGGTAATCGATAATCCCGGCAAAATGCCTGGAGCCCGCTGGTTTGCCGGCAGCAGGTTGAACTTTGCCGAAAATCTGCTGCGCTATCGGGATGACAAAACGGCGCTGATCTTTCGGGGCGAGGATACTGTTCGCCGGACGCTGAGCTATAAAGAACTCTTTGCGGCAACGGCGAAGGTTGCCGCCTCGCTTCGCCAAGCGGGGGTTATTGCCGGTGACCGGGTGGTCGGTTTTATGCCGAATATGCCCGAATCGATCATCGCCATGCTGGCGGCAACAAGCCTTGGCGCCACCTGGTCCTCCTGCTCGCCGGATTTTGGCATCAAGGGGGTGCTCGATCGCTTCGGCCAGACCCGGCCCAAGGTCCTTTTTACCGCCGATGGGTATTTCTTTAAGGGCAAGCCCCTGGACAGCCTTGCTAAAATTGCTGCAATTATCAAAGAAATACCCTCGCTTGAAAAGATCATCGTCGTGCCCTATACCAGAGAGAGCCCTGATCTTTCCAGCCTGCCCGGGGCAATGCATTACCAGGATTTTTGCAGCAGCGACGCAAGCAATATCGATTTCACCCAGCTGCCCTTTGAACATCCCCTGTACATCATGTACTCTTCCGGTACCACCGGCCTGCCGAAATGCATGGTGCAGAGTTGCGGCGGAGTGCTGCTCAACCAGCTCAAGGAGCTGCTGCTGCATACCGATCTACGGCGCGAAGATACCATTTTTTACTTCACCACCTGCGGCTGGATGATGTGGAACTGGCTGACCGCCTCTTTGGCGGTTGGTGCTACACTTGTGCTCTATGACGGTAATCCCTTTCATCCCGGCCCAGACGCCCTGTGGAGAATGGCCGAGGACGAGAAAATCACCGTTTTCGGCACCAGTGCCGGCTATATTGCCGCCCTGAAGAACGCCGGGGTGAAACCGGGCAAACAATTTACCCTGAGCCACTTAAAGGCACTGCTCTCCACCGGCTCCCCACTTTCAACGGAAGATTTCCACTTCATCTACCGGGAAATAAAAGAAGATCTGCAACTGGCGTCCATCTCCGGCGGCTCTGATCTGAACGGCTGTTTTGCCCTTGGCAATCCGATGGGCCCGGTCTATGAGGGCGAGTTGCAATGTCGCGGCCTGGGCATGAAGGTCTTTGCCTACGATGAAAACGGTGTGCCGGTGGTCGGCCAACAGGGGGAATTGGTCTGCACCGCCCCCTTCCCGTCCATGCCGATCTCTTTCTGGGATGACCCGGACGGCAGGAAATACCACGCCGCCTATTTTGATCGTTTTCCCGGGGTCTGGACCCACGGCGACTTTGTCGAGGTCACCGAACGGGGCGGCCTGATAATTTACGGCAGATCCGACGCCACCCTCAACCCCGGCGGGGTACGCATCGGCACGGCGGAAATCTACCGGATCATTGAGCAGCTCGACGGCATCGAAGACTCCGTGGTCGTTGGGCAGGAGTGGCAAAACGACACCCGGGTCATCCTCTTTCTCAAGATGCGGGCCGGGTATCAGCTGACCGACGCCCTGCAGACGAAAATCAGGCAGAGTATCCGACACAATGCCTCGCCGCGCCATGTGCCGGCGAAGATCCTCACCGTGCCGGATATCCCGTATACCCTGAATATGAAAAAGGTTGAGCTTGCCGTACAAAAAATGATCCACGGTCGCGAAGTGAAAAACAAGGACGCCCTGAAAAATCCTGAAGCCCTGGATTTTTTTGTCGACATCAAGGAGCTGAACGTCTGATAACCGAGAGACCCCATGAAGACATTTCCGCAATTAAATTTTGGTCTGGGAGATATGGCAAACCTGCTGCGCGAGTCGATGCAAGGGTTCGTCAGTACCGAAATTGCCCCTTTGGCGGCGGCAATCGACCGTGAGGACCATTTTCCGCCTGAGTTGTGGATGAAAATGGGCGATCTTGGCCTCCTGGGTATTACCGTCTCGGATGAATATGGCGGTGCGGAAATGGGTTATCTCGAACATGTTATCGCTTTGGAAGAGATCAGCCGCGGCTCGGCCTCGGTCGGCCTGGCCTACGGGGCACACTCCAACCTCTGCGTCAATCAGATCAACCGCAACGGCAGCAGGGAACAGAAAAAACGCTACCTGCCCAAACTTATTTCCGGGGAATATATCGGCGCCTTGGCGATGAGCGAGGCGGGAGCAGGCTCCGACGTCGTCGGTATGCGCCTGCGTGCGGTGAAAAAGGGCGATGTCTATATCCTGAACGGCACAAAGATGTGGATCACCAACGGGCCGAATGCCGATGTACTCGTCGTCTATGCCAAGACCTCGCCGGAAAAAATGCACCAGGGCATCACCGCCTTTCTCGTGGAGAAAACCATGGCGGGCTTTTCCACCAGCCCGAAACTGGATAAACTCGGTATGCGGGGCTCGCCCACCTGCGAACTGGTGTTTACCGATTGCACCGTACCGAAGGAAAATATCCTCGGTACCCTCGATCGTGGCGTCGAGGTGCTGATGAGCGGTCTTGACTACGAGCGACTGGTCCTGTCCGGCGGTCCCCTGGGTATTATGACCGCCTGCATGGATGTGGTGTTACCGTATATCCACGAGCGACAGCAGTTTGGCCGATCGATCGGCGAATTCGAGCTGATGCAGGGCAAGCTGGCCGATATGTATGCGACCTGGAATGCCTGCAGGTCCTATGTCTATACCGTGGCCAAGGCCGCCGACGAGGGTAGTAATATTCGCAAGGATGCCGCGGCGGTCATCCTTTATGCTGCGGAACGGGCCACCTGGATGGCCCTTGAAGCCATCCAGTGCCTTGGCGGCAACGGCTATATTAACGATTTTCCCACCGGACGGCTCCTGCGCGATGCCAAACTGTATGAGATCGGCGCCGGCACCAGCGAGATCAGGCGGATGCTCATCGGCCGGGAGCTGTTCAGGGATACTGCCGATTGATACTGCCGATCGATCGGCTACGCCTGGCCATACCGGGTCTTTACCGCCTGTCGATCCGGGGTGCCGTCTCTTTTCAGCGGCAATGCATCGACAAATTCGACATACTGCGGTTTTTTGAAGCGAGCGATACGTTCACCGACAAAGGCAATCAACTCGGCAGCCGTCAGGGTCTTTTCCGCATGGAGTTGACACACCGCCTTGATGCCCTCTTTCCATTTCGGATCGGGTACGCCGATGACCACCGTCTGGGCAACAGCTGGATGAAGCAGGATGACCTTTTCCACCTCCGCCGGATAGACATTTTCACCGCCTGGCTTGATGAGTTCCTTTTCCGCTTTTCGCCCGGCATAAAATAAAAATCCGTCGGCATCAAAGCGACCAAGATCGCCGGTGTGATGCCGCCCGCCACGAAAAGCGTAGGCATTATCTTCCGGCAGGCCCCAATATCCCTGAAAAACCATCGGCCCTTTGACGGTAATCTCCCCCACCTCACCGATATCGACAACCTGATCGTCCTCATCAACTAGTTGCACGTCGCCCAGCATGATCGTCTTTCCGGCCGATCCCGGCCGATCATCGTACTTGCCGAAGGTGGCCAGGCAAGATGTCTCGGTCTGGCCGTACATGGCATAATAGCTGCCTCCGGTGGTTGCCTGAAACTGCTCGATCACCTCCGGAGTGCCAAGGCCGACCACGGCTCTGATGGAACTAAGGTCGAAGTTTTCCTTGGCACCAGCTTTAAGTATGGCGTCAAGAATCGGCGGAAAATCAAAAAAGAGTGTCGCCGCATTGTCCTGGATCAGCTGGGCAACCTCGGCGGGCTCAAATTTACTGACATTCAGGCTGGTTCCCCCGGCATGAAAGGTGCTCGTGGCCATAAAGAGTCCGGCCACATGAAAAAGGGGCAGCAGGTTTACATGGACGTCCTGCGGGGTAAAAGCCATGGTGCAATGAAAATGCATGTCGGCACAGAGGATATTGCCATGGCTGAGCAATGCCCCCCGCGGATGTCCACCCACCGCGGCGGTATGGATGATGACGAAACCATCCGTGCCGGCCACTTCGCCGGGCACCACCTTTTCGGCCCCTGTAGACAGCGAGGCAAATTTCAAGGCATCGCCACTATCGCCCTTCAAATTATAGCAGCTGCCGATGGTGGGTAAATCGTCTTTTTTGCTTTCCAGTATATGTTGAAATTCCGCATCGACAAAAGCGATTTTCGCCTGGCAGTCGTTGAGATTATAACAAACCTCATCGGCTGAAAGGCGCCAGTTAATCGGCAAGACGATGCTCCCCAAACAGGCGGCGGCACCGTAAAGGAGAAAAAACTCCAGACTGTTTTTGCCGAGAACACCGATGCGGTCGCCCTTGACAATCCCTGCTGCCGCCAGTCCTCCGGCCAACAAATCGACCTGCTGCTTATACTCGGCAAAAGTCAATTGCCGACCGTCATCAACCTCCCGCCAACAGATATGGCTGCCGAAAGCAACAGCGTTCCTGTTGATCAAGTCATAAAACGTAAAGTCGTACAGACCCATGAGACCTCCACTATTTTTATAGAACCACTAAAAAAACGACCTCTGCTATTTGGGATAATGTTTTACCGTAACAACCGGACAGGGTGCTTTTAGTATTATATACTGGGCGTTCGATCCAACGATGATCTTCTGGGTGCGGGATACTTTTTCCACACCGATAAATATCTCATCGATATCATGCTCCACGGCAAAACGGACCAGATCCTCCCCCGGTGCCATACCCCTGGCCAGCTGGTGGGTCTCGCAGGCGACCCCTTTTTCCTTAAGAAATTTTTCGGCAAAGGCCAAGTTCTGAGCGGCTTTGCCGATATTTTCCACTTTTTCACCTCGTCCGCCGCCCATGGAAGCGACGACAAAGACTCGAGCGCCAAAAGATTCCGCATAGGTTCTTGCCAGAGAGAGTGCGGCCTTGGACTCCTCCGATCCGCTGTACCCCACGAGATATTTCATGATTCTCCCCCTTTATACAGGTCTGGGTTATGCTGTCTTTTGGTGTATACCGCTGAACGGTTACTTACATCCAACGCTTGCGCCGTTTATACGATTTGACTTCCTTGAAGGACTTTCTGCCGCCGCCACGGGTTATGCCCATATAGAACTCCTTGACATCCGGGTTCTCCTGCAGTTCCTTTGACGGACCTTCCAGGACAATTCGGCCTGACTCCATTATATAGGCATAGTCGGAAATGCCGAGAGCAATCTTCGCATTCTGCTCGACCACCAGGATAGTCGTATTCATTTCTTTATTTATCAACTGGATATTCTCGAAGATCTCCTTGACCAGCAGGGGGGCCAGCCCCAGAGACGGTTCGTCGAGCATGAGCAGTTTCGGCGCCGCCATCAGCGCCCGGGCAATGGCGATCATCTGCTGTTCCCCGCCGGAACAATAGCCGGCCATACGGTGGGTAATGTTGGCCAGCCGTGGGAAATGGGTGTACATCAGTCGATGATCATCGCGGATCTTCTGCGCCCCGTCTTTTCGGGTAACGGAGCCGACACGGATATTTTCATCCACGGAAAGATGCTTGAACACCCGGCGTCCTTCAGGGACCATCACCGCACCTTGTTTGACAACATGGGTGCCGAGCAGATTGGTGATATCCTGATCTTTAAATTTAATATAGCCTTCCCGGATAAAGCCGTTTTCCGGTTTCAGTAAGCCGCTGATTGCCCGTAATGTCGTGGTCTTGCCGGCACCGTTGGTGCCGAGCAAGGCGACGATGGAACCTTCCGGTACGTTCAGGCTCACCCCGCGCAGCACCTGGACAATATCATTATAAACCACTTCAATATTATTGACTTCCAGCTGATTAGCCGATTTTTTCATATTCATCAGAAATTGAAGTTTTTATGAGTTTATCATCGCATGACTTCTCATAATCCTGGGCGCCTGTCTCGACCTTCCGAGCCATGTGCGTGGCTCATGGCACGAAAGGACAGAAAAAGGACGAGTATTTCCTACTTAATTTTAGCCGTATATTCCGGAATAAACGGCTTGCCGGCTGACCAGAAAGCACCATCTTTTACGACATACAGCTGCAGCGAGTCAACCCCGGTATGATCGGTTTTTGAATAGGTCACCGGTCCGACGGTTGTGCCGGGCGAATAGGCATTGTCGCCATGCATTTCCTGCAGCTCTTCGTACAAGGTTACATTGTTGATTTCTTTTCCTTTGGCCTTGGTCCGCCTGATGACTTCCGTAGCCACCTGGGCAACCATCATGCCATTCGCGTAGTTATGCGAATTAGCGGCTTTTTCGTCACGATTATATCTTTTGGCCAGCTCAAGTTGCGCGGTTGCGCCGGGACTGGGTTCATTGGTGACGATATAGGAAGTTGTCCAGTAGAAATTCTCGGCCGCGCCACCAGCCAGCGCCACCAGATCGTTGCCGCCGGTATAATGACAGCCGAGGAAGGTCAGTTTGCCCTCTTCGCCAAAGGATTTTGCCACAAGACCAAGACTGTCGGCATCCTTTAACATGGTTGCCACGGGAGACTGGACAGTCTGGCTGATGACATATTGTACATCCTTACTCATCAGGCGCTTGAGCATAGCGGTGTTATCCAGATCCTTACCATGCTCGACGACTTCGACAATTTCAATGCCAAGGCCCGCGGCCACTGCCTTTTGCAGATCCTCGACAGGACCGCGTCCAAAAGCCGAAGGATGAATGAACAGAGCGACCTTCGGCGTGGCCCCCTGATGGTTTTTCACGACATATTCGGCCAGGCCGATGGCCTGGTCGGAATATGAGGCGATCGGCAGAAAGATGTAGTTGGAATCCTCGAGATTACCGGCATGAAAAGAAGCCGGAATAACCGGCATTTTCACTTCATCAAAATCCCTTTTCAAGGCCAGCGTGCTGCCGGTGGAGTAGTTGAGGTAAAAGACAATCCCCTGATCGAGAAAATCTTCAAAATTCTGCTTCGTTATATCGGTTTTGTATTGATCGTCACGAATCGTGCAATCAATTTTGTCATCGCCGAGCATCTTGGTGTCGTTGACATAGTTGAAGTAGTCTTCAACGCCTTTGGCGTAGGGATTGCCTGCATCGGACGTCGGGCCGGTAATGGCCAGCGACAGGCCGAGCTTATACACCTCTCCGGCAAAGGCCTGGGCGGGAAGAGTTACCATGACAACGGCTCCCAATAGAAACATCCACCTGGTCAAATTGTCCTTTTTCATTTTTCCTCCTTGGGTTGAGTACCGGGCTTAATACCTGAATGGCCACAGCTTGACATAGGACCGCGCGATACGCCACCAGTTGGCAATGCCGCGGGGTTCAAACATCAGAAAGAGTACGATAACGAGGCCAAAGCTCAGCGGTTTAAGAGCCGTGGCAAGATTTGCGGCAAAGGTTAAATGGCTGCTTGCCCACTCGGCAAGCTGCTCAACCTGCATATCGAGCATCTTTATCGCCAGCGGCCCCATAAAAGAACCGGGCAGCGTGCCAAGCCCGCCGACAATAGCCATGGCCAGATAGTTGATGGAGTGATGCAGGGTAAAGGATTCGACCCCGACGCCACGATACAGATAGGCATGTAAGGCCCCCGCCACCCCAGCGAGAAAACCGGCCAAGGCAAAAGCATATACTTTGGTAAGACCCGGGTGCATGCCCATGGCGTCCGCCGCCCGGTCATTATCACGCACAGCGATAAGACAACGGCCGTAGCGCGTGCGCAGCAGATTCCGCACCGAAAAGCCAACGAGGACAATCACCACCAAAATTGCATAATACCAGAAGAGATAGTGGTCCTTGCGTGACACCTCGCCGGTTATCCAGAACACCCGACCAACGGATATGGTCTGGCCCTGGTTGAAAAAATCCATGAATTTCATCGTCCACTCAAATATCATCTGGAAGGAAAGCGTGGCGATGGCCAGATAGAGATGTTTTAGACGAAGAGCGGGCAGGCCGACGATGGCGCCGAAAACCGCTCCCATCACGCCGGCGACAAGGATGAGTAGCGGCCAGGCGTGGGTCAAAAGCAGGTGGCTGTCCCCCAGTACCCGGGCAAAAGAACCAATTGTGTAGGCCCCTACCCCGACAAAGGCGGCATGACCGATTGAGATAAGACCGGCAAAGCCGGTGACCAGATTCAATCCCATCACGGCAATGACGGCGATGAGGATGTTGTCGATCACCAGCATATATTTGTTGCCGACCTCGATGAAGAAAGGCCAGATAAAAAGGCCGAAGATGAAAACAATCATCGCCGTCCTGTCCAGGCTGGTGAAAAAAATCCGTTGCTCTTCCCGGTAGGAGGTAAAATAGTTGCCTGTAGCCAACCAACGATTTGCTGACATAGTTTATACCCGTTCTATTTCGTGTATGCCGAATAAGCCATGGGGTTTAAAAAGCAGAATGACCAGCAGAATGATATACGGCATTACCTCCCCCGTACCGTTCAGTCCCCAGTGACCATCAAGATATCCACCGGCAAATTGCTGGATCAGCCCCATGATTATCCCCGCGACAACCGCGCCGAGAATTGAATCCAGGCCGCCAAGAATAACCACCGGAAAAACAACAATGCCAAAGGCGTGCAGGGTATCAAAGTTCAAGCCGGTAATGTTGCCGATGACGCCACCGGCGGCAGCGGCACTCAATCCGGCCATCGCCCAGGCCAGACCAAAGACCCGGGGTACCGAAATGCCGATGGACATGGCCGCTAGCTGATCGTCGGAGACCGCCCGCATGGAGATACCGACCGTTGATTTTTTAAAGAACCAGGTAAAACAGGCAATCAAGGTAAAGGTGGTGACGACCCCCACCAATTGCGTCCAGGAAATAGAGACCCCGGCAAAACCAATCGGCGTAGTCGGCAGGAATGGTGGAAAGGAGAAATTCTCCGTGCCAAAGGGGGTCAGATATATCAGGCCGTCAAGAATGGACATCAGGCCGATGGTGACCATGATCACGGAAATAATCGGCTCGCCGATCAAGCGCCGCAGAAAGATCCTTTCGACACTCATCGCCAGGAAAAAAGTCGCCACCATGCTAGCGGGAAAAGAGACATAGATCGGAATACCCGCCCAGACGGTCAGGGCATAGGTGATAAAAGCCCCGGCAGCGATGAACTGCCCATGGGCAATATTCAGCACCCGGCTCGACTTGTAAATAAGCACAAAGCCGAGGGCGGACAGGGCATAAATCGATCCGACAACAGTACCGCTGACTACCAGTTGAAAAAAATAGCTCATTAGTCCCCTTCCATTGTATAAAAGTGGATGGTTGTATCAACCGTTGTTGTTTGGCCGTCCTGATACTGATAAAAGGCCGCCACCTTTTTCTCGGTTATAGCTTCGTCATACAGTGCTTCGTAAAGATCATTGTATTTTTCACGGACAAACTTGCGGCGGATTTTTCCGGTCTTGGTCAATTCGCCGTCATCCATATCCAGCAGCTTATAGAGGATGGCAAAGCGCCTGATCTTGAAATGCGGCTTTTCACTATTCAAATTAATTGACTCGACCGCACCCTTAATCAACTCGGCAACCTCCGGCTGCAGGGAAAGATCCATATAGGTACTAAAGGATATGCCCTTGTCCTCGGCCCATTTGCCAACGACAATGGGGTCAACGTTGATCAACGCCGCGACATAGTCTTTCTGGTCGCCGAAGATGACCGCTTCCTTAATGTAGGGACTGAACTTCAGGCGGTTTTCCAGGAACATCGGGCTGAACATCTCGCCGTTTTTATTATGCATGACGTCGGAAATCCGGTCGATGACCACCAGGTGGCCGTTTTCATCGATATAGCCGGCATCGCCCGAATGGAGCCAGCCGCCTTCAAGCAATTCGGCGGTCTTCTCCGGCAATTTATAATAGCCGGGGGTGACCGAGGCGGACCGCGACAGAATCTCCCCTTCCTCGGATATTTTGCATTCCGTCCCCGGCAGTGGTTTGCCCACCGTATCCGGTCGAACATCGCCATCCCGGTGCATATAGGCGATACCGACAATCTCCGTCTGGCCGTAGATCTGTTTTAAGTTGACGCCGATGGCCTGATAAAAGGTAAAGAGTTCCGGGCCGAGGGCCGCGCCGCCGGTATAGGCCCGACGCAAACGCAGCAGGCCGATCTGATTGACCAGCGGCCGAAAGATGATCTGTTTGCCAAGCCAGGCGAGAAAGCGAAGTTTGCCGGGCATGGTCCTGCCGGTCATGCGATAGCCCGCCGCCTCTTCGCCTATTTTCATGAAATAATTATAGAAGGTACGGTTCAGCCAATAGGATTCATTTATTTTCAGCCAGATCTGCGAGCGGATATTTTCATAGATCCGCGGCGCACCAAACATGAAATGCGGCCCGATTTCCTTGAGATCACTCATGCTGGTCTCCAC
Organism: uncultured Desulfopila sp.; assembly: GCA_964412665.1. Lineage (GTDB taxonomy): Bacteria > Desulfobacterota > Desulfobulbia > Desulfobulbales > Desulfocapsaceae > Desulforhopalus_A. The sequence continues at coordinate 13,172 of CAYPPR010000013.1, forward strand.
CGATTCCGGGAAATTGACGGCGATGCCGGTGGCCATGGCCACGCCGAAAGAGTTCATCTGCTCGCCGATCCAGGCAAAAGGCAGAAACGACAGATATTCATCGGTCTCTTCCAAGGGATCGACCTTAGTGATCTGCAGCCCCATGTTGATATAATTTCGATGGGTCAGCATGGCGCCTTTTGGCAGTCCGGTGGTACCGGAAGTCAGACACAGATGGCAGACATCGTCGGGTTTGCCTTCGTCAACCAGGTTGTTAAACAGCTCCGGAACCTTGTCATGTGTTTCTTCGCCGAGGACATACAGCTCTTCAATGGACATGAACCAGTTATCTGTCTGATACCCTCGCATACCCCGGGGATCCTCATAAATGACCTTCTTGACCCCGGGAATCCTGTCCCGTACCTCGGCCACTTTATCAACCTGCTCCTGATCGCTGCAGAAGACAATGCCGACGTTAAGATATTCGAGAATTCCGCCGATCTCATCGGGCAGGCTGGTTTGATAGATGGCCGCGGAAATACCGCCAACGGCCTGCGCGCCGATAGCCATGTACAGCGTTTCCGGGATATTATCACTGATGATGGCAATTTTATCACCTTTGGCAAAACCGATCTTGAGCAGACCGAGGCCGACCTTGCGCACGTACGCATAGTACTCATCCCAGGTATAGCTGTTCCAGCAGCCAAAATCCTTTTCCCGTAAAGCAACCTTCTTGCCGGTCGCCTTTACCCGCCATCGCAGCAGCTGCGGAATGGTGTGTTTGACGAGATGGTCTTGATTTTCCATAGGCAATTACTCTTCTCCAATTACTCTTCTCCAATATAGGCTTCAATCACTCGCGGATCGGAGGCAACTTCCTGCGGTGTTCCCGAACCAATGAGTTCCCCAAAATCGAGAACATAGATCTGGTCGGAAATATCCATGACCACCCCCAGGTCATGCTCCACCAGCACCACCGTCACGTCCCATTCTTTCTTTAAATCAAGAATAAAACGGACAATGTCTTCTTTTTCCTCAATATTCATTCCGGCCATCGGTTCATCGAGCAGCAGCAGTTTCGGCGCCAGCGTCAGGGCCCGGGCGACCTCCACCCTTTTCTGCACCCCGTAGCTCAGGTTGCCGACCATGCTTTTCCGGTAGGGCTCCAGCTCCATGAAATTGATAATTTTTTCGACGTAGGAACGATTTTCGGCCTCCATACGCGACGCCTTGCCAAAGAAGATGATTGCCTGCAGGAGGGAATAACGCAGGTTTTGATGACGGGCCAGGAGCAGGTTATCAAGCACCGACAGACCGCGAAACAACTCAAGATTCTGAAAGGCTCGGGCTATACCGATATTGGAAATCTGATGTGGTGAGGCATGGGTCAGGGTACGTTCGCCGTAGACAATCTGACCTTTGGTGGGATGATAGAAACCGGAAATACAATTGAGAATACTTGTTTTACCGGCCCCGTTGGGACCGATAATCGAAGTGATGAGCCCAGGCTCGATAGTGATATCGACATTGGAGAGTGCGTTTAATCCGCCGAAGGTAAGCGTCACATCAGAAACAATCAGCTGCGTCATAGATTTCTCCAAATCGCGAGTTCTAGCTGGTGCATGCTCAATAATTTAACTGGACAATATTTTTGTGAAGGCGGGTATCCCCTTGGAATTTTTTATTTATCAAATTCACTTATACATTACATAATCCATACATAATCGCAAGGTTATTAAATAGCGACTCAAGTATAAAATACCGGCTAGTTGGGTCCATTTTTCGTCGGCAAATGGGTTTATGACAGGATCTAAAAAGCCCCACATGGGTGCTAAAAAAAATGGCGCGTTGGGAAAAAGAAATTATGGTAAATCTTCACGAGAAACGATTTACATCCCCTCCTCTTTCAACCTTGGAACTCTATCAGCAATGGCTCATTTTTCATTTTATTCCAGTGTACTGCCTTTTCAGCTACCTTTTCGCAGGATGTTCGCCGCTCTACCATGTCTTCTTTTTGTTCTTTTGATCGGAGTATCATCGCCACTCCCGGCGACGACGCATCCAATGCCTCCGACAGATGTTGACCTTATCGGCTTTACGACAACTGTTAAATCCCTCCCCCAGGACACCTTGCTCGATATTGCCCGTCAGTACGATCTCGGCCAGCAGGAGATTCTGCTGGCGAACCCCAGTGTTGATCGTTGGCTGCCCGGCAAGAGCACGGAGATTGTTCTCCCCGGCGAGTATATTCTTCCCCGTGCCGAAAGAAAGGGGGTCGTGCTCAACCTGCCCGAGATGCGCCTCTATTATTTTTACGAAGATGACCTGGAAAAAAAGCCGATGGTAAAAACCTATCCGGTGAGTGTCGGCCGGATGGACTGGAAAACACCTTTAGGCAAAGCCAGGATTGTAAGAAAAGATCGCGATCCCTCCTGGTTTCCACCCGAATCTGTTAAGCAGGAAGCAATTGTCGCCGGAGAGCCATTACCCGATGTCGTACCGCCCGGTCCCGACAATCCTCTTGGCGGTTATGCATTGCGTCTGAGTATCCCCGGTTACCTGATCCATAGCACCAATAAACCCTATGGCGTGGGTATGCGGGTGACTCATGGCTGTGTGCGCATGTACCCAGAGGATATCGAGGAATTTTTTCCCCTGGTACCGCTACATACGATGGTGCAGCTTGTCAACCAGCCGATTAAGCTCGGCTGGCGTGACAAGACCCTTTTTATCGAGATTCATCCCTTGATGGAAGAAGATCCGGAAAAAAATCAGGATTTACAAAGCATGGCTTATGCTATGATCTTCGACGAAATCGAAGACATGGATGCTATACTTGATGTAAAAGCCATCAAACAAGCGCTGCGTGACCAGACCGGCATGCCGACTCCCATCACCACTTTTGTCTCGGATGGCTTTACTTTTTGAGATCCTGAATTTTATTTATACATGGCCTTTTTAAACATCCGGTCGACTTTGTTTTCCGTGGTTTCGGCTGTAGCATTGGCCTTCTGGGCAGTAGCCCTGGCATCCTGGGCGATTCCCCTGGCTTCCTGGGCGATAACGTTGGCCTCGTAAGCCGTCGTCATGGCCGCATCGGCCGTGGCATTGGCCTGCTCCACCTCGGCTCTCAATGCATCCACATCCTTGGTCGTAGCACAACCTGCAAGGCCAAGTACAAAGAATAGAACGAGCAGTTTAGCAATCTGTTTCATGTGAAGTCCTCCTCGGTTTACTTGATGGGTTAGTCTTTCCAGCAATTTCCAATGACATCAAAGCGACACTCAAAGACTTTCTACCAATATTAATACGCGCGGAGAAGACAGGCTATCCTTTTTTCTGTTAGAGAGTAAAAAATCGGCGTCAGCGTATTTCAACCGGGGTGCCGATGGTAACCCAGACCGTAAGACGGTCAATTTGCTCGTTGGTCAAGGCAACACAGCCATTCGTCCAGTTGTACTGTCGATGAACATTGAGATCACCCTTGCCTATACCGTGTATGCCCAGATTGCCGCCAAGGATGGTGTCCTGCGGGGGAAGACGTCCGGCAACTAGAGCCCGGCGGATTGTATCCCATGTCTTCTCATCCAGATGGCCAGCCTTAAATGCCCGCTCGGCATAGTCTTTACTTGGATAGCGAAGACCGAAAAATCGATAAAAGGAAGTATTGTCGGTTATCCAGGCAATGCTGAAATGGCCGAGAGGGGTCTGGTTGTCTCCCCTTCGCCTGTCGGCGGACGCGCCGTACCGCCCGATAGCAATTTCCGGGAAAGTGAGCATTTTCCGGTCACCTTGCCAGACCTGCAGAGTGAGCGCTTTGGTATCTATGACAATGCGAGTGTTGTCCTGGCTGGTATCCTGACCGATACCAGCCAGGGGTATGAACAGAAGCCATATGACCGCAGCAGATATGCCGACAAACAGAGGAGATAATATTTGTCGTATTCTATGCATGATACTCTCCCTCCCCATTTCCAGAACAGATAGGTAACGGCGGTAGGCACCCATCATTTATCCAGCAAATGCCAGAGCAGATCAGCAAAATTACGCCGATCAAGCCGTGTCAGGCCATACTGTTCCGCCCGCTGCATGGCCTGCCGGTACTCTGCAGCTGAAATCGTCGCCGCAAGCTCGGCAAATTCATCGGCTCTGCCGGCCGGTCGATACTGATCCATGATATTTACATAACAGTTGATTGATATTTCTTCCGCCAAAAACCGAAGAATCGCGTCCGTCTCTGCAAAGCCACCCGGCATCAACAGGTGTCGCACCAGCAGTCCGCGTTGCGCCTGCCCCTGGGCATTGATCTGCAGATCGCCGACCTGCCGCTGCATCTCGCGCAGGGCCTGCCGGGCTATTTCCGGATAATCGGCAGCCGCGGCATATCGCCTGGCGGATTCAGCACTCCAGAACTTAAAATCCGGCATATAGATATCGATGATGCCATCGAGTAATTGCAGCGTGGCAACACTGTCATACCCACCGCTGTTATAGACCAGCGGCACCGTAAGACCATGCTCAATAGCCGTGGCCAGTGCCGCAAGAATCTGCGGCACGACGTGGCTGGGGGTGACCAGATTAATGTTGCCGCAACCCTGCTCCTGCAGCTCGACCATGATCTGGGCGAGGCGCCGGTCATCGACTGAAAGACAGCTGTGCGTTTGCGGATGACTGATATCGTAGTTCTGGCAAAACACACAGAGCAGATTGCAGCCGCAGAAAAAAATGGTTCCGGAACCATGCTCCCCGACCAGCACCGCTTCTTCCCCAAAATGCGGTCCATAGCTGGCAATCTCTGCCAAGGTGCCGGTGCGGCACAGGCCGACCTTGCCCGCCAGACGATCGACTTTGCACCGGCGTGGGCACAAGGTACATTTTTTCAGCCGCCGCCGACTCTCGTCAATGCGCCGAGCGAGCAGACCTGAGCTTGCGGCCGCGAGATAAGAAGTTTCCATCGGCTTGCCCCCCTGGATTTATCGCCGTTTATCCCAACTCATGGCAAAAAGACCAAAGGTCGAGAACATTCTGCCTTCGTCCTGTTGAATCATCTTTTGTCATTTTTTTTGAGATGTTCCCATTGGCTGAAGCAACATAATATAACGCATGACCGCTCGCATCAACGTCTTTCCCTCTTACTCCCTCTCCAATCATAAAATTCTAGTAAACGTTTACAAACCGATGGTTATTCGAGCATCTTGCTATTCCCGGTGAACGGTTACAAATTCTATGCCTAGTTGTCTGGCGATAAACATTCTCCGACGCTTTCCCTGGAGCACAATATTTATATTATTTTGGTATATTAGATTACCTGAAAAGAAGTTTGCCCTTGAGAAATGGAGCTCAGTGAGTAGTATTTGTGCTTATCAAGACAAAGACAGTTGACTCAAAAAACGCACAAGGGGCATCCATACAACCCCCTGGTGGAGTTAGCCATGATCAAACGGCCACGAAAATGTGATGCATGGATACGGTATAATCGGAACCCTATTATTTTCCTTATATTTCTGGTTGTTTTCGTCCTGCCCCCCGATACACACGCACAGCCCGCGCAAGAGGTTCAAATCGGCCTGCTCGCAAAACGCGGCTCGGCAATGGCTTTCGAGCAATGGACCGCCACCGCCGATTATCTGACTGCCCGCCTGCCCGGCTATCAATTTCACATAGTGCCGCTCGATTTCACTGAAATCCACGATGCCGTCCGAGAAGGACATATCGAATTCGTCTTGGCCAATTCGGCTTTTTACGTCGAGCTTGAGAAGCTTTACGGCGTGAATCGCATAGCCACCCTGATCAACCAGAACCTGCCACACCAGCAGACAACCATTTTCGGCGGTGTCATCTTTAGCCGGGTCGACCGCAAGGATATAGCCCAACTCAGCGATTTGCGCGATCGCAAATTCATGGCAGTTGAGCCTCGATCCTTCGGCGGCTGGATTGCCTGCTGGCGCGAACTGCACCGCCTCGGTATAGATCCACTGCGCTTTTTTGCCTCCCTGGAGTACGGCAACACCCATGATGCCGTCGTCAATGCCGTGCGAAACGGTACGGTCGATGCGGGAACGGTCCGTACCGACACCCTGGAGCGTATGGCCGAAGCCGGCAGCATCAGACTGGACGAATTCCGCATCCTCAACGAACAGCATGTCGCTGATTTTCCTTTCAAAATCAGCACAACCCTGTATCCGGAATGGCCCATGGCGGCTCTTAAAACAACGCCCGTTGATCTCGCCCGGCGAGTCGCTTCTGCCTTGCTGGCCATGGACAGCGGCGATCCCGCCGCCAAAGCAAGCAAGAGCGCGGGCTGGACCGTGCCGCTCAACTACCAATCGGTGCACGATTGTCTGCTCGACCTGCGCATCGGACCCTATAAGAATTTCGGCCAGTTCACTCTCAGCGACGTTATCAGACGCTATTGGCGACAACTTGCACTGATGCTCTTTATTGTCAGCATAGTTGCTCTGACTTCCCTCTATATTTTACATTTAAACAAGCGCCTGCGACAGAAGACAAACCAGCTGGACGAACTGAACACAACACTTGAGGCCAAGGTTGTCGAAAGGACGAGCAAGATCAACACCCTGCTTGACCAGGAACTGTATCTTCGGGAAATCATGCAGACGGTAGCCGTAGTGAACGGCTTGCTGTTGACCGCCTCCAACCTGCAATCGCTGCTGTACGCCGCATGCGAAGCGATGGGCACGCACAGCCATTACGGCTACAGCTGGATCGGCCTGCTGCAGGATGGCCTGATCGACGCCATTTACACCACCGACGAGTCTATTGTTCTGCCCGACAAGCTCCCCTATAATCCCCATGATGCCACAAGTCCATTCGCCTTATCTGCCACAGCCCAATGCATAGTGCACAACCAAACCGTGGTTCTCGTCAAAAAAGGGGAACAAAGTACCGTTACCCCCTGGCTTGACCAAGCCAATGCCAATAAATTCCGTGCCGTCGTCGCCCTACCGCTGCGTGCCGACAAATATACGCCTCCCCTTGGGGCACTCTGCGTCTATACCATGCGCCTGGAGGGATTTGAGCAGGAAGAGATCGCCATGCTCGAGGAACTGGCCGGTGACATTGGCTTTGCCGTCCATTCGTTTCGGCAGCGGGAACAGGTGGCCAATCTGCAGCGGGAGCGTGCGGAAAATTATGAAAAAACCATTTTATCCTTTGCCGCAATGATCGATCAGCGTGATACCTATACCGCCGGCCACACTCTTCGGGTGGCACGCTACAGCAGGCTTTTGGCTGAAGAGATGGGCATGGCCGAAGAAGAAATCGACTTCCTGCACCAAGCGGCAATCCTGCATGATATCGGTAAAATAGCCACCCCTGATTCGGTGCTGCTCAAGCCGGGTACTCTCTCTCCTCTTGATTACGAATTAATCAAACTCCATGCCTCCGCCGGTTCCGACATGCTGGCAGGCATCCCTATGTACAAGGAGCTGGCCGACATCATCCGGCATCATCATGAACGTCTGGACGGTATGGGCTACCCAGATCGCCTGCAGGGCAAGGCTATTCCCTTACTCTCGCGCATTATGACTGTGGCCGACTCCTTTGATGCCATGACCACCAACCGCATCTACAAGCCGAGAAAGACCATCGATGAAGCCCTGCAGGAGCTGAAAACACTCAGCGGCAGCCAGTTCGACCCCGAAGTCGTCGCCGCCGGACTGAAGGTACTGCGGAATGTGGCGATCCCCGAGTCCATCAGCCAACTGCCGAAAAACGACATGGAACAGCGCCGCTTCTCGTACTTTTTCGGCGACAAGCTGACTGGCCTTTACAATGAGGACTATCTGCAGATCATGCTGCACAGCGACCAGACCCTGCGCGACTATCACTGCCTGCACAGCTTTTACATCAACGACCTGGAACTGTATAATAAACGGCTGGGCTGGGAACAGGGGAACCTGCTCATGACGAAATTCGCCGCCGAATTGCAGTCTCGCTTCCCCGAGGCACTCCTGTTCCGAGCCTATGGGCGTGATTTTGTCATTATCACCGCACATCATTTTGACCTTGCCGCGGATTCGCTGGTTTTTGATTGCTTTAAGGGAACAGAAGTTTCCCTCAAAACAAAACACATTGACCTGCGCGAAGATGCAACCTACTACATCGACAAACTGGAACACCTGGAAATAATGCGTGAACTGGAATCCTTTTGACGACAAAATGACGGCTCAATTGAAGAGGAGTCTTGATAAAACGCGGTGAAGATGGCGTTTGTCGGAGGATCAGCCGATTCTGGATCAAGTCCGGAATGACGGTGGCGATACGCTATGACGATAAAAAGAACAACGTTATGAATTATCCCGTCGACGGCACAGTTTCTGCCAGGAAGGAAGATTCAAAAGGGGGTGAACAGCAACTTCACAGCAACCCAAGCAACGAGCGAAAAATATTTTTATGCCTTTTTATTCCAATTAATTAAATAACTCTCTTCACTTTTCTAGAGTACCCGACGATTTTCCTCTTGAAAATTATCACCATATCCCTTAAAAGATATGGTAACATTGTTCTGTTATTTGCAGACCTAAGTTACGTTTCCTGTATTTATTGTACTATTTCAGGTAGATAAAAAAAACACAAAGGGTAACGAAGTTTTTTTATGGATTGTCGTTTCCTCGAAATTCAACAGCTGTCTAGAAATAATTACAACAAGTTATTCAGTAAAAACAACTTCATAAAAATAAGTAATCGTTGTAACAGTAATCATATTAGAGGCATTAACCGTTTTTGGACTGTATAACGTGGATGTCGACACCCGGATGACAATTCTTCCTCACGCGGGGAATTGCTCCGGTTCCACCCCGTTATATTTCATTCTTCATTCAATCTAAGGGAAAAGATATGTGGCCAATTAAATTTATCGCATCATCGATTGGAAAAAAAATTATCATGGCAGTCTCAGGATTGCTGCTCATCCTTTTTCTGTGTACGCATGCACTAGGTAATGCCGCTATCTTTATCAGCAGCCACGCCTTTCAGACATATGCGAATGCACTGCATAGTCTGCCGGTTGTTGTTCTTTTGTTCGGCCTGGGAATCCTCGCCATATTGCTTCTTCACATCGGATTCGGCATTAATCTCTTTCTGCAAAACCGAGCAGCCGGTGGCAATCGATACGCCATCAACACCAGAGTGGTAGAAAATTCCTTCGCCTCGAAAACGATGCCTTATACGGGACTATTAATACTGCTTTTTATGATTATTCATGTCTTTAGCTTCAACACTGGCCCTGCCGACATGGAAGTTTCACAACTGGTAAAAGAATATCTCAGTAATTTCTTTTATTCACTTTTTTACATTTTCTCCTTCTGTGCTCTTGCCCTGCATCTCAGCCATGGCTTCTGGAGCATGTTGCAGACATTTGGCATCAATCACCCGCGATACAACAACGGCATTGCCAAACTTACCCTTATCGTACCGGCTTTTTTTCTCCTGTTTTTCGGTGCAATCGCCCTCTACTTCATGACCGGCCTTGGTGCATCGTATTGATAGTTGCCGCCATATCCCAGGTTAAGTTACTATAATTCAACTGTCAGGTAGAAAGCCTGCCATCGACTTAGGAAAGGTACAGAACATGGAACTCAACTCGAACATTCCCGCTGGTCCTCTTAGTGAAAAATGGGACAACCATAAATTCAACAGCAAACTGGTTAATCCGGCAAATCGCAGAAAATTTAAAATAATTATCGTCGGTACCGGTCTTGCAGGTGCTTCGGCGTCCGCGACACTTGCCGAGCAAGGCTATCAGGTACAGACATTTTGTATTCAGGATAGCCCCCGCCGCGCGCACTCCATTGCCGCCCAAGGTGGTATCAACGCGGCCAAAAACTATCAAACTGATGGCGACTCGGTGCATCGTCTTTTCTATGACACCATCAAAGGTGGCGACTTCAGGTCCCGTGAAGCAAATGTGTATCGACTTGCCCAGGTCAGCAACAATATCATCGATCAATGTGTTGCCCAGGGTGTCCCCTTTGCACGCGAATACGGTGGAACCATGGCGAATCGCTCTTTTGGCGGCGCTCAGGTATCCCGCACATTCTATGCCCGGGGGCAAACCGGACAGCAATTGCTGCTTGGCGCCTACAGTGCTCTCTCCCGGCAGATTCATGCCGGTCGCGTTACCATGTACAACCGGCGGGAGATGATGGAAATTGTCCTGGTCGACGGTAAAGCACGAGGAATCATTACCCGCAATATCATCACCGGAGAAATTGAAAAATATTCCGCCGACATGGTCTTGCTGGCAACCGGCGGCTACGGCAATGCCTATTTTCTCTCCACCAATGCCATGGCCTCAAATGTCACTGCTGCCTGGCGGGCACATAAAAAAGGCGCCGGTTTTGCCAACCCAAGCTTTGTCCAGATCCACCCTACCTGCATTCCGGTCCATGGCGATTACCAGTCAAAACTTACCCTGATGAGTGAGAGCCTGAGAAATGATGGGAGAGTATGGGTACCAAAAGATGTCAACGATAAGCGCCATCCAAATGACATTCCGGATGCCGACAGAGACTACTACCTTGAAAACAAATACCCCAGTTTCGGCAATCTTGTTCCTCGCGATGTGGCGTCCAGAAATGCCAAGGAACAATGTGACCTCGGCAAAGGCGTCGGCAGCACCAAACTTGCCGTCTATCTTGATTTCGCCGATGCGATAAAGCGGGATGGTCAGGCAACGATCATGAAAAAATATGGCAATCTGTTCCAGATGTACGAAAAGATTACCGACAGCAGCCCGCTGAAAGAACCTATGATGATCTATCCTGCCGTCCACTACACCATGGGTGGTCTCTGGGTTGACTACAATCTCATGACGACAATCCCCGGCCTCTTTGCCCTGGGAGAATGTAATTTCTCCGACCATGGTGCGAACCGTCTCGGCGCCAGTGCGCTGATGCAGGGACTGGCCGACGGCTACTTCGTCATTTCCACTTCCGTTGCGAATTATCTCGGCAGCAATAGCCTCAAAGCAGTATCGACCGATGATGCCGCCTTTAAAGAAGCGCAGCAAGAGGTGGAAAATCGTATCAGCAAGCTGTTGAAAAACAGCAGCGGCGGACCGTCAGGCAAAGTTACCGTCGACGAAATCCACAAGGAAGTCGGCAAACTGCTCTGGGATAACTGCGGCATGGCACGAAACAAGCAAAGCCTCGAAGCCGCCCTTGCCAAATTACCGGAAATAAAAAACAAGTTCTGGGACAGCGTTTATATCCCCGGCGACCCGAAAGAAATTAATCAATCGCTGGAACGCGCAGGCCGTGTCGCGGATTTTCTCGAATTTGCCGAAATCATGATTCGAGATGCTTTGGCTCGAGAAGAATCCTGCGGCTGTCATCTTCGTGAAGAAAGCCAGACCGAAGACAACGAGGCAAAGCGTGATGATGCGAATTTCTCTCACGTTTCCGTCTGGGAGCACAAGGGCGAAGCCGCGGAACCAGTCATGCACAAGGAACAACTTGTCTTCGAAAATGTCACTCCTAGCCAGAGAAGCTATAAGTGATCTGGTAAGCGTTTATGGCTCAAGGGATATTATTAAAAATCCCGTTTATTCGGATCAAACGACTAATTTAAACTTCTAACTTACATACTACTATGAGTGATATAGATCTTAATTTACAAATTTGGCGACAGAAAAAAAGTGATTCTCCGGGAAAATTCGAGACCTATGCTCTGGATAAGATCTCAACCGAAATGTCTTTTCTGGAGATGCTTGATGTTCTCAATGAAAAATTAACCAAACAGGGCATTGCCCCTGTTGCGTTCGACCACGACTGCCGGGAAGGCATCTGTGGTATGTGCGGCACGATGGTCAATGGTGTCGCCCATGGGCCGGAAAAAGAGGTCACACTCTGCCAATTGCATATGCGCAACTTTAAAAGCGGCGACACCCTGGTTATCGAGCCCTTCAGGTCCCGCGCATTTCCCATTAGAAAAGATCTTCTTGTTGACAGATCGGCCTTCGACCGCATCATTCAGTCCGGCGGTTATGTTTCCGTCAACACCGGCGGAACGCCCGACGGCAATGCCATCCCCATCCCCGCCCAGAAAGCTGAGCTGGCCATGGATGCCGCAGCCTGCATCGGATGTGGCGCCTGCGTCGCCAGCTGTCCCAATGGTGCGGCAATGCTTTTTACCAGCGCCAAGGTGTCGCAGCTCTGTCTGCTGCCGCAGGGCCAGACTGAACGTAAGCAGCGAGCACTTGACATGGTTGCCACCATGGATAAAGAAGGCTTTGGCAATTGCACCAACTTAAGAGAATGTGAAGCAGTATGTCCAAAAAGCATCTCCATTCGCAATATTGCCCGGCTCAACCGGGAATATCTGCTGGCTTCACTTTCAGAAGGTTAGGAGCCGCCAACCTTTTGTTTTAATCCCCTGTCCTCCCTCCTGGAGGCAGGGGATTTATACCACGCCACCAGCAAAAAAAATGTCAATCTGTTCGGTTGAATAGCCTGTTTCTTCAAGAATTTTTCGTGTCTGCTCGCCAAATCCCGCCGGTCTGGTCTTGATTGCACCTGGCGTCTCACTCAGTTTCACCGGAATACCGAAGCCGTATTTTTCCTCGCCGCTGTCTCCCTGGTAACTGTGCACCATTTCCCGTTGACGAAAAAGTGGATCCGTCAGGATATCCGCAAGATTCTTTACCACGGAAAAACAGACCTCCAGTTTCGCCAGTTGCCCATCCCATTCAGCCATGGTTTTTTGCAGGAACAGCCCCCGAAAATCCTCGATGATTTTTTCTCGTTGCTGATCGTCATACTGCAAAGAGATATACTGCGGGCGGTCAAGCTGCTGGCAGAGTATTTTCCAGAACCTGTTTTCAACGGCGCCGATGGAGACGAATCTGCCGTCTGCTGTCTCATAGGTATTGTAGCAGGCATAGCGATGGGACAGCATCATATCGGCGGCCTGCTGGGTCTGCCCGGTCAACATGGAAAAATAATAGGGCAGCGAGAGCAGGCCGACCACGCCATCGGTCATGGAGATATCAATATATTGGCCCGTACCGGTTTTTTCCCTGGCAAAAAGGGCAAGGAGGATGCCGACCGCTGCGTTCATGCTGCCGCCGGAGATGTCGGCTATCTGCACCCCTGGGATAACAGGTCTGCCGCCCTTCTCAGCGATAAGACTCAACACCCCTGCATTGCTGATATAATTGACATCATGTCCGACTCTATCACGTAGCGGCCCGGTCTGCCCATAACCGCTTATCGAACAGTAAATTATTCGCGGATTACGTTGCCGGACGGCTTCGTAATCAACGCCGAGACGCTGCACCACCCCGGGGCGAAATCCCTCGAGAATAACGTCGGCTTTTTCCGCCAGCTTGAAGAAAATCTCCAGTCCTTCCTGAGTCTTCAGGTTGAGAGACATATGCTGTTTATTGCGGTTGAGATCGTTAAAAAACAGCCCGTCTCCCTGAAATTTTCGATCTTCGACAGCAATCACTTCCGCACCGTGATCGGCAAGAATCATCGAACAATAGGGCCCGGGAAGCATACGGGAAAGATCGAGAACGCGTATTCCGTACAAAGCACCTTGCCTTGTCATGTTATTTACCTCTAAAACTCAATGCCTTTCTGGGCCTTTATCCCCTGCTCATAAGCGTGTTTGATCGCTTCAATGCCTGATACGGTATCGGCGATTTCCACCAGTCGCGGATGGGCGTCTCTGCCGGTCAGTATAATGGACAGGCGTTCCGGTTTGTTCTCAATCAGCTCGACAATTTTCTCAACATCCAGAAAGTCATAATGGGGCAGATAGGTGATTTCGTCGAGGATGATCAGATCGTAGCGGTCGCTGGCCACTTTTTCTTTCGCCAGCTGAAACCCCTCGAGGGCGACCTGCCGATCTTCTTCGATATTTTCTTTTTTAAAAATGTAGCCCTTGCCGCAAATAAACCAGTCAAGGTTTTCCAGTTTTTCCGCCATCCGCCGTTCACCATATTCCCCCTGGCCCTTGAGAAACTGTATGACGCATACCTTCTTGCCATAGCCGAGAGCCCGAAAAGCAGTTCCGAGCGCCGCTGTTGTTTTGCCTTTACCGTTGCCGGTATTGATGATAACCCTGCCGTGTTCCGTCATACATTTCTCCTTTTACCAATCTTCTTATAGTCATTCATTCCATGCTGTTGGCGAATCGATCAATCCTTTTAGATCATACATGGCCGGGCAGCGAGGGAACAGTTTTTTTTGGTACCTTTCGGGTTATTTTCATTTTTTTTGGGGAACATGCCATCATTTCTGCAAATTTGCCGGCTTACCTGAAAAAAATATCGGGTTGTTATTCGAGACAAATCGAAGTAATGATAGAGGCCACCTGTGGCTGGGAGATCGGACAGGATGAGTTGCCTGACTCGACATTCCCAAAAAAATACAAATACAGCTATCGGTTGGAACCGTCAAACCAGGATATGAATTCCCAGGATAATTACTATAAAGTTGCCATAAATGGCTATGGACGAATCGGCCAGTCCGTCCTCAGAGCGATCTATTCCACGCCATTCAAATCGAAATTCAAGATCGTCGCCATAAACGAGCTGGCCGACATTGAAACGCTGACCTACCTTACCCGTTACGATACGACCCATGGCCGGTTTCCCTATCCCCTGCATTTTGAAAACGAGTATCTCTATGTCGGAGACGACAAAATCAGGATCATTAGCGAAGCCGATCCAACGATGCTCCCCTGGCTGGAACTTGACATTGATCTGCTCTTTGAATGTTCCGGAACGTTTGACGACAGAAAAACAGCCGAAAAGCACCTGCACAGCGGGGCCAGACGCATTCTCCTGTCGCACCCCGCCACCCCCGACGTTGACGCAACAATCGTCTACGGCTACAACCACTCGCTGTTGCGACGGGAACACCAGGTCGTCTCGAATGCATCCTGCACGACGAATTGTGTTGTTCCTGTCTTGAATCTCTTAGACCGGGAACTCGGTATCATCAACGGCGTTTCAACAACCATTCATTCGGCCATGAATGATCAGCCGGTTATTGACAGGTACCATCATACTGATCTTCGCCTCACCCGCAGCGCCCTCCATTCGATTATTCCCGTTGATACCGGACTTGCCAAGGGAATTGATCGTCTTATGCCGCAGCTTGCCCACCGTTTCGAGTGTTTGCATGTCCGGGTACCGACAATCAACGTCTCCGTCATGGACCTGTCCATCAATGTCAAAACCGCAACGACTGCCGACCTGGTAAACCAGATCATGCGCGAAGAGGCGCAAGGCCACCTCGACGGTCTTATGGGCTATACCGAAGAACCGCACGCCTCGGTTGATTTCAATACCGACCCGCGCTCATCGATTGTTGACGGCACGCAGACAAAGGTCTGCGGCGGCAAGCTAGTCAAAATGCTGTGCTGGTTCGACAATGAATGGGGTTTTGCCAATCGGATGCTCGATGTGGCAAACAGATGGCTTACTCTCCGATGAAAGGTGGTTTAAAATCATGATTATCTACCAACGAGGCAAAAATATGCAATGGAAACTCGATAAAATACGCTTTCTTTATCCGCCCGATGACTTTACCGGTTCTTTTACCAATGAAAAAATGCAGGAACGCCATAAGGCTCTGCAGGATCAAAAGATCAAAGATCTCCTTGATCAACTGGAAAGAGAGAAGAATCCTCTTCAAGCCATGGGTGTTTTGAATCCGCTTGAGCATGTTCAATTCTTGCGTAACAATCTTGAACAGTTCAAACAACAGAAATGTTTGGAAAAAGCTTTTTTACAACTCTTTTACCGTAAAAATACGCCCTTTGCCGCAGCCGGTGACTATGACAGCTGGAAATTTCTCCTCGAAAACTGCGATAACGATCTTCTGTACGAGCAGGGTAGCCCTTTTCCCTATGAACGGGTCACTGCCTACAGGGGATCGGTGACCGGTGTCAGAAAAGGCTTGAGCTGGACTGTCAACCGGGAAAAAACAGCCTGGATCCTTGATCGCTGGGAAGATAAAGAGATGGGCGGCGGAACCGTTTTTGCCCTTGAAATAACCAGAAAAGATATCCTGGTATATATCGAGGATACGCTCCGCCAGGAGGTGATTCTCATCCCGGAAAGAGCGGAGACGGCGGAAATTCGCGAAATAACTCGCCTGCCGGCCGAATAATACATGCAACTCGATCGACAATTCTTCCGGCGAGAGGCTTAGGTCTTGGCTACAAATAATATGGCCATCGACTACTCCCCTCGCCGCATTTGCCGTCCTGCTTGTTTTCCTGCTACTCTACCGTGACACTTTTCGCCAGGTTACGTGGCTGATCAACATCGCAACCGCGTCTTGAGGCTATTTCATAAGCCAGGAGCTGCGCCGGAATGGTATAGAGAATCGGGTTCATCGCATCGTGTACCTTCGGCATATAGATCACGTCATCGGTAATATTTTTCAGATGAGCGTCCCCTTCCGTGCCGATGAGAATAATCCGCCCCTGACGCGCCTTAATCTCTTCGACATTGGAAATCGATTTCTGGTAGACCTCATCCTGCGGTACCAGGGCCAAAACCGGCATATCCTTGTCAATCAAGGCAATAGGACCGTGCTTCAGCTCCCCGGAGGCATAGCCTTCGGCATGGATGTATGAAATTTCCTTGAGTTTTAATGCCCCTTCCAAGGCAATAGGATAATTTACCCCTCTGCCGATAAACAAGAAGTCACGGCTGCTGTAATAGCTTTCAGTAAGCGCCTGCATCTCCTCTTGAATTCGGGGCAGTTCATTGTCGATAACACCGGCGACATTGATCAGTTCCCTGCCGAGTTCGATACTCTGCTCGGCACTGATGGTCTTTTTTTTCTGGCCAAGATACAAGGTAAAGAGAAACAGCGCCGCCAGCTGCGAAATAAACGCCTTGGTGGAGGCCACGCCTATTTCCGGTCCGGCATGGGTGTAAATAGTCCCATCAGCCTCACGGGTCATGGTCGAACCGACCACATTGCAGATGGTAATGATTTTTGCACCCAGCTGTTTTGCTCGTCGTATGCCGGCCAGGGTATCGGCCGTTTCGCCGGATTGAGAAATAGCAATGGTCAGTACCCGTTCACTCAGCAGCAGGTGCCGGTAGCGAAACTCCGAGGCGATATCGACTTCCACCGAGATATGGGCGTATTTTTCAATCCAGTATTTCGCGATGAGGGCCGCGTGCCAGGATGTACCGCAGGCGACGAGAAAAATACGGTCAATGTTGTCGATATCCGCCTGGGGCAGGTTGATCTCCGAAAGATCGACCACTCCCGTTTCCAAATTAATCCTGCCGCTAACGGTATTGGTAATTGCCTGGGGCTGTTCGAATATCTCTTTCAGCATGAAATGGCGGTAGCCGGCCTTTTCGGCCATCGCCGCGTTCCAGTTGATGACTTTTATCTCTTTTTGTAACGGCTTGCCGGTGATGAGGGAAAAAATCTGATGACTGTCGGCGGTGAGGATCGCCAGTTCCATATCATCCATGAAGATGACCTTGTTGGTATAGGGCAACAGGGCGGGAACATCCGAGGCGAGAAAGGTACCCTCCTGATCACTGACACCGAGCACCAGCGGACTCTGGTTACGCACGGCAATGAGCGTATCCGGCATGCCGGTCCAGAGCACACCGATGGCATAGGACCCTTCCACCAGGCTGATGGCTTTTTTTACGGCGACGACCAGATCATCTTCGAGATTATCTTCAATCAGATGGGCCAGGACCTCGGTATCGGTTTCCGAGGTAAAGACATGCCCTTTCTGCTTTAATTCTTCCCGGAGTGAGTGATAGTTCTCGATGATACCATTATGCACAACAACCAGGTTACCGGTGCAGTCGCTGTGGGGATGGGCATTATTCGTCGTCGGCGCACCATGGGTTGCCCAGCGGGTGTGGCCGAGACCAATATTGGCGGGAGCGATAATTGCGTCGCCGATAATCGCCTCAAGCCGCGACAGTTTACCTTCCGACCGGTGCTTGACCAGTTTGCCTTCCCGCAGGTAAACAATACCCGCCGAGTCGTAGCCTCGATACTCAAGGCGCCGCAACCCTTCCAGAACAACCGGCACCACTCGCCGTGGACCACAATATCCGACAATACCGCACATACTTACCCCCTATTGAAGATCTATCCGGTTTTCCAAAAGAGAAACCGTTGAAGAAACCATTATAGTTTTTTTATGGTTTAATTACATTTGAAACATGTAGCCGTCCAGCAGATTCAACAGCGCAGCAGCAAAAATCGATCCGGCGGCATCACGCCGTCGGGAAGAAAACAAAAGAAACAGCCTAACACTGCTCTTTAAACCTTTACCAGTTTTTTCTTTAAACATAGTAAAAAAAAAGGTAGTATCGGCTGCAAATCTTACAGCAATGACAATTTATGACAATTTCACCAACACTTACATTGAGTATTCCATGGACGACAGACAACGACTGAAAGAAATTCTCCTTGAAAAATCATATCGACAAGGCACTTTTACCCTTACTTCCGGCAAGACGTCAGACTTCTATATCGACGGCAAACAGACGACTCTTTCGGCGGAAGGGGCCTTCCTTTGTGGTAAATTGCTTTTTGAACTGTTGCAAAAATCACCCACTCCGATCGAGGCGGTCGGCGGCATGACCCTGGGTGCCGATCCGCTGGTCACCGCTGTCTCCATTGCCAGCTTTCTTGCCCACCGGCCGATTCCTGCCTTCATTGTCCGTAAAGAAGCGAAAGGACACGGAACCGGTAATTATATCGAAGGCTTGAAAAACATGCCCGAAGGCTGTACCGTTGCCCTGCTTGAGGATGTGGTCACCACGGGAGGAACACTTCTGCAAGTCATTGAGCGAGTAGAAGCCGCCGGCTTTAAAGTAGGTCTGGTAGCGACCGTCGTCGAAAGGCAGGAAGGCGGAACGGCAGCGCTGGCCAAGGCGGGTTATACCCTCGAGTCAATTTTCACCCGTGAGCAAATGCTCGGATAAACAGCCAATGAAATGTAAAAAATGTGCTGAAAAACTTGAAGTACATCGCGCGTGCCGGAGAGTGCGCATGCGATGTACCGGCTGTGGTCGGGAATACCAGATTCACGAGGTAGCCGGCGACCTTGACCGGGAAACGGAAGAAATTCTTGAAAGATACACGGCAATTATTTACGACTGAAACACCAATAAATCCTTGGCATTTCTAAGATTTAGCACATATACTATTGGTGGATGTTTATTAAGAAATAATTACCGAGGAATTGTTTACACCAGCATGCCCAATGAAATATCTCCCCATAAATCCTTTGTCAAAGCAGACGATGAGGCAATGATCGTCTGCCCGCAATGCGACACGGCCAAGACAATATCCGCAGCGCAGTTTCGTCATCGTCAACATCTCGTGAAGGTCAAATGTAAGTGCGGCTATCTCTTTAAAGTGCACCTGGAGTTTCGCCGTCACCACCGCAAAGCTACCGAGCTCGAGGGCATGTACGACGTTGATCCGCCGGCCATCGGCGGCGGCAAGATAAAGATTATCAACCTGTCCATGGGCGGCGCCTGCATTGAGGTTCGAGGTGTCCATGATTTAAAAGTCGGCTACCAGGGATCCCTGGTATTTACCCTCGACAACCCTAAAAAAACAGCTCTATTTAAAAAAGTCATCATCAAAACCGTCAACGGCAACCGTATCGGCTGTGAATTTGTGCAGGACCGGGCATACGAAAAAGAACTGGGCTTCTACCTGCTACCGTAGATGCGTATCCAACTCCTTACCGATAAGTTTTTCCGCCTGAACGAGAAATTCTCTGAGTGATTCCGGTTGGAGCGCACTGACGACAATGCCTTCCTTACTGACAATCTGCTCTATCAATGCTCGATCCTCAACCAGATCAATCTTATTAAAAAGGGTCAGGACAGGAATCTCGCCAAGCTCCAGTTCTCGAAGGAGTTGTTCGACCACCGCCATCTGCTGCCGAAAACCTGGGTTTGAAACGTCGACGACATGGACGAGCAGATCGGCTTCCTGTAATTCTTCCAATGTTGCCATGAACGCCTGGAGAAGATCAGCCGGCAGATTTCTGATAAAGCCCACGGTATCCGTTATGATAACCTCAAGTTCGGTCGGGAAACGCAGTCGCCTGCTGGTCGGATCAAGAGTGGCAAAAAGCTTGTCTTCGGCGACAATATCACTGCTGGTCAAGGTGTTGAGCAGGGTCGATTTGCCGGCATTAGTGTAGCCGACCAGGGAAAGAACCGGCAGATCTTTTTTCCGTCGCTTGGCCCTGCGCCGATATCTCTCTTCGCTGACCTTCTTCAGCTCCTTGGTCAAGCGGGCTAATCGATCGTTGATCCGCCGGCGATCGATCTCCAGCTTTGTTTCGCCGGGACCGCGGGCACCAATCCCTCCTGTCAGTCGTGACAGGGCATCGTCTCGCGTCGAGAGCCGGGGGAGCATGTATTTCAACTGGGCCATCTCTACCTGCAGTTTGCCTTCCCGACTCATTGCCCGGTGGGCAAAAATATCCAGGATAAGCTGCGTCCTGTCGATGACCCGCAGATCGCTGAATTGCGTAATGGATCGGATCTGTGAAGGATTCAGCTCCTGGTTGAAAATGAGCAGATTGGCATCGAGTTGCAGCGCTCGAATCATGATATCGGCCAGTTTGCCCTTGCCGAGAATAAGCCGTGGATTGACCCTGCTGCTTCGCTGCAGGACAGTATCCAGCACAACAATATTGTCAGAAACAGCCAACTCAACAAGTTCGGCCAGAGACTCTTCCGCCTGGCGCTTCTGTTCGGTGGTGACACTGACAAGAATGGCCCGGTCCTGTCCGCTGTCGATACGGCTGGTCTTGCGATACAGGCCGAACTCCCTTTCTATGGCGGCAATCAACTCATCGACCGAATCGATCTGGTTGGCGGGATGTACCGGCTGCAGAAAGGCCCAGTTTTTGCCGTCCTGTTTCCCAGGCAGCAGATGAGCAGAATAGATTTTTTCCGGCAGCCCTGCCGCATCCATCTTGATGACGGAAAGCAGATCAAGCCGTAAAAAGAGCAGATCCATCAGATCTTCATCGCTGATATCTTCTCCGGCCAGATGCGTATGCACCAGTCGCAGCCCACGCAGTCTGCCGCCGGAGGCCCGCATATTGCCCAGCTGCGGCAGCATGATCCGCGCGTAATCGCCGACGATAATAGATTCGATCTTGCCGGATCGATGCACCAGCACACCCAGTTGCCTATTCAGTTCAAAAGAGAGCTGACAGAGCGCCCGAGCCATTTCCGCATTAATAATTTTGCCCGGCTGAACTCTCTTTTGCGCTATGCGTTCGAGGGCCTTCAACTGATGGGTTTTTAAACCAGCAGTATTTCCACTTACTATTCCGATACCTTTTCTCCTTTTGTTGGTGGAAAATCTTCATCCGCCGCACCGACAGAAAGCTCCGGACGACGGCAGAGGGTTTGTCCGTTATAGTCTTTCCATATCGGATCATCATATTGATCATGACACCGCACACACAGTCCAACCCGCAGAATTGCCCGCAGTTCCCCCTTATCAAACGGCCGCAGGGTCGAGCGTGAACTGTGCTGCAGCGGTTCCCCGGCCAGAGTCACATATGCATCAAACGGCACGGTCGTACCGGCACTTGTCACTATCCCCCGGTCAATTGACTCGAAGACCAATTCGCCGTTTTGCATAAAGATTTTCCCCTCTCCCAAGCCAACTGTTTTGGTCGAGGCGTGGCAGTCGACGCAGTCGCGGCCTTTGGCCTGGGTGGTGTGTGGATTGATGGCCGCCATGGTAAACCTGTCGAAGCTTTCTTCAAGCTCGCCATTTTCGTCAACCACGGTGACGATATCCTGGCAACCGGGCGTAACAATGACTATATCGTCCTGCCAGACACCGAGCATCGGCCGTTCATAGCGGATATAGGAGCGACCTTCCTCCCACATTCCCGGGGTTTCTTCAAGACTCAATTTATCCAGATGGGTCAAGGAGGCATCGCGTTTTACATGGCAGCCATAACACTGGGCCACCCATGTCGAATGGCAGGCCTCACAGCTTACTCGTTTATGTGGGGCAAAGTCACATACTCCTTTTTTCGGGGTCTTGACCGGGTGCACCTTCTCATCAACCTTACCTAGCAGTATCACCTTGCCATCTTCATTTTCCAGATTGGTGAGGGTGGCATTTTTTCGTGTTGTTCCCGGATTGTCCGAATGACAGACCTCACAGGAAATTTCCAGCTGCTCTTCATAATGCGCATAACTTGTGCCATCGCCCATGACCTCATTGCGGGTATGACAGTCGATACATTCCATCCCTTTTTCATGGTGCACGTCATCGGCGATCTCCAGATAAAATCTGGCGCCCGGCAGCTGTCTGGTATTCAATCCTCCCTCTTCGTAGGGCGTACCGTAGCCCTCGGATTCAAAGATCCCCATATACGAGAGACCTATTCGGCCGGAGCGGTTGTGACAACGAACGCAGTTGACACTTCGTACCCCCTTGGTGATCAGAGGATGAATCTTTTTGTCGGAGGGTTTTTCTACATACTCATTATCGGCTATGAGTATTTCGTCGTCGACGTTTCTCCCGGGCATCTCATAGTGGCATGCTGAGCAGCCGCCCCCTTTTTCGTTGAAAAACTGAGGGACACCGGGAAGATCGTTTTTCTGTTTCCAGAGGTGACAGGTAGCGCAGAGTTTTCGATAATAATCGAGGGCCAGCGAACTCTTATCCGATTGCAGGAGTTCTTCGACGGTCAGGTCCGTATCCTGACTGTCACTTTCTCCCCAATAATAGAGCAAGGTCCCAAGGATCCCCCGGTTAGTGGCCATGAGGGAGTTTTTTACTTTATGGGCATCCGTCGGATGGCATCCTTCAACCGAACATGTTTTTTCGACATGGCGTAGATCCCCCGGGTTGAGAACCATCCCGACATGGCCTTCTTCTTTGGTGACAGCCAGAGGGTTGCCAAGATGGCAGGGGGCACAGCCGATAACCCCGGCATCATGGGCCGGATCAAGTTTTTCATCTTTATGGCAGCTGAGACACATGTCAACACTGCCAGAACTGGTCACATAGAGTTTTTCAGGCCGCTGCACCTGCAGTTCATAGACAATAAGCCAGCCGAACGCAAAGAGAGTGATACACAGGATGAGAAATTTCAGCAGGGTTTTTAAGGTAAATCGACTATATTTCAAACTGGCAGTCCGTTAAAAGAGTATTGTTGCGAACGAAATGAGCAAAACCGGCAACAAGGGTGGCCAAAAAGATGCGCAGCTGCAACGCCACCGTCATTCCTGAAAATTTTGCACATTAGGGTACCTGCGTCCAAAGCCAAAGGCCTTGGACGTCACCTTCAGGCCCAGTGGTGCCTGTTTTCGTTTGTACTCATTGAGCCGCACCCGTCGCAGAATGTCTCTGACCATCTGCTCGTCAAAACCACGGATGACTATCTCATCCAGGCCCTTGCCTTGCTCCAGATGCAATTCCAGCACCTGATCAAGAATGCTGTATGGCGGCAGATCGTCCTGATCCGTCTGATCCGGTTTCAGCTCGGCGGTCGGGGCCTTGGTTATGATTCGTGGTGGAATGATCTCCCGTTCTCTATTGACATAAGCCGCCAGTTGATAGACCAGCTGCTTGGGCACATCGGAGATCACCGCCAGGCCGCCGCTCATGTCCCCATAGAGGGTGCAGTACCCGACGGCCATCTCACTCTTATTGCCGGTGGTAAGGAGTAAATGGCCAAATTTGTTGGACAGGGCCATGAGCAGGTTGCCGCGAATACGCGCCTGCAGATTCTGTTCGGTCACATCTTCGGCAAGCCCGGCAAATAGAGGCGCGAGGCTACGCCTGAAACAATCGAAAAGCTCCGAGATCGGCACAATTTCAAACCGGCAGCCAAGATTTTCAGCCAGCTGCTTTGCGTCTTCCATCGACTCCTCGGAACTGTAGGGTGATGGTAAAGCCACGCCGAGAACATTTTCCGCACCGAGCGCATCAACGGCAATTGCCGCCGTAAGGGCCGAATCAATCCCTCCGGATAAACCAATAACAGCCGAAGAAAAATGACACTTTCGCACATAATCATGCACCCCCATGACCAGCCCCTGGTACACAGCCGCCTCGCTGGAAAGCTGGAGCGCCCCGTGTATATCGCCACACCAGCTGAAGCTGTCGACCACAATCATATCTTCCTGAAAACCCAAGGCCTGGGCAACAACGGCGCCGGTCTTATCCATGACCAGACTGTGGCCATCAAAAAGCAAAGAATCCTGTCCACCAACCTGGTTGCAGTAGAGAAAAGGCAGCGAATATCGGCGACTGATTTTTTGAAAGATACTCTGCCTGATTTCTTCCTTTTGACGTTGAAAAGGCGATGCGGAAATATTGATTATGCCGTGTATCGTTTTCTTGTTTTTGGCAGCACGAAAGACCAGCTCGTCGACGGGATCCGTATCATATTCATTCACTTCCTCATTCCAGACATCCTCACAGATGGTGACCCCGAAATGAAAATTATTCAGTGTATAGAGCTCGGAGGGAGCTCCCGATTCGAAATAACGGGTCTCATCAAAGACATCGTAGGATGGCAGCAGTCGTTTCTGAGCGCGAAAGACAATGCTGCCGTCTCGGGCGACAACGGCTGAATTGAACAGTTTCTTGCCATTGAGCCATGCCCGTTTTTCCAAACAGCCAAACATGACATCAAGTGCCGGCAATTCGCCGATTAAACTACCGATAGCTGCGTCGTGGGCGGCTAGAAATGATTTTCTTTCCAGAAGATCCTGGGGTGGGTAGCCGGAGACAGCGAGTTCGGGAAAAATAACCAGCTCACAGCCGCGAGCCATGGCCTTTTCCGACCATACTTTTATTTTTTGGCAATTATTTGCGAAATCACCGATAACGGGGTTGATCTGCACCAGGGCTATTTTCACCTTTTCCTCCCATCTGACTCATCTCAATATACTCTCTCTCTGCGCATCTATTTACCTTAATTATCAGATTTTTTCCTCTGATATTTTCTGACCGCACGATTATGCTCAGTCAAGGATTTCGAGAATTGATGCGTGCCATTATTTTTCGAGACGAAATACAGATTATCAGTTGGTGTGGGATGTAAAACGGCTCGGAGAGCCTCTTTGCCGGGATTGCTGATAGGGCCGACAGGGAGCCCGGCGAGGGTATAGGTGTTATAAGGCGTAGGCGTCCGCAGGTCTTTTCTGGAAATAGGCTCGGCAAATTTTTTGCTGCCGTAGACGACGGTGGGATCGGACTGCAGCCGCATGCCTTTTTGCAGGCGGTTATGAAAGACGCCGGCGATCAGCGGTCTTTCCTCGGCTGCCCCGGTCTCCTCTTCGACAATTGAGGCGAGAATAACCGTCTTGGCCTGGTCTGGTTCCTCGTCAAGTCCGGCAGTTAATTCATTCCAGACATCGGTAAATCGCTGCGCCATGAGAACAATGATTTTTTCAGCCCCGCTGATGTCCCGGGTAAAGAGATAGGTATCCGGAAAAAGATATCCTTCAAAGCTGTCCAGATGAGAAAAACCCAATTGTGTCAGGAGTGAGCGATCGGAAACCAACTTGATAAATTTTTCGGCATCGCACCAGCCCAACTCACCGAGAAGTTGAGCGATTTCAGCTGCACGCAGTCCTTCCGGAATAGTTACGGCATAATGAATGGATCTGGCGGAAGCCAGCTCTCGCAAGACCTCGCCCGGTTGCATGCCGGTGCGGAGAAGAAATTCACCAGCCTGCAGTCTCTTGCCATAACCAGAGATTTTTGCCAGCAGCAGGAAGCGGATATCATCATGAATGATGCCATCCCGGGCAAGAATTGCACGGATACCGCGAACGGAAGTGCCCTTTGGAATGGTGACGGCAACAGAATCAAGGGCAATGTCAGGACCAGGCTTGAAAGTATACGACGCATACCACGCCGAACCTGCCAGAAGGACAATAACAATCGGGAGGAGAGTCCAAAGGACAATCCTCCCGAAAAGGTGCAGAGTTTTCACGCGGGGTCGAGAATCAGGCTCAGTCACTGCTCCGACTCGGCTTAACAGCGATTTTAGCAGGTTTTGCGGCGACGGTTTTCGGAAAAGCGATCTTGACCACTTCATCCATGTCCTTAACCGGGAAGAATTCCATTTTTTCTCGGATATCTTTGGGAATTTCTTCAAGATCCTTCTCGTTCTGTTCAGGAATAATGACCTTGGTGATATCGGCACGAAGCGCAGCCAGGGCCTTTTCCTTCAGACCGCCGATGGGCAGCACGCGACCGCGCAGGGTTACTTCCCCGGTCATCGCCAGGTGGCTGATCACGGTTTTGTTGGTTATCGCCGAGTACAGTGCCGTGGCCATGGTAATTCCTGCCGAGGGCCCATCTTTCGGGATAGCCCCGGCCGGAACGTGAATATGCAGATCAATCTTGTCGAAATAATCTTCCGCCACCTTCAATTCCTCCGAGCGGCTTCGGCAATAGGTGAGTGCAGCCTGGGCGGACTCCTTCATCACATCGCCGAGCTGGCCGGTCATGAGAAGTTTTCCCTTACCCGGCATGATGTTCACCTCAATCTGCAGAATCTCTCCCCCGACCTCGGTCCAGGCCAGTCCGGTCACCAGACCCGGCTGTTCGAGTTTTTCCAGTTCTGATTCGGGTATAGTCTTCGGTGGGCCAAGATAACGATTCAGGTTACGCGCCGAAACACTGTACGGCCCCTTTCCTCCTTCCGCCACCTTGCGGGCGATCTTGCGACAGACCTTGCCTATTTCCCGTTCAAGATTTCTCAGCCCGGCTTCATAGGTGTAATGGGTGACGATGTAACTGAGGGTTTCGTCACTCATTCTGACCTGCCGCGCTTTCAGGCCGTTTTGCTTTAATTGTCTGGGGAAGAGATACCGTCTGGCTATGACCACCTTCTCTTCCTGGGTGTAACCGGACAGCCGAATAACCTCCATCCGGTCGAGGAGCGGTCCGGGAATAGTATCGCTCATATTGGCGGTGGTAATAAACATCACCTTCGACAAGTCGATGGGCAGATTCATGTAGTGATCGGAAAATTCAAAGTTCTGTTCCGGATCCAGTACTTCGAGGAGCGCAGAAGAGGGATCGCCACGATAATCAGAGCCGAGCTTGTCTATCTCGTCCATCATGAATACCGGATTATTGGTGGCGACGGTTTTCAGCCCCTGGACAATGCGTCCCGGCATGGCGCCGATATAGGTGCGCCGGTGGCCACGGATTTCCGCTTCATCGCGCATACCACCCAGCGAAATACGGTGAAATTTCCTGCCCATCGCCCGGGCGATGGATTTCCCAAGAGAGGTTTTGCCGACACCCGGCGGCCCAACGAAACAAAGAATTGGCCCCTTGGTCGTCTGGTTCAGTTTCCGCACCGCAAGATATTCAAGAATACGCTCTTTAACTTTTTCCAGTCCATGGTGATCCTCATCAAGGATGACCTTGGCCTGCACCAGATCGAGCATGTCCTTGGTGCTTTTTTTCCAGGGCACGTCAAGAATCCAATCAATGTATGTCCGAATAATCGTCGCCTCGGAGGAATCCGGGTGCATCATCTCCATCCGGTTCAACTGCTTCTGTGCCTCCTTACGGATACTCTTCGGCATTTTGGTCTTCTTTATTTTCTTCTCGAGTTCGTCGATCTCCTGCGAGCGCTCGTCGGTATCCCCCAGTTCTTTTTGCAGGGCATGCATCTGTTCCCGCAGAAAATATTCCCGCTGGGACTTGCTCATTTCCTCTTTGGCATCATTTTGGATCTTCGCCTGGACCGTGGACACTTCCAGTTCTTTGGTCAGCAGCTGGCTGACCAGTCTGAGCCGCTCGACCGGATCACTCTCCTCGAGAATCTTCTGCGATTCAGAAATTTTCAGCCGCAGATTTGAACCGACCAGATCGGCCAGCCGACCGGGATCCTCAATGTTGTTGATGATCATCATCAGATCAGCGGAGAGAATGCCGCGCAAAGACATTATTTTCTCGGTCTGCTCGCGTACCGCCCGCATCAGGGCTTCAACCTCAACGGTAACCTCTTCCGCCTCAACGTCCTCAATAACTTCCACCGACACCTGGTAGGATGGCTCGGTTTTGACGAATTCCTTTATTTTCGCCTTGGACATGGCCTGCACCAGGACCTTGAGACGCCCATCCGGCAGTTTCAGGGTACGCATGACGACACAGACCATCCCGACATCATACAGGTCTTCGACCTTTGGGTTGTCCTTTGTGGCATCTTTCTGGGTGACAAGCATCAGTAATTTATTCGTTCCAAGGGCCTCATTAACGGCTTCGACGGAACCAGGACGACCGACAAAAAGCGGGATAATCATATAATTGAAGACGACAACATCCCGTACCGCCATCATAGGCAATACTTCCGGTATCTCCATTTCTTCGTTGTTTGAGAAATCGTCCATACCAATGCTTAATGAATCATTAAATTCCACTCAATCCTCCTGCAAAAAACGCCTCACAAGGCTCCCCTAAGGAAGGTCTCGTCGCGTGTAACTGTCTGTTAGTAGTACCACAATAGCACCTAAATACAACAAGATAACATCACAAACCCAATGTATCTTTGAAAGCCTGGGAAATACTAAACATCCGAATAACTTAAGTCAAGACGGGTTATACTCGCTCCTTCGGCAAATTTCCCCGATTTTTCTTGATCTCTTGTTCTATTTTTCGCATAGTGGGCATATTACATCCAGCCACTTAAGGTATGCCTCTACCCCGGAGAGAACACCATGCTCACCTCACAACATTTTTTTGATGTATCGGATTTTCCCAACGATGATCTTTTTGCACCGGCCGACGAGGTGTGGCAGCCGCTTAATGAGCTCAAAACCTATATGGATACGTACAAATATCCGAAATATGATAATGTGTACATCAGAAACGGTATTCCACTCACGGAGCCTATAGTCATTCACCGAGGCCGGACACTTTGTTTTAATGATCTGGAAATCATCTATGGTGATACGACCAAAGGAGAATTGCAGGTAAAACAAGCAGGAATGCTTCTCGAAGGCGCCTCGGTGATTATGGCCGGCGCCGTACTGTTAGGGACAAAGATCGCCATTGGCCAGGGAGTTCTCATTGAGACAGGAGCAATGATCAAGTCCCCGGCCATTATCGGTGACATGAGTGAAATACGCCAGGGCGCCTACCTGCGCGGCTACTGTCTCGCCGGCAAAAGATGTGTGCTGGGCCACACCACGGAAATAAAACACTCGATCCTGCTCAACGACGCCAAGGCTGGTCATTTTGCCTATCTCGGCGATTCGATCCTCGGCAACAATGTCAACCTCGGCGCAGGGACCAAACTTGCCAACCTCAGGTTTTTGCCGGGTAATATAACAGTCTACTTAGAAGGCACGCATCATAACACCTCCAGACGAAAACTGGGGGCGATTATGGCCGATGGCTGCCAGACCGGCTGTAATTCCGTTACCAGTCCCGGGACTCTTATGGCCAGAGGCGCCGTCTTGATGCCCAATGCCACGGCCAAAGGCGGCTATCATAAAGAGAGAGCAATCCTTCGTTAGGGAAATTTCAAGACTTCAGCTCTTTTCCTTGACGCATATATCCTTCCTCACCACCATGGTGGAGAAATAGTGAATATCATGCCCCACTGCCTGGCGGACATCGGTCCAGATGCGCTGATCTGGCAGGCTGCATCGCTCCACGAGAACCGCGTTGTCGACAAGACCAAGGTCTTCCAGGAGCCGCACCAACCGTTCCATGACCTTATGCACCTTCATAAAAACGACGACATCGCTCAATTCCAGTAACTGCCGAATACGATCATTCTCGAAGGTAGCAGGGATGACTACCAGCCGCTCGTCCCCCAGGCACAGCGGTAAGGCAGCCACTGCCGAAGAGGCGCCGATGGCGGAGACGCCGGGAACAATTTCCACCGCAAAGGGCGATCCGTACTCCTGGAGGGTTTCACAGACATAAAAGCCGGTGGAATAGATCGCCGGGTCGCCAAGCGTTGGAAAAACAACATCCTGCCCGTCTCCGAGCGCGGCCATAATTGTTTTTGCCGCCTCTTGCCAGGCACCTTTTACCTCAGGATCGGGAGCTTCTCCCCGAGGGATCTGTTTCATCGGAAAACGGTGGCTCAGAATGGTCTTGCCTGCTCTGCTGACCGCACCCGAGGCGATTTTCAGGGCCATACTGCCACCGTTTTCAAAGGCGGAGGGCACAAACCAGACAGCGCAGTTTTCCAGAATTTTCGCCGCTTTCAAGGTCATAAGCTGCGGATCACCCGGCCCTACGCCAACAACATAAAAAGTCCCTTGCATTGCCCACCTTTCCCTTGTTTTACAGATTGTTTCCTCGTTTTTTTGCAAAAAATATACTCATCTCAAGGTAGTCTACAGTTTATTGCAGCGCAATCCCTCTCTCCTTTGCCGCATCAGCTATATTCTCGACAAATATAGTGGCAAAAGCGTCGTTCGAACCCAGGCCCTGCAGTACCGACTGCACCTCAAATCCTTCTGCGGTCAAGATCGATTGCCAGGAATCGGCCTCCGGCCCGGCCATATCATTTTTTGCATGATCACCGGCGGTGATCATAAATGGTCGAAGAATGATTTTCTTCTTTTTCGTCTCCTGCAGCTGGAGCAGTAACCCTTCCAGCGACGGCAGACCCTCAACCACGCCGATAAATGTTGTCGTCCCCGGATATTCGTCACGCATTTTCTTCTCAGTTTCCCCATATATACCGGTAGACCAGTGTTCATTGCCATGTCCCATGTAGAGCAGGATGGCTTCTAGATCCTGAGCTTCTCTTGCATCATCCGCCAGGGTTTTTACCACGCGTGCCACGTCGTCATGGTAGCTGTAACGATCGCCGGGCATACCCAGTGCCGGTCGACCAAGAACAATATTATCGAATGGCCGCCACCGGTCCTTCAAGGTTCGAATCGATCCGAGGCCATGAACATAACTGCTCAAATCATGGGATTGTTCCATAAAGAACATATGTGTCGGTTGCACGATGATATTACGATAGCCCTCTTCCTGCAGATCTCCCATGGTCTGAATGATATTTTTCACATTGAGAATTTCCTCTGGAACGCCTTGATCGAGCCACTCCTGAGGATTAAGGCGTCGTTTTTTCCACACCGACCGGACTATATTCGAGGTAAAGGTGATACGAAGCTCAGTGCCTGGATAGGCTTTTTTAACCTGATCCCTGATGTGCGTGATGGCCTGTACCGCCGACGGCTCGGTGGTGCCGAAAGCGGCAAGAAGGATCGCCGTTTTCCCTGGAGTCGACGGTTTTGCAGCGCCGACAACCATAGAGGCGGTGAGCAGGAACAGGAACAGCGAGATGGCAACAGCTTTTGTGACAGTGGGCAACATAAGACATTCTCCTTTACATGAAATGTAGTGATCCGGAAAATAAAAAACCCCGAATCAAATATTTTGATCCGGGGAGTCCCTGTTGTTCCTCGTATCGATGTAGACATCCTTTTCCGCGGGATGCAATATACCGTCATTCCAGGCAGGTCTTCTGACTTCCGGATCATCCAGCTTTCACACCTTCCCAGGAGATACTCCCAGTGGTATTACGTGAAATCTGTTCCCGGTTACAGCGGCGGGTCCGTCCTCGACTTACACGAGGTTCCCTCTTAAGCTTTTTCAAAGCACCTGAAACTCCATCACAATAAAGCAACAGCACCGAAGAAAGTCAACTGTTTTCTCTCTCGCAACAACCACCGCTTCGAACGACTTTGCACCTTGTCATTCGACAAACCATCCGGAAAATTGTCTGCATAATAATTATTTTCTTTCTCGGCTCTGCGGTGTAGTATCGCCCCTTGAAAAGCGGACGACGATTATTATTGCTCAGTGTCAATGTTCATTGAATGAACTCCAACCCCCTGTAAACTGACCATACAATGGAACAGGATCTTATTACAGCGATATGGCCCCAGGTCATCCTGCCGATTATCAGGATAACCTTTTTTATCACCCTTGGTCTTTTTATCGCCAACTTTATTGAAAGTCTCAACTGGACCCACCGGCTGGCGGTCTTTGCCCGTCCTCTCATCCGCATAGGCAGATTATCGGCGGTTACCGGTGCCAGTTTTTCCGTGGCGTTTTTCTCCGGTGTCTCCGCCAATACCATGCTCGCTGAAGCCTTTGACAAGGGGCAGATGACCCAAAAAGAGCTAATTCTGGCCAACCTGTTCAACTCCCTGCCGCGCTTTTTTCTCCATCTGCCGACGGTTTTTTTCCTTACCGCACCGCTTATCAAAATGGGTGCCGTTCTCTATGTCGGACTTACCTTCAGTGCCGCGATCCTGCAGACCATCCTCGTCGTCCTGGCGGGAAGACTACTTCTCCCGGCAAATGACGGCAGCTACACGACTGCACCGCCTCAGCATGCAAAAACCGGCTGGAAGGATGCCGTTAAAAAGAGTATCAGGCGACTGAAAAAACGTATCGTCAGGATCTTGTGCTTCATGATTCCGGTCTATCTGCTCTTTTTTCTTTTCAACAGATATGGTTTATTTACCGCGGTGGAAGAGTTCATTGCCGAAAAAGCATGGTTTTTGTCGTGGCTGAACCCCCAAAGCCTTGGCATTGTCGTTTTGCATGTGACCGCGGAATTTTCCGCCGGCCTGGCCGCGGCCAGTGCACTGCTCGCCGCGAACAGTCTCACTGTAAAAGAAGTGGTGCTGGCCCTGTTGGTCGGCAATATTCTCTCGACGCCGATCAGGGCAATTCGCCACCAGCTGCCCTATTATACCGGAATATATCCTCCGAAAATGGCTTTGCAACTCGTCGGCATCAGCCAGACAGCACGGGCTTTTTGTGTTATTCTGGTGGCTGTTATGTATTATAACCTGGCCTGATTGTCAGGCATTTCCGCTCTAATTAACGGCAGCACCTTGTCTCAGTCCCTGAAAGCGCAGCTTGAGAAAACAATGCATCGACACTCAGAAAAAAAATTTTTCCTTCTCACCTGCGCCCTGCTGGTCTGCACTGTTCTGGCCATCATCATCTCGACGGGTATGGGCTATATGGTTATATCCGCAACAGATATTCTCCGGGTGATCGGCGCCGCCCTTTCCGGCGATGCCTCCCTGATCGACAGCATCGAGGCCACCGTCCCTTATGTGGTTATCGATGTCCGACTGCCGCGTATTCTTACCGCCGCTCTGGTCGGCGCGGGCCTGGCCCTGTCCGGGGTAATCTACCAGGGTATTCTCCTTAATCCTCTAGCTGATCCATACACCCTTGGCATCTCCAGCGGCGCCGCCTTCGGCGCATCACTGGCACTGCTTGCCAATGTCAGCATGCTCGGCCATTTTTCAACCCCGGTTTTTGCCTTTGTCGGGGCCATTCTCACCCTGATCCTGGTGATGCGGCTCTCCACCTTCAACGGACAGATTTCCGCGCAGACTCTGATCCTGTCCGGTGTCATTGTCGGAGCGATCTTGTCGGCGGGAATCAGTTTTCTAAAATATCTCGCCGACGAACAGGTGGCGATCATCATTTTCTGGTTGATGGGCAGTTTTGCATCGAGTACCTGGAACGGTGTATTGCTGGTCGGTGCCTCGCTCATTTTCGGCATACTGGTAACGATGTATTACGGCCGCGATCTGAACATCATGAGCCTTGGCCGGCGATCTTCCGATACCCTCGGCGTGGAAACCGCCAAGGTCAGAAAAATCCTTTTACTCACCGCTTCCCTGGTAGCGGCGATATGTGTGGCCGTCACCGGCATCATCGGCTTTATCGGCCTGATTGTGCCGCATCTGATGCGCTATCTGGTCGGACCGGACAACCGCAAACTGCTGCCGGTCTCCGCCCTGGCCGGGGCCATCCTGCTGCTCCTCGCCGATACCATGACCCGGGCGGTTCTCCCCGTCGAGGTCCCCATCGGCGTGTTGACGGCTCTGATCGGCGGACCTTTTTTCTGCATTATTTTCCGGCAAAAGCAAAAAGGAAAAAGCTATGAATAATGCCGCTCTCTTTACGCTGTGCGATGTTTCCTTTGCCTACGGTCCGACTCCGGTACTGCAGGATGTCAGCCTGAGTCTTGCACCCGGTAAATTTTACGGCCTCATCGGCCCAAACGGTTGCGGCAAAACCACCTTTCTCGATCTCCTCACCGGCTGCAAAAAGCAACTGACCGGCACCATCGACTACAAAGGCAAGGAATTGAGCAGCTACTCGAAAAAAAGTCTCGCTCAGCAGCTGGCTCTGGTACCCCAGGAATTTGATACCGGCTTTGGTTTTACCGTGGAAGAAATTGTCCTGATGGGAAGACATCCACACATCGATCGTTTCTCGGCACCTGCAAAAGAAGACTGGTTTTTTGTCGATCAGGCGATGCAATGTATAGGCATCACCGGCCTCAAGGATCGCTACACCAATAGCCTGTCCGGCGGTCAGAAACAGCGGGCGGTGGTCGCCCGGGCTTTAGCGCAGAATGCCCCGGTGCTGCTTTTTGACGAGGCGACGTCCAGTCTTGACGTCAAATACACTCTGCAGATTTTTAATATCGCCCGTAAAATGGTGCAGACCGAGAAAAGGACGGTAATCGCCGTTATCCATAACCTCAACCTGGCCGCCGCCTATTGCGATTACAGTATTTTCATGAAAGACGGCCGGATCGCCCAGCATGGTCCAACAGCCGATACCATGACCGCGGAGACCATTGCCGAGGTGTTTGATGTCCAGGCGCAAGTGGGTTTTGACCCCTTTAACCACACCCGGCAGGTAAGTTTCCAATATTTTGACCAATAAACAATCATGTCTGTAATAAAAACAACACACAGAAAAAGGCTTACCCAGCGCCTTACATGCATCAAGCCGATACCGGCGATACTGGTGATATTTTCCTTTTTACTCCTGTCCGTGCCGGCCATGGCGGACGGAGCCAAAAAAACCATTGTTGACAGTTCCGGTCAAGTAAGAGCTGTAGCAAAACCGTTCACCAGGATCATCTCACTCTATTCGGCCCATACCGAAAATCTGTGCAGTCTCGGGGCGAAAGAGCAGCTGGTCGGGATCTCCAGATCCGATGACTATCCACCCTCCGTTATGGATACTCCGCGTTTTTCCTACCGCGAGGATCCGGAAAAATTCATTGCCCTGCAGCCCGATCTCGTGCTGGTCCGACCAATGATTGAAAGATCTTATCCACAGTTTATCGATAAACTCAAACAAGCTGGTATTACGGTTATTTCCCTGCAACCCAACAATGTCGAGGAGATGTTTGGCTACTGGCAAAGCCTGGGAATTCTCACCGGACGTGAAGCAGAGGCGCAAGAAATGATTGCTGTTTTTCAGACGCGTCTTAAGGTTGTCCAGCACGGGTTGAGAAATGTACCGGACGACCAGCGGCCGAAAGTATATTTCCAGTCGATTCATAAGAAGATGAAGACCTTTGCCCCGGAAAGTATCGGCACATTTGTTCTTAAAGAGGCCGGCGGCATCAATATTGCAGCCGACGCCAAGCAGGTTCGCGCCACCAATATTGCCATCTTCGGCAAAGAGCAGCTGCTCAGCCGCGGCCCGGGGATCGATATTTTTCTTGCCCAGCAAGGCAGGATGAACCCGATCGATATCGACACCATCATCAAGGAACCGGGTTTTGCAGCGATCAAAGCGGTGCGCGAAGGACAAGTGTTTTTAATTGAAGAAGCGCTGGTGTCCAGGCCAACCCTTCGCATCCTTGACGGCATTGAACAGCTCAATGCGCTTTTCTACCGCCGACACGACAAAAATCTGCACAGCAGGCTATAATGAACAACACAACCCCGACATGTATTATTTCAGGCACCTCGAGCGGATCGGGTAAGACCACCGTTGCGCTGGGACTGATGGCTGCTTTCAAGGAAAAGGGCTATAGAGTGCAACCCTTCAAATGCGGCCCGGATTTTATCGACCCAGGCCTGCATAAACTTGTCACCGGCAAGGTCTCACGCAACCTCGATCTGTGGATGAGCGGCGAAGAATTTTCCAGAAAAACACTCGCACGTCATAGCAGTGGTGCCGACATCGCCATTATTGAAGGCGTTATGGGCATGTTTGACGGCGGCATTTCGTCCAGCGGCGCTCTGTCGGAGGCCCTGAACATACCCACCATTCTCGTTCTTGATGTGCGGTCCATGGCGGAAAGCGCCGCGGCCATTGTCAAGGGCTTTGAATGCCTGCGGCCCGAAGCGGCGCCGAAGGGCATCATCCTCAACCGCGTGGCAAGTACCAGGCACCTCCAGCTGGTCAGCGACGCCATCCGGGAACACTGCCAGGCGGAAATTCTCGGCTATTTGCCAAGAACACTGGAATTTTCCATCCCCAGTCGGCATCTTGGCCTGCTCACCGGCGACGAATCTCCTCTTGGCCCCGAGGCGATACAGCTGCTGGCCAAAACCGTTACCGAGCATGTCGATCTGGACCGGCTTATGCGACTGTGCACCACTGTGCCTCAACCCGCTGCCTGCACGGCTTCAACTCCGAAAAAAACGCAATGCCGCATCGGCGTGGCACGCGACAAGGCATTTTGTTTTTATTATGAAGATAATTTTGATATTCTGCGCGACGCCGGATGTGATATGACGTTTTTCAGCCCCCTGACGGACACCGGGCTGCCGGACGATGTCGACGCCCTCTACCTGGGCGGCGGCTACCCGGAGCTCTATGCCAAAGAACTCAGCAGCAACAAGAAAATGCTCGTCGCGATCCGGCAATGGATCGAAAACGACCGGCCTGTCTACGCCGAATGCGGCGGCTTCATGTATCTGACTAAAGGCATTGTTGATGAGGCGGAGGTGCTGCATACAATGGTCGGCGCCTTCCCGGTGCAGGCCCGCATGCAGAAAACGCGAGCCAGTCTTGGCTATCGTGAAGTACAAACCCAGGCACCCTGCTGTTTTGGGCCGCCAGGCACCATCCTGCGCGGCCATGAGTTTCATTATTCAAGTATTGACACCATGCCGTCGCATATTACTCGTGTCTATGCCTTAAATAACGGCACGCACGAAGGCTACGCCTACAAGAAGACTCTCGGCGGCTACCTGCACCTGCACTTTGGCTTTGCCCCGCAGATGGCCGACGAATTCATTAATTTTATTAACATTAACTCAGTTTATTAACTTTAACCGAGAATAATACTATGGCTGTGACATTACAACAGGTTCTTCCCGGAGACATCGAAGGGGAAAGTTTTCGCATAATCCGTCAAGAGTTCGGCCCCATCGACCTGGACGAGCAGACCTTCAAAATCATCCAGCGGGTCATCCATGCCACCGGGGATTTTTCATTTAAAGACACGATGCGCTTTTCGCCCGGTGCCATCGAAGCCGGAATCACTGCCATCCGCGAGGGCAAGGATATCCTCACCGATGTCACCATGGTTGCCGCCGGCATCAGCAAAGCCATGCTGGCCAAATGGGGGGGCAAGGTGATCTGCCGGGTAGCCGACCCCGAGGTAGCCGCCCGTGCCACTGCGGAGAACAAGACACGTTCGGAGATGGCCATCGAGATGTCCCTTGCGCACAATATCGGTATTGTCGCCCTCGGTAACGCGCCGACGGCTCTGGTCCAGACGATCAGAAGCCTGACCGAGGTCCCCTCAAGCGAGGCTCCGCTCATTGTCGGCGTGCCGGTCGGTTTCGTCAACGCCGCCGAATCCAAAGACCTGCTGGTAGAACAGAATAACTGTTATATCACCAGCCTTGGCCGCAAGGGCGGCAGCCCGGTTGCCGCGGCAATAGTCAATGCCCTTCTTCGTCTTGCGGCCAAATAATCATGGCGGTTAAAAAGCGTCTTCGAAGCGGTTTTACCACCGGATCCTGTGCGGCGGCGGCGGCTAAGGCTGCTGCCCTGGCCCTGATCAGCGGCTCCTGCCCAAAGGAGATCGAAATCCCTTTTCCCGATGCCAGCCGAAAGAGTTTTGCCGTCTACCGCTGCCGTATTACTGAGGGCCTGGATGGCACAAATGGTTCGGCGACCGCCTCAGTGATTAAAGATGCCGGGGATGATCCCGATGTGACCAATGGTGCCGAGATTGCGGCAACGGTCAGCAATGGTCATGCCTGCTGCGCCGACAAGGCTGTCGGGCAATGTATTCTGCTCGACAACCTCCTCCTTTGCCGAGGAGAAGGCATCGGCATGGTGACCAAACCGGGCTTGGCCATCCAGGTCGGCGAACCGGCCATTAATCCGGTGCCCCGGCTGATGATTGCGACAGCCGTTCGCGAAGTTACTAACGATCAACCCTGCACCGTGACCATCTCGGTGGCTAGGGGGGAAGAGCTGGCCGAAAAGACCCTCAACAAACGGCTGGGTATTCTCGGCGGTCTGTCGATTCTCGGCACCACCGGCATTGTCCGGCCCATCTCGGCCGATGCCTGGACCGCCACCATCATGGCCTCACTGGACGTGGCCAGGGAGGCCGGCCTGCACGATGTCGTCCTGTCCACCGGCAGGACTTCGGAAAAAGGTGCCCAGCATCTCCTCGACCTGCCGGAAGAAGCCTACGCCATGATGGGCGACTATCTTGAATTTTCCTTGAAAGAGGCGGCAAGGCGAAATTTCACCACCATCCACCTCTCGGGCATGTGGGCGAAAATCATCAAGGCCGCCCTGCGCATCCCGCAGACCCATGTGCGCAACGGGGCCCTGGAAACAGTCGACGGGGCCAGACTGCTCGCCGAACTCGGCGCGACAGGACGACTGCTGCACAAGATAGAAAATTCGAATACCGCACGGGAAATGTACAGTCATATAGAAGATGCCGGAAATACCGAGCTGGTCCAGGCGGTCCTTCTGAAAGCCCGGGAATATTGCCGGGGAGTCACCGGCACCGAAATAAAAGTGTATCTGGTCAATCATAAGGCGGAAATCATCACCTATGTATAAACTTTTCGTCCTTGGCCTGGCAGATGCCGAACTGACCAGAGAACAGCAAACCATTCTATGCGAATGCTCTCTTCTGGTCGGTACGACCAGATTTGCGCCCCTCGTTGCCCACCTGCCCTGCCGATTTCTGGCAATCACTCCCCTGGCGGCAGCTCTTGCGGCGATTCGCGCCGCGCTGCAGCAGGGCAATGTGGCAGTTCTTGTCGGCGGAGATCCGCTTTTTTATGGTATCGGCCGTCGGCTGCTTGCCGAATTCCCGCAGGACAGTGTGCGGATATATCCGGCGCTCTCGTCCATGCAGCGCGCCTGTGCCCTGTTTCAAATCCCTTGGGACGATGCCGCTATCACCAGTCTGCATGGCCGCACGAGAAACCATATTCCCGGCCTGGTCCTTAACCACAAAAAAAATCTGCTCTTCACCGATGCAGCCAACAGCCCGGATAAAATTGCCGGGCAGCTGCTCGACTATCTCGAGCTGATCGGCGAAACGGTGCTGCCGGCAACCATCAAGATGCTCGTTGCCGAGGACATTGGTCTGGCAACGGAGAAACTCTTTTGCGGCACGCTGTTTGAAGGGCGCCGGCAACGGTTTTCACCACTAAATATTCTCTGCCTGCTCATTCCTTCCGCATTCGGCTCTTCGCCCGGAAGCAGTTCTTCTCGCTATCCCTACCGTTTCGGCCTGTCGGAAGACTCGATCCAGCACAGCCGGGGGCTGATTACCAAAAATGAGGTCCGCGCGGCAAGCCTGCACCAGTTGCAACTGCCGTCGACAGGCATCCTTTGGGATATCGGCGCCGGCAGCGGCTCCCTGTCCATCGAGGCGGCACGGGCAAACCCGAAACTGACCGTCTATGCCATCGAGCATAAAGAGGAAGAGCTAAACAATATAAAAAATAATATTGTTAAATTTCGCTGTTACAATATAGTGCCGGTTTTCGGCAGGGCTCCGGAAGCATTGGCTGACCTGCCCACCCCCAACCGGGTGTTCATCGGCGGCAGCAGCGGTTCCCTGGCGGCAATAATTGCCTTACTCGAGGGCCGTTTAGACCGTCCCGGCCGTCTGGTCATCAACGGCGTCATCGACAAGACGGTCCAGCTGGCCCCACAACTAATGCTTGAACACGGTTTTTCCGTTGCCACCTCGGTGATAAAAGTGTCCAGAACCGAGCCGGACGGCAGGAAGCTGGATTTCAATCCGATAACCATTATGACAGGAACACGATGACTGCGCAAGATGATGAAAAAGAGGCGGCAGCTGCGGCAAAACACGAGGTCTGTTTTGTCGGCGCCGGACCGGGTGACCCGGAACTGATCACGGTGAAAGGACAGCGGCTGCTCCAGGAGGCCGATGTGGTTATTTACACCGGCAGCCTGGTGCCCAAAGCGCTTATTACCGGCCTCAAGGCTGAAATCCACGATTCGGCCGGACTCAACCTTGATGAAGTATTCGCCATTACCCTCCAATCATGGCTGGCCGGCAAGAAAGTGGTCCGTCTGCACACCGGTGACCCGTCGATCTACGGAGCCATCAAGGAACAGATAGCCCTCCTGGACAAAAACAATATTGCCTTTCGGGTCATTCCCGGCGTCAGTTCAGGACTGGCCTGCGCCGCCGCTCTAAAGACGGAACTGACCCTGCCGGAGGTATCGCAGACGGTCATTTTCACCCGCCGCGGCGGCAGGACGCCAGTCCCGGAGAAAGAAGATCTGGCCCTGCTCGCCAGCCACCAGGCAACGATGATGATTTTTCTCAGTGTCGGCATGATTGAAGGCGTCGTCGCCGACCTTCTCGCCGGCGGTTACCCGGCAGATACCCCGGTGGCCATCGTCGAAAAAGTCAGCTGGCCCGACGAAAGGCAGCTTCGCGGCACCCTGTCGACCATTGTGGCGCAGGTGAAAGAGGCGAATATCACCAAGACGGCACTCATTGCCGTCGGCCAAGTGCTGGCCGACGGACCGCCCCCTGCCCTTTCCAAATTGTACGACGAAGCGTTCACCCACGGCTATCGACAAGGCAGCAGCCGTCCATGAAAATCGGCATTCTGGCCATTACCAGGGGCGGCAGAGAACTTGCGGCAAGACTCTGTCCTTTGCTTGAGGAGGCTAGAGTCCTTATGCAAAAGCCAGGGGAGAAATTCGCCGAAATAATCGCGGCGAACTGGCGCCAATACGAGGGCTTTATCTGCATCATGGCCAGCGGCATTGTCGTGCGGTCCATCGCGCCGCTCCTTGGTGACAAAACCACCGATCCCTGTGTTGTGGTCCTTGACGAGAAAGGCCGGCATGCGATCAGTCTGCTCGCCGGTCATATTGGTGG
The DNA here is from genome assembly GCA_964412665.1 of uncultured Desulfopila sp. Lineage (GTDB taxonomy): Bacteria > Desulfobacterota > Desulfobulbia > Desulfobulbales > Desulfocapsaceae > Desulforhopalus_A. The sequence goes on from CAYPPR010000013.1 coordinate 54,356, forward strand.
CGGCAATGATCTTGCCCGAGAGG
>CAYPPR010000013.1:54388-83907 GCA_964412665.1 uncultured Desulfopila sp.
ACCACCGCCTCCGACACCCTCGAGCTGGTCGCCCTCGACCTCTGGGCCAGGGAGCAGCAGCTTGTCGCCCCGATCCGGACGAAGTTAACGAAACTCTCCACTCTGCTTGTCAACCGGGGTCACCTCTCCCTCTATGCCGATGTGGTGGTGGCATCTTTACCTAAAGGTCTCAGGCAGGTCGATGACGCCAATCAAGCCGATTGCATCGTTTCCCATTTGACCGGGCTTGCCCAGAGCTGTCCGGTCTTCAGGCCACGGAACCTGGTAGTCGGCATCGGTTGTAATCGGGGCACGCCGACACGGGAATTCGAGCAGGCCCTGGCCGAACTCTTCCATGACCTGCAGTTCAGCAGGGCCAGTATCCGCAACCTGGCCTCCATCGATAAGAAAAACGATGAAGTCGGCCTGCTGCGGTTGGCCGATGAAAATAACCTACAGATAGATTTTTTTGACAGCAACACCATTAATACACTGACACATCTGGAAACTTCCTTTGCCGCACTGAAAGCGGTCGGCGCCATCGGCGTTGCCGAACCGGCCGCACTGCTCAGTGCGCAAAGTAATCACTTACTCAGCAGGAAAAGAAAATGGAAAAATGTAACCATGGCAGTGGCGCAGGTACCCTTTACGTTGTCGGCACAGGCCCCGGATCCATCAAGAACATGACCCTGGCGGCAAGCGAAGTCCTTGCCAGGGCCGAGGTTATTATCGGCTATAAAACCTATCTTGAACTGATCCCCGAGTTCCTTTCCGGCAAAGAAGTGATCTCCTCGGAGATGATGAAGGAAGTGGATCGCTGCCGCAAAGCGCTGGATATCGCCTCTGCCGGAAAACAGGTTGCCCTGGTCTCAGGCGGCGATCCCGGCATCTATGCCATGGCCGGCCTCGTTTTTGAAATGGCAAAAGAAGCCGCCTCTCCCTGCACCATAGAGATAATTCCCGGCCTGGCCGCTATCAACAGCTGCGCGGCACGGCTTGGTGCGCCACTCATGCACGACTTTGCCGCCATCAGTCTGTCGGATCTTCTCACCCCCTGGGAGGTCATTGAAAAACGGTTGGCGGCGGCCGCCGATGCTGATTTTGTCACCGCCATCTACAACCCCAGATCAAAACGACGCACCAAGCAGATTGTCCGGGCAAGGGAGATATTCCTGCTGCACCGTGACGGCAAAACCCCGGTGGGCATCGTCACGGCGGCAACCCGGGAAAATGAGAAAATCGTTATTACCACGCTGGAAGAAATGCTCGAGCAGGAAATCGGCATGCAATCGACCGTCATCATCGGCAACAGCCAGACATTCACCTGGAAGGATCTGATAATCACCCCCAGGGGATATGGGGATAAATATCAATTGTGAAATACTAATAGGCTGGAATTACGGCGTAAACTTGGTGTTGATATCCCATTGAGGCTATCCAGCCATTTCCAACTTGATGTATTTCCGGTGCGATGGTATCGGGTTCTACTCATGAAAAAATGTCCTTATTTGAAAAAATGGACATCGAATCATCAAAGCTTGCTGATACTACAGCATTATTTCCAGGGTTGGGGCCAGCCTCCTGCTTTCAGAACACCTGTGTATTATTATTCTTTTTCGAAATCGTCCTTTGAAGCCCCGCAAAGCGGGCACACCCAATCAGTAGGCACATCCTCCCATGTCGTACCCGGATCAACGCCATTATCGGGATCTCCTACAGCCGGGTCGTAAACATAGCCGCAAATAGTACACACCCATTTTTCCATGTCTTCCTCCTTTATTAAAGTTTTCATACCGACTCACTTGATTCCCCACTGGAATATCTTTCATCCCATGCCGATAAGATAACAAGTTGTCTAGCAATTGTATAGATCAACATTTCATTAAGCTGCTCTCGTCTCATCGTCGTTCCTACTTCACTCGCACGACGATCAAGCGGTGCAGGAACCTCCCGCACCAGGCAGATCATGGTTTACCCCCCGCGATTCCGCAAAGTCCGTTTATTAAAAGCTGTTTTTTTGTTCGATCGTGGATACAATGCGGCTGGTTATTAATGAATAATGGTCACAGCGTCAGACGAGAATGAAATGATCCCCCGCAGTTACGCCAAGAACACAGGGTGGCGAGAATGTCGGCAGGCAGCGCAGTGGTTCAAAAATATTTATGGTAAACGACGATGGACCAATATAAAGATGCCTGCTTTAAAAAAAATGTCGTGGGAGTGGCGGTCGTTGAATTTTTCTGGGGATTGGGCTTTCCCATTGTCCTGGAGTCGACCTTTCTCCAGCTATTCCTGAAAAGCCTCGGCGCTTCGAGTTTGGCCATCGGTATCGTGCCTTCTATTTTTATCTTCGGCATCTCCACTTTTCCGCTCTTTTCCAGCTACATTTCGAGAAACAGGCGATGCAAAAAGCCTCTGGTGGCAATACTCCACATCGTCTCGGGCCTGTCGATCTTTCTTTTCGGCGGTGTTTTATATTTCACTGAAGATGTAACACATGTCCTGCCGCTTTTTTTTATATCTTACACGGTGTTCTCCCTGTGCATGGGCCTGACCATTCCTGTCTGGCTTAATTATTTGGTGCGGATTTTTTCCGAATCCAAGACGGTTTCCGGTCTGGGCTATATGATGCTGGCCCAGAATATCGGCAAGGTCGTCTCCAGCTTTTTCATCCTCAAAATTGTTGACACATATGCATTTTCACTGGAATCCTCGGCCTGGGTGTTCATGGGAACCGGCTCGCTGTTCATCCTTGGCTCCTTCTGCTTTTTTCTCACCACGGAAACGGCCGACCCGCATGACCCGGAACGAGACAATCTGTCATTTTTACGACATACCGGACAGGCGCTGGCCGAGATTCTCAGGAACCGTAGATTCTTGATCTTTCTCGCAGCCGATCTTGATTTCTACGTCATTGTCACGGTCATGTCATTCTACGCCACCTATGCCACTGGATTTTTCGGAGTGTCGGCCCCGGTGGCAGCGGGTACCTTTGTTGCCTGCATCTATGCCGGTTCGATCACCGTGAATATCTTTCTTGGGGCGATGAACCTGCTGGGGCTGAAACAGAAGCTCGTGCTGTCGAAGTTTATCACCTTGTTTCTGCTGCTGCTTCTCACCTTTTTGCCGGGATATTATACATTTTTTCTGATCAGCTATCTGCTCGGTTTTGGCCGGGCGATCCGCAATATGGTTTATGCCCCATCGGTGAAAAAATTTGCCGGGAAAGCCGAGACAACCTCGTATTTTGCCTTAGCGCCGATTCTTACCATCCCGGTCGGTTCCGGTTTTCCACTCCTCTTCGGCAAGACCCTTGATCTGCTTTCATTCATGCAGGAGGATGCGTATCGCGTTCTTTTCCTCGCCTCCGCCGCATTCATCCTGGTAACGCTCTATTTTAGTATCAAAACTGATTATAATGATCCGGTATTATCATAACCACTCTAAGGCGCTGTCTGTACGTCAGGGCGCAGGTCCGGTGAGGGTACCGAAAAGGATTGAACATGACTGAACTCGATTGGCCGGTTGCAATTATCTTGATTATGTTTCTGGTCGGCTTGCTTGCCGGATGGGTCGATACCCTGGCCGGCGGCGGCGGGCTCATCACTCTGCCGGCATTGCTGCTGGCAGGTGTACCGCCGCTTGCCGCGCTGGCGACGAACAAGGCCCAGGGGTTTGTCGGCACCATGACCGCGACACTCATGCTAATCATGAAAGGACATCTCAAGGTCTGGCGGCTTTTACCCTTGGTAGGAACCGCCGCCATCGGCGCAATGCTCGGCACCTGGTTGATCCAAAGAGTTGATACCAGCTGGCTGCACTGGGGAATTCCGTTTCTTCTGCTCGGCGTCGCCGCTTATTTCGTTGCCGTCCCGCAGGTGGGTAAAATGGAAACCGTCGCCCGACTATCGGAGCGGGCCTATGGCTTCACCGCCGTTCCGCTTATCGGCTTTTACGATGGGGCGATAGGTCCAGGGGCCGGCTCATTTTTTGCCGCCAGCGGCGTGCTTCTCAGGGGCCAGACACTGCTGCAGGCCACTATTCGGGCGAAACTCTTTAATTTCACGTCCAATATCTGCTCCATGGCCCTCTTTGCCGCCGCCGGCAAGATTGTCTGGATACTCGCCCTGGCGATGATGACTGGCCAGCTCTGCGGGGCAGTGCTCGCCAGTCATACCATGCTGCACGGTGGCGAGAGATTGATCAGGCCGCTGGTGATCGTCATGTGTGTGCTGATGTCGTGCAGCCAGGTTTATAAGCTATTGATTAATTAACAACCTTGATTTCCACTTTTACAATCCCTTTGTCGATATCTTCAATTTTTGAAAATGCAGCCCTGCTGAGGTCAATAATTCTCCTTTTTTTAAACGGGCCTCTGTCGTTTATGGTGACCTTAACAGATTTGCCGTTATTGAGATTTGTAACGACCACATCGGTGCCAAAGGGTAAGGTCCTATGGGCCGCTGTCATTAAAGTATCGTTATAGATCTCGCCGCTGGCTGTTTTCCTGTATTGAAATTTCTTGGCGTAATATGACGCGATTCCTGTTTTTTTATACTCAAATTCTTCTGTTGGAGTTGTCTTTTTAACGATAGAACATCCATTAACGAATAATAGCAATGCCATAAACAGGGCAAAAACAAAGATGGCTCTTAAGTAAGAATACACTGTTTTCAAAGGAGTATTTAAAAATTCCAAGAGATTTTCCCCTGCATATGGTTTTCATATAACATTTCCCGAGTCACTCACAAACGTCACTGAACACCCTCGGAATGAGGTTGCCGGGCAGGTACAAGGGGTGACAAGGGGTTTTTCCGTCTCTTGCCAATTTAAGATAGGAGAGCCCTGGATGATTCTGCAGCAGTTTGACAACTTCCTCTCCGCGCTTTTTAAGTTTTTTGGGCGGTTGACCATAAGCAAGGACGATCGTTTTCACCTGGCGTGCCATGCGAAGGATTGCTGTGTCATTGTCTGGACCAACGGGATCATCGACCTCCAGCAGCCTGTTTTTATCCGTGGCGCGATAGGCATAAAGATTGCCGATCAGTTGCCCTCCATAGCCCCATGCACGTGAGAATTTACCAGTCTTACGCAGGGTAGAATCACTGTAATCCACGCATGCCACGCTGGGATTCATAAGAATCCATAAAACAAACGATTTATTTCGATCCCAAATCTCTGCCAGCTCATAGCGATATTGCCCACACTCGGAAAAACACGCGGTGATGGTAGAATTTGCGGGCCAGGCAGGGCAGGATTTTCCACCAGGATTATGTTTTCTCTGTATAATGCTCATTAACTGGTGCTCATTAACGAAAAGTTTGGACAGGTAAGTGAGGTACGAGACTCCGAAAAAGCATTATCCTACAAGCTCCTCAGCAAAACATAACACCAAAAAGGAATCTACCATGAAAATCGGCATAATGAACAACCCATCAAAATCGGTCTACGACGAAACAGCATTCTGCGGCAAGGCCGGATTCGATTTTTTGGATTTAACCATCGAAGGACCGCATGCCGCAACCGTTGATATTGACAAAATGCGGCCGCTTCTAGATGTATATGGACTGCCCATCACCGGCCATACCGACCCTTGCCTGCCCTACGCATATCCGATCCAAACCGTCCGCGACGCCTGCCTTGTGGAACTGGAGCGATGTGCCAAGATTTTTTCCGCCCTGGGGGCAGAGGTAATGAACATCCATCCCTGCTATTTTTGTCCGCCGGCTATGAAAAAAGATGTGCTCACATTCAATATCGACGCATTGCAACCGATCGTGGCTATGGCCGCCTCCCATGGACTGACACTGGTATTTGAGAACTACAGACCCCCCTTTGACCGCGTTTCCACCTTTAAAACCCTGCTGGCGGCGGTACCCGGTTTACAACTGCATCTTGATTTCGGCCATGCGAATTTCGGCCTCGACAATCATGAGGTTCTTTGCGGCGAGCTGGGCGACCATATCCAGCATGTGCATTTTTCCGACAACCGTTCCCGAGCCGATGATCATATGCCTTTGGGCGTCGGTAGTGTTGATTGGAAGAATGCAGTGCAATCGTTAAAGGCTGCCGGTTACGACAGCACCATTACCCTGGAAATATTCTGCAATGCCCCGGATATGCAAGACAAATATCTCGACATGAGCCGGAAACTGGTTCTCGAACTGTGGGGGGAGTTATGATCAAGCAGATCAGTCCATCCATTCCTTCTTAATCGCCAGAATTTCGGCAATATTGGCGAAAAACATATCAATTATCTCGGGATCAAAATGACTTCCCCGGCCTTCCTGGAGAATTTTCTGACAAACTTCCTCGGGCAAAGACTTTTTATACGGCCGCTCACTGCCCAGGGCGTCATAGACATCAACGACAGCAACGATTCGGGCAATTAAAGGGATCGTTGTTCCGGACAGATTGCAGGGATACCCCTGGCCGTCCCACCGTTCGTGGTGGCAAAGGGCGATGACCATGGCCATCTCCAGCAAGGTGAGTTCGCCGATATCATCGGCCAGGCTAATTATCTCGGCAAAATCTACTTTTTCGTGCTCTTTCGCGGAAGAGTAATGGCGGAGAATGTCACAGCCAATCTCGCAGTGTTTCTTCATGATATGCCATTCTTCCGCGCTTAGTTTGCCCGGTTTCAAAAGAATGGTGTCGGATATGCCGATTTTGCCGATATCATGCAGCGGTGCGGCTTCCGAAAAGGTTTTTGCCAAAGAAGCATTCAAGCCCATGGCTTTGGCGAGAAGCGAGCAGATCTTACCGACCCGAATGACGTGCCTGCCGGTTTCGTTATCACGGTACTCGGCAGATTTACCAAGACTATAGAGGAGCTGACGTTTGATCTCCTCCAGTTCGATTGTCCGCTGTTCGACTTTTTTCTCGAGATTCTGCTGATAGTCCCGGTTTTGCCTGATGAGTTCGGCGGACTCAAGCGCTTTTTCAATGGTATTTTTCACCAGAGAAAAATTCTCAACCGGTTTGGTTATGAAGTCACGGGCGCCTATGCGCAGGGCATCAACCGCCTGATCAACCGCTCCGATGCCGGAGACCACGACAATAGGCATATCCGGCCACCGAAGCACAGCTTTTTCGATAAAATCATGGCCATTCATGATCGGCATGTTCAAGTCAACGGTTACCAGATCAGCCGGCCATTGTTCGAGGAGAAAAAGGGCGTCTAAACCATTTTCCGCAGTCTTGGTCTCGTATCCGTTTGTTTTCAGGTAGCTGGAAAGCATACTTCGTATTTCAGGCTGGTCTTCAATAATCAAAATACGATTAGCGGTCCCAGTAAATGAATCGTTGTTGTATCTCCCGTCGGACACGGTCGTTCTCCTTCGTGCACAAGTTCAATGAATCCTGGCTACACCCTTTTTGAAGTATACTTATAGAAAAATAAATTACAAAAAAGATTGATGGTCTTGGAGATCAATCCCCCAAACAGGTACCGACATTGCGGGCGGCACGAATCCAAGGATGATCCGGCGGCACCAGTTTTTTCTTGCCGACAACATCTTTCAAGGCAACAGTTCGAGTGCCTTCCCCATGAACAGCAACCATAACGCCGTATTCTCCCCTTTCAATGCAATCGACACAGGCGCTGCCAAGTCGTGTCGCCAGCATTCTGTCCGCCGCAGACGGTGTCCCCCCCCGCTGGTAGTGTCCAAGAATGGTCAGCCGTGACTCGAGGCCGGTCATAATTTCCAGCTCCTGACTCAATCTGAGGGTGTTGTTGCCCTGTCCTCGGTTAAACTCCCGCAATGCCTCCTCGGCTTTTTTTTGCGCCTTGCCGTCTCCTTTTTCCTTGGCCTTGATTTTTTTCTCCTTCAGCTTTAACAATTCCGCATGGCCATCGACGCAGAGAGCCCCCTCGGCCACAGCGACAATGCTAAAGTTGGTACCGCGCTGCTGGCGCTTGCGAATGGCGTTGGCAGTCGTTTGCAGATCATACGGGATTTCCGGAATTAAAATGACATCCGCTCCTCCGGCTACTCCGGCCCCCAGGGCGAGCCAGCCGGCGTTATGACCCATAATCTCCACAACAATTATGCGATGGTGGCTATGGGCGGTAGAATGGAGACGATCAATGGCCTCGGTGGCTATTTCCATTGCGGTATGAAAGCCGAAAGTGACATCGGTCATGGCTACGTCGTTGTCGATGGTCTTCGGCAGAGTCAGAATATTGAGTCCTTTCTGGGCAAGGCGATAGGCATTTTTCTGCGTTCCTCCACCGCCGATGCAGATCAGGGCATCAAGGCTATGCCGATTATAATTATCACAGATAACTTCCGTCATATCCATTACTTCGCTGCCGACGGGCATCTTGTGCGGTTTATCGCGGCTTGTTCCGAGAATAGTGCCCCCTCTGGTCAAAATAGACGAAAGGGTATCCCGATCGAGGCGCATCGTCCTGTTTTCCATAAGCCCCCGGAAACCATCGCGAAACCCGACAATGTGCATCTTGCCCGTCGCCAGCGCTGATTTACCGATGGCCCGGATGGCGGCATTCAGCCCGGGGCTGTCTCCACCCGCCGTTAATATGCCTATATGTTTACTCATTTTTCCTCAATATTGTTTGACTTGCTTTTAAAAGATCGAAAATACCATTCACTGCATTATGACTGCTCTACGTAAGAACATCAAATCTATTTTTATCTTTATGCGAGCGGCCCTCCAGCAGCGAACCGGCAAAACTGATCAGCTCGACCGGTCGACTGTCCGCTAAACGATAATACAGGACCGTGCCCTCGCGCCTGTTGACGACCAGGCCCAAGGTACGCAGCAGCCGCAGTTGATGGCTGACCGCCGATTCGGACACATTGAGCAGCGCCGCCAGATCACAGACGCACATTTCCTGCTGCAGCAGAGCATGCAAGATGCGCAACCTGCCCGGCTCGGCAAATGCCTTGAACAGCTGACATAATTGCTCAACCTGTGCCGGCTGGAGATCCTGCGATCTCGCCAGATCTACTTTTTCCTGATGGATAATGCGACTGCCGCATCGATCATTTTGCATATTTCCTCCTTGTCTTCGTTTTTTCATATGTGAACAAACACTCATGCATATATCTCCTCCATCCGTCAAGAAAAGCAGATGCAATTTTCTCATCAATTGAGCATACTGTAAACGGTACTTTTATTTACCTTTTATCATAAGTGAGCCTCTATGCCCCCTGCTGAACAACAAAAATCCGGAACGCTGTATATCGTTCCCACCCCGATAGGTAACCTCGAAGATATCACCCTGCGCAGTCTTCGCATTCTCAAGGAGGTTGATCTCATTGCCGCCGAAGACACTCGGCATACCAAAAGACTACTCAACCATTTCGGCATCCACACCCCACTGATCAGCTATTACCGGGAAAAAGAGGTGGAACGGAGTGAAGAGATCCTGCATCGATTACAGGAAGGGCAAAACATCGCTCTGGTCAGTGATGCCGGAACCCCGTGCATTTCCGATCCTGGGGCAATTCTGGTCAAACTGATCCAGGAAAATGGCTTGACCGTGGTACCGCTACCCGGAGCGTCGGCCTTGACGACGGCCCTTTCCGCTTCCGGCATCACCGCAACCAGCTTTCTGTTTGTCGGCTTCCTACCTTCTAAAAAAGGGCAGCGACGCAAATTGCTGGCCTCCCTGGCGGCAAGCGAACACCCCATCGTCCTTTACGAATCACCCCACCGGATAGAGTCACTGTTACGAGACGCCCTGGAAACCCTTGGAGAACGACAATCGTTCTGGGCACGAGAGCTGACCAAAACCTTTGAAGACCTGCAGCATGGCACGCTGAGCGAACTGCTGGCCAAAAGCCGGGAAGGTCGAAACCGGGGAGAATTTGTAGTCATTATCTGGCCCGGCGTGCAGGAAGAAGTACAGGGAGAGACGGTGGAAGAGCTTCTTCTCTGGTACCGCGACAATTCCGAGCTCTCTCTAAAAGATGTCAGCCGGCGCCTGGCTGCTGATCTTGGCCTGTCGCGGTCGCAGATCTACCAGCAGGCCCTCGCCCTTTGGAAGGAGGCAGACTAAAACAATATGAAACGATTACAGACGTGCGTCACCCGGCAAGGCAATTTTCAGTACGGTATTCACAAACCGGCCTATACCGTCACCAACCTCAGGCCTGCCGCCGAAATAAAATCCCTCGGCCTGACCGAGGAAAATGAACCCGTCAGCAATGACCGAAACTATCCCAATGGGGAAGTGCAGGTAAACAAGGCGGACTGGATCCTTGAGATACCCAACCCCTTCCCCTTTAAAGGGCGAACCTATATCGACAAGGAATGGGCGGACGCCAGTGCCGAGAATCCTCGGCGAATCAGTCTGCCGCAACCGGAACCGGTCTCCCTTAGCGAGACCCTGCGGCACAACAGCATTGATACGACCCTGCTGGAACAGCTTCCCGCCCCTCTTTTGCTGGCCCTGGCCACCTGTTCGACGGATCCTCACGATCTGACACGACTTGCCGAATTGAGCTGCGACATAATTAAGGATGGCGATGTCCCGACGGGTCTACGTTACCGGCAGGATGGTTCCGGCCGCCTCCGGCCTGTCATCCACCAGCATGCGCTCTTTGAGGCGGTGGCCAATAACGCGCATCTGCCGGATGCGTATAAAATAGTCATGGTCATTCGGCCCGGCGCCCAGGGCGGCAGCGAGATCGTCGGGGAATGGCCGCGAGAAAAGAACAGTCATGTTTTTGAATACCTACGCCGCAACTCCTATATTCCGGGCGGCCACTATGCGGCGAATATGGCCGATGATGCCATCCGCTACGCCATCGACGCACTGGGGGCAGACGATATCCAGGGCCTGCGGCATCTCTATTATCAGCGCAGTTATGTCCGGCTGGCCGAAGATCTTGGCCATCTTCTCCCTTCACCAACAACGAAAAGAGGTCTCAACGAAGAAGAGCTGGAAGAGCTGCGCCTGACCGTACTCGCCGCCTCTGCCACCAAAGAAATTGCTCCGGCAACCCTTTGGGGGTGGAATTTCGGTTTCGACTTTGCGCCCAGTCTCTACCGCCTGCATGCCTCCCATCAGCAGATCCATCAACAGTACGCCATGGTGCCGGATCAGGTAGACAGCTATTACCACGGCAGCCGGGAGCCTGTCGGGCGGATGTCCGCCTATAGCTGCGGCGATCTCATCGCCGAGGTGATCGAAAACTATTCCCTGCAGCATAACAGTGATTTTTTTGCCGATTACAGGCGAGCAATTGGTGCCAACCGGCGCATGGATGATCGGACGGATCTGGAATCGAGCCTAGTGGTGTGGCGTGATGCGCGAGTTATGCTCTTTGTGCCCAAGGCGCAAACCTCGCAATGGGAACTGCAGCTGATGACCCTGCCGGCGAAGGACGGCGGCCTGGCGGGCAATATTTTTGAATGCGACAGCCCCATGCGCCGCTCGCTGGATACCGGCATCCTCAAGGCCCAAAAGGCCCTGGCCGGGCTTGGGGCAAAGATGGTCACCTCCATTGAATATGCCAAAAGGCTGAACGAAAAAAGTGGCCTTCGCCAGCCCCTTCTCTACGCCTTTCTCCCCCGCCTGCCGGAATCCCCCGGCGCTTTCAGTGAGGCGCAGCTGCGGTTTATCAACGGCCACTATCCGGAGGATTTTTGCGCAGTATGCCGCCAACAGCTAGAGTTAGCGTAAGGCTATGTCCTGCTATTTTTCCTCCACAATAACCGTGCTGAGATGGGAACGGTAGATAACTTTCTGCAGCCCCAGCTGGGTGCGCGGATTGATAATAATCGGCCCGGCGATATTGGCATTGAGGGCGGCAGGCGAATTGCCATCATGGTCTTTTTTGCTGAGCGCCATAAAAACCCCGAGCTCTTCGGCTTTTTCCGCCTGGAGGAGATCCCGTTCCCCAGCGGTGAGTTCCAACTCATAGTTGAGGCCGTATTGTCCCGGATCGACAAGGGTAAAAGTCACCTTGGGCTCCTCACAGGATTCCAGCCAAAAGGCGCTGATATCATTTTCTTCCTTGTGATATACGATATAAGTAGTGTATTTTTCAAACCCTGGAATGCCGCACGGAAAGGTCAATATTTTGTCTGAATCGATTATCGGGTTGCTTGCAACTTCGCCATCTTTCGTCATACTGTTCTCCTTGGCCTGAAAGGTAATCATTATTATTGTAGAAAAATACCGACCAACATGCAAAGCGGCCGCATGCACATGTCCCGCATAGAATATCTTACGGAGAAAATAATGGAAAATAAAGGCTTTTTTGGGAAATGGGGTGGAGCGTATATCCCGGAAATCCTCCATCAGACGTTTGAACAGCTTAACCTCAACTTCCGACAGGCCAAGGAAGATCCCCAATTCTGGCAGGAATACCTTGATCTTATGTCGACCTACTCCTGCCGGCCGACCCCGTTGACCTTTGCCGAAAATCTCACCAACCACTTTGGCGGGGCAAAGATTTATATCAAACGCGAAGACCTCAACCATACCGGCGCCCATAAAGCCAACAACGTCATGGGCCAGGGCCTACTGGTCAAAAGGATGGGCAAGAAGCGGGTGATCGCCGAAACCGGCGCCGGCCAGCACGGCGTGGCCACGGCGACCATGGCGGCCAAATTTGGCCTGGAGTGCACCGTCTATATGGGCGAAGTCGATGTGCAGCGACAGCGGCCCAATGTCTTCTGGATGGAAAAGATGGGTGCCACGGTCATCTCGGTCCAAGACGGCTCGAAGACCTTAAAGGATGCCATCAACGAGGCCTTCCGGGATTGGGTCACCAACGTCGATACGACGCATTATGTCCTCGGCACGGCATGCGGGCCGGCACCTTTTCCGGAGATGGTCTCCTGGTTCCAGTCGGTCATCGGTATCGAGGCCAAAAAACAGATTCTGGCGCAGCACGGCAAACTCCCTGCCCGTGTCTATGCCTGTGTCGGCGGCGGCTCCAACGCCATGGGCATCTTCCAGGGGTTTCTTGACAGCCCCGAGGTCGAACTCGTCGGCGTTGAGGCCGGGGGAAAAGGCATCGACACCGGCAGACACGCCTCAAGGCTGTGTGGTCAGGATGCCAGTCCGGGCGTTGCCCAGGGGTACAAGACCATGTTCCTGCAAAATAACGACGGCCAGATGCTGGAAACCCATTCCGTGGCCGCCGGGCTCGACTATGTCGGGGTCAGCCCGATCCTGTCCCACTTGGCCGAAGAAAAACGCGTGCGCTTTGCCTCGGCCACCGATGACGAGGTCATCGAAGCCCTTGACCTGACCATGCGCATGGAGGGCATTATTCCCGCCCTCGAATCGGCCCATGGCTTTGTACAGGCCTTCAAGGAAGCACCGCAACTCGACCGGGACGAAGCAATCATCATCAACCAGTCCGGCCGGGGCGACAAAGATATCTTTACCATTGCCCATGCCTTTGATGATCCTTCCTGGAAGGAGTTTATCATCGCCCGCGGCAAAGAATACGCAGAAGACAAGAAGGTGAAATCATAATGTTACTCGAAAAAACCTTACGTAGCCGATTAGTGGAAAAAGACATACTCCTCATGACCCATATCGTTCTCGGCTACCCGTCCCTGGCGACAAATCGTCAGGTTATCAGCCAGATGATCGAAGGCGGTGTTGACTGCATCGAAATGCAGATCCCTTTTTCCGAACCCATGGCCGACGGTCCGGTCATTTTAAAGGCCAATCAGGAGAGCCTGGCTCAAGGCACCACGGTTGCCGACTGTATCGCCTTCGGCCGCGAAATGACCGGAAAGTACGATATCCCTTTTCTCTTTATGACCTACTACAACATCATCTTTAAATACGGCGAAGAGCGGTTCTTTAAAGATTGCCAAAGTGCCGGCATACAAGGGCTGATCATACCCGATCTGCCGCCGGAGATGGACGAGGAGTTCTTTCAACTGGCAACACGCTATCAGATTGCCCCGATCCTTATTTATGCCCCGACCTCAACGGAGAAGCGCATGGCCGAACTGAACACCTCCGCCGCAGGCTTCATCTACTGTGTCGCCCGCCGCGGCGTAACCGGCAAGCAATCCGAGTTCGACGACGATTTTGACGCCTATCTGGCCAGATGCCGGGCGGCGACCCCACTGCCTCTCGCTGTGGGTTTTGGCATCCGCAATAAGACAGATGTCGCGGCCATTACCGGCAAAGCGGACATAGCGGTTATCGGCTCGGAGACAATCCGGCTGGTCGATGAACAAGGCGCCGAAGCGGTTGGACCGTTTATTCAGGGGCTACGATAAAGATCATGGAGACGACCATGTCCGATACAGAAAAACTCAACGCTACCCTCGGCACTGCGCAAGTTCTGTGGAACCTGACGGATTTATATTCCGGGACGGATGATCAGTATATCCAGTCTGATATCGACTGGTGCGAAACCGAGGCAGTGGATATCAAGGAAAGCGCGTACGGCAAGATTGCCGAACTCGACGCGGCGGCACTGCTGCTGCTGGTAAAACGACTGGAAAACCTTGACTGCGCCCTCACCAAACTGGGCACCTTCTCCTTTCTCAATTTCACCACCCGCATGGATAATGCCGCAGCCGGAGCCCTCGACCAGCGGATCCATGAATTATACAGCAAATGCGGCACCCAAACGGTGTTTTTTGAACTGGAATGGAATCAGCTCGACGAAGAGCAGGCCCGGGCACTGATCGACAGCCCACAACTTGCCGCCTACCGTCATTATCTTCAGGCCCTGCGACGCTATCGGCTGCATCAGCTGAGCGAGGCCGAGGAGAAATTACTCCTGGAAAAAGAAGCGGTGGGCCGAAACTCCTGGACCACCCTTTTTGACAAGGTCCTCAGTAATCTCAAATTCGGCGAAAACAAACGCACGGAAGAAGAAGTCCTCACCGACCTCTATCACCGAGACCGGGCTACCAGACAAACGGCGGCAGTCGAGATGACCGAGGGGCTGCGCGACAACAAGCATATCCTCACCCACATTTTCAACACCCTGGCCGCCGATAAAATGATCACCGACCGGCTGCGCAGACACTCCAGCTGGGTCAGCTCGATGAATCTGCATAATGAGCTGCGGGATGCCACCGTCGAAACGTTGATAACCTCGGTTACCTCACGCTATGACCTGGTCAATCGCTACTACCATGTCAAGCAGCAATTGCTTGGCGTAGAGCAGCTGGAGGATTATGACCGCTATGCGCCCCTCCCCTCCTTGCCGACAAAGCAGATCGGCTGGCAATCGTGCCGGCAGACGGTGCTGGCCTCCTTTGCCGCCTTTTCTCCGCGCATGGCGGATATTGCCGAAAAGTTTTTTACCGAACGCTGGATCCATGCCCCGGTAGGCACCGGAAAACGCGGCGGTGCCTTCGCCCACCCCTGCATCCCCGAGGTACACCCTTATGTCATGGTGAACTATACCGGCAGTCTGCGCGACGTTTCGACAGTCGCCCATGAACTTGGCCACGGCGTCCATCAGGTATTGGCGGCCAGTCAGGGCCATTTCAACAGTGACACCCCCTTGCCGCTTGCCGAAACCGCCTCGGTCTTTGCCGAGCTGCTTGTTTTCAACAGCCAGCTGGAACTTCTTGAAAACAAAGACGAACGGCGGGCGTTTATCTGTCAGAAACTGGAATCCATTTTTGCCACCGTTTTCAGGCAGACAGCCATGAATCGCTTCGAAAAGCTGATGCATGAGGGGCGACGAACACACGGGGAATTAAGCAGCGAACAACTCAGTGATTACTGGTTGTCCACCCAACGGGCAATGTTTGACGATTCAGTGCATCTTGGCGACAACTACGCCATCTGGTGGTCGTATATCCCCCACTTTCTGTCAACCCCTGGCTATGTCTACTCCTATGCCTTTGGCGAACTGCTCGTCCTGGCCCTGTACGGCCTCTACCTGAAGGAGGGGGAATCTTTTGTGGAAAAATACCTGCAACTGCTCACCTTGGGCGGCTCGCGTTCGCCCTATGACATGCTCCAGCCCTTTGGTATTGACTTGGATAGTCCAGTGTTCTGGATGAATGGCCTGACGGTGATTGAAGAGATGCTGACCAAGGTCGAGTAACTATCCGTCGACCTTTTTGTTGCGCCGCCAGTGCGGATGGGTAATTCCCAGCTTGTTAATCTTGTAGTTTAAAGCTCGTGGGCTTATGCCGAGCTTGGCGGCGGCATTTTTCTGCACCCAGAGACATTCTTCGAGAATTCGCAGGATGAGCTCTTTTTCCTGTTCCGCCAGGGATTCGACCATTTCCATTTTTCCGAGGAGCTCTTCCTGAACGTGGCCCATTGGTCTTTCACCGGCCGGTTGTTTGCCGGCTTTTTCCGGGAGGGCAAGATTGTAGGAGTGTATTATATCGTTGTCCTCAAGAATGACCGCTCGTTCTATGGTATTGGCCAATTGCCGGATATTCCCCGGCCAGTCATAGTTCTGGATTAATTTTTTGGAAGTTTCAGAAAATTTGGTAATATCACTGTGCATCGAGTTGCAACATTTTTTCAAAAGCAGCTCGGCCAAGGGGAGAATGCAACTCTGGCGCTGTTTCAGTGACGGCAGCCGGACCGGCAAGACGTTGATGCGGTAGTAGAGATCTTCCCGGAACATACCTATTTCCACCTGATGCACCAGATTCTTATTGGTGGCGGCGATGATGCGCACGTCACTGAAGATGGTTTTATTGCCGCCCACCCGTTCAAAGGATTTTTCCTCGAGCACGCGCAGCAGCTTGGTCTGCAGACGCATGTTCATCTCGCCGATCTCATCGAGAAAGATGGTGCCGCCACTGGCCTGTTCAAAACGGCCGATGCGCTGCTTGTCGGCTCCGGTAAAGGCGCCTTTTTCATGGCCGAACAGTTCCGATTCAAGGAGATCTTCAGGAATATTGGCACAGTTGATCTTGACAAAGGGTTTTTTGCGTCTCGGAGAATTAAAATGGACGGTGCCTGACAAAAAAGACTTTCCGGTGCCGGTATCGCCGGTGATGAGAATAGTCGAGTCGGTTTTGGCAAAGCGTTCAAGGCTCTTGAGGATCTGGCGCATCTTCGGACTGACCGCGATGACATCCTTGAAGTCATAGACCACGTCCTGCTTTCGACGATGGTAGGCGATCTCAAATTTCTGATCGCGAATCTCAATGGCCTTATTAACGGCAATATTGATCCGTGTCGAAGAAATGGGATGGACGAGAAAATCACTTGCCCCCCGGTTCATCGCCTGCACAATAATCTCCGCCTTTTCCGTCTGACTGGTCATGATGATCGGCAGAAACGGATCCTTGGTATGAATCTGGTCCAGCTGCGTCATCGATTTTCCTTCAAGAGATTCGGTGTCGAGGAAAATCAGATCAAACTGACGGGCCTTAATCTCTGCTTGAAATTCTGCTTCACTCGATATACAAGTCAACTCACATCTGTCCTGCAGCGCAGACATCAAGCCTTTTTTAGTGCTCTCATAGGAGTCGGAAATCAAAACTTTATACATGGCAGTAATTACAAGAAGGTAAAATAGATTTCGAAAACGTAACAGCTATCTTTATTTATATGATTAAAAGTAGAAAAAAGCAAACAAATGGATGATCTTTTCAGAACGAATTTTAAAAGAAAGAGATTAAGCAGTTGAATTCCTTGACGCAACTGACCACCAGCCGTGATGAAGACGAACACTGGATGCGAGAAGCACTGCTCTTTGCCGAAGAGGCGGCGAGCCGTGGGGAAATTCCGGTTGGTGCCGTACTTATCGATAAAAAAGGCCTCCTTGCCGCCGCGGGTAACAGCCCCATCAGCCGGCATGACCCCACCGCCCACGCCGAAATACTCGTCATGCGGCGCGCTGGGAAAGATGTGCAAAACTACAGGTTGCCCGGCACAACCCTCTATGTTACGTTGGAACCATGTATCATGTGTATGGGTGCAATGATCCATGCCCGGATAGATCGTCTGGTATACGGTGCCACCGATCCGAAAACCGGCGCCGCCGCCTCGGTGTATACCATCGGTACTGACGGCTGCCTCAATCACCGGATTGAAATCAGTAGCGGCATACTTGCCGAGCGGTGCGGCGCCCTGCTGAAGGCATTTTTCAAAGCCAGACGCGAAGAAAACAAGTAGCAACGAAGCAGATGAAGAGTTTTTACGACGCCATCTTACTTTTTCATTGCTAAATGGCCTGTGACGGTTTACATAGTACCATTCAATTTTCAGAGCATTTTGAAAAAGGAGAGGTGACCGAGTGGCTTAAGGTGCACGCCTGGAACGCGTGTGTACGCGAGTACCGTGAGTTCGAATCTCACCCTCTCCGCCAAATATGAGTTCGACTTTGATAGCCGGGCCCTGTGCAACAAAGAATCGCGAACCCCGCCAGGTCCGGAAGGAAGCAACGGTAGTGAACCTCTTTGTGTGTTGCAGGTAACCCGGCTATCATTTTTTTCACCGCTTCAGACAACATATACCCAGGAGCTTGTCCGAGAATAGGCTCCCAGCCCCGGTGATGCATGTCTTACCTCGTTCTCGCCAGAAAAGCCCGACCCCAGACGTTTGACCAGGTTATCGGCCAGCGACCGGTGGTGACGACACTTAAAAACAGTATCATCCGTAACCGGGTTGCCCATGCAATCCTCTTTTCCGGCGTCAGGGGTGTGGGCAAAACAACCCTTGCCCGCATCATGGCCAAGGCGATAAACTGCCAGGCCGAACCGGCCGAGCGCCCCTGCGATCAGTGCCCCTCCTGTCGACAAATCGCCACGGGATCTTCTCTTGATCTCTATGAAATAGACGGCGCCTCCAACCGGGGCATCCAGGAAATACGCGAACTGAAAGAAAAAATCCGTTTTCTGCCCACCTCCTCACAATATAAGATCATTATCATTGACGAGGTGCACATGTTGACCACGGAGGCGTTCAACGCCCTGCTGAAGACACTGGAAGAACCGCCGGCCCACGTCTATTTCATGTTTGCCACCACGGAAATTCATAAAATCCCCATCACCATTCTTTCACGCTGCCAGCAATATGAATTAAAACGGATTTCCGCCAAAGAGCTCTATGACCACTTCCTGCAGCTTGTCACCACTGAGGGCTTTGAGATAGACCCGCCGGCACTTTCTCTTATCGTCAGAGAGGCCGGAGGTTCGGTCCGCGACGGTCTGAGCCTGCTCGACCAGATGTTTTCCTATGGGGAAAAGACTATCAGCAACCGGGATGTGGTCGAGGTACTCGGCCTGGTCAACCGCGAGGTGCTCATGCGCCTGACCAAGGCGCTGCTTGACGGCAACCGCAGCGAAGCGTTTCTCACTTTGGAAGAAATTTTTAACTTCGGCATGGACCTCAAACGTTTTGTTGAGGACATCATGGATCATTTCCGCACCCTTCTGCTCTGCAAGATCGAAGGATGCACCCAGTTGATCGATCTTCCCGGCGAAGAATTAAAGGATTTTCAAAGCCTTGCCGCAGGCTACACCAGTGAGACTCTGCATTTAAAACTTTCGCTGCTCATGAGCATGGCCGAAGATCTGAAATTTTCCCCGCAACCCCGGCTGACCCTTGAGACGTCTTTTCTGAAAATAATCGAAGCGGCAAACGTCGTGCCGGTGACAACATTGCTTGGCCACCTCGAGAAGATCATTACCGCACTGCCGACAGCACCGGTTCCCCTGCAGGATATCCTGCAAGGGGAACCAGTGGTGGAGATAAAAAAAAAGATTAATTCCGATGCGGGAAGCGCATCAGTCGATACGGAATCGATAGCCCCCGAAAAACAGCAACAACCGGACCTCCTGCCGCCTTCGCCGCCGCCTGCCCCTTTCCCGGCGGCCGAGCCTGCCCCTGTCGCCGAGACGCCCCAGCCGATAACGCCCGTCGAGATAGCTGCCGAACCCGAGAAGGCCAAGCCACTTGAAATTCGTCCCCACGAGAAAGATGTGCGCAAGGAATGGCTGAATTTTATACAATATGTCAAGGAGCGTAAGATCTGGATGTCTCAGGACCTGCAGCGCGCCGACTCCGTCAAACAGGATGTCACGGGGGAACTGCACCTCACCTACAGCGATCCGGCCAACTGCACGGTTCTCCGACAAAAGGAAAATCATCAACTGCTGACCGAATTTGCCTTGGATTTTTTTCAAAAAGCATTAAAGGTGCGCTTCATCATTCCCAAATTTGACGACACTCCGGACGCCAACGGAAATGAGTCACCGCACCGAAAACGACAACAACTCGCCAACGACCCGCTGGTCGTCATGACGGCAGAGATTTTTAACGGTCAGGTTGGAGATATTCGAATCGGACCGAGAAGCAGATAAATTTTACATTCAGGAAAAAAAGATGGATCTCAGTAATATCATGCAGCAGGCCAAAGCCATGCAGGAAAAAATGGCCAAAATCCAGGAAGACCTCGCCAGGAAAACCATTACCGGCAGCGCCGGCGGTGGCATGGTTCAGGTCAGCGTCAACGGCCAGGGAGACGTCCTGTCGATAGCCATTGAAAAAGCTGTTATCGACCCGGAAGAAACCGAAATGCTTCAGGACCTCATTGTCGCCGCCACCAATGACGCCATCCGTAAGGCCAAAGAACTCAGCAAACAGGAACTTGGCCAATTGACCGGCGGGATGAACATTCCCGGACTGACTAACTTTATGAAGCCCTGAGCAGCTCATGCAGGTCATACCTCCAGCCCTTGAACAGCTTATCGACCAGCTGGCCCGCCTGCCCGGCATCGGCAGGAAAACCGCCACCCGCCTGGCCCTGAACATTCTGCGCAAGCCACCATTGCTCGCGCGAGATCTGGCCGCGGCGTTAAACAACCTGCATGACTCGATTCAACTTTGTTCATGCTGTTTCTCGTTTTCCGAAAAAGACCCCTGCGCTATCTGCGGCGACCCCCGTCGCCAGGCCGACGTCATCTGCGTCGTGGAACAGTCCGCTGATCTGATGGCAATTGAAAAAACAGACAGCTTCCGCGGTCATTATCATATTCTCCACGGTGTCCTCTCGCCCATGGACGGCATCGGCCCCGACGAGATAAAAATACAGGAGCTGCTGGCCCGAGTGCGAAACGGCACGGTACAGGAAGTTATTATCGCTACCAGCTCTACCGTGCCCGGCGAAGTCACCGCCTCATATCTCATCGATATCCTGCAAAAAGAATTAATCCGGCTGACCCGTCTTGCCTGCGGTATCCCCATGGGTATGGACATAAAGTATGCCGACAAATACACTCTGGCCAAGGCCATAGAGACACGCTCTTCCGCCCGTTAGCCATTTATTTTCGGGGAAAACCCCTCTCTACAGCTATAAAGAGACTATCCATGAGACGTCATTCTGCTATTTTCCAGTATGGAAACGGTGAATCGAGAGCAATTTTTTAGGTTCCATTACTGAAAAAGGTGTTGCGGAGAGATTTCAATCGTGTTAATAAATGGCTCTTGCCAAGCCTGGAAGATATTCTGTAAAAGTTTCAAGAATTTTCGGGGCTAATATAGCTATCCAGGCGCGTAGCTCAGTGGGAGAGCGCCACCTTGACGTGGTGGATGTCGTGGGTTCAATCCCCTCCGCGCCTACCAAAGATAAAAGGCTAAAGTGGGAACACCTTTTTTATTTAGGGTGTTAATTCTTTGGCCTTTATTTTTATATACAAAAAATCTCATGACGAACATAATTGTATCCCTAAATGGAGAAGAATCCGTCTCGGTCCCGCAAGGCACGACCGTACAGGATGCGCTGACGGCACTCCTCTCCAACAAACAGCGTAAAATCACCGTAGCCGCCAAAATTGGCGATGCCCTGGTTGATTATACGACGCTGTTACATACAGATACTGTTCTCACTCCGGTGCAGATTGGTTCAGACGATGCACTTGATGTCCTGCGACACAGCACGGCCCATATCATGGCGCTGGCAGTCAGGGACGTTTTCGGCAAAGATGTCAAAGTCGCCATCGGTCCATCTATTGAAAACGGCTTCTACTATGATTTCTTAAGAAATGAGCCGTTCAGCCCGGAAGATTTTGAAAATATTGAAGCCAGAATGACCGAGCTGGTACGCCAGGCGCTGCCCTTTCAGCGCACGGAACTGCCGAGCACGGAGGCCATAAAAAAATTCAGCGACGAACAGGAAAAGTTCAAGGTTGAACTTATAGAAGATCTGCAGACCGACACCGTTTCCCTGTACCATGTCGGCGAATTCACCGATCTGTGCCGTGGTCCGCATCTGCCGAACACCTCTTTTATCAAAGCCTTCAAACTGTTGCGTGTCGCCGGTGCCTACTGGCGCGGCGATGAGAAGAGAGAAGTTCTGCAGCGCATCTATGGTACGGCATTTTACGACAAAAAAGACCTGAAGAAACATCTGACGGCTCTGGAAGAAGCGAAAAAACGCGACCATCGTAAACTTGGCAAGGAACTCGAACTTTTCACCATGCAGGATGCCATCGGTCCGGGACTGATACTCTGGCAGCCCAAAGGTGCACAGCTTCGACGGCTCATTGAAGATTTCTGGAAAGACGAGCATTACCGGCATGATTATGAGCTGCTCTATACGCCGCACATAGCCAGACAGGATCTGTGGAAGACCTCCGGACATCTCGATTTCTACAGCGAGAACATGTACTCGTCAATGGCCATCGACGAGGTACAGTATCAGCTGAAACCGATGAACTGCCCATTTCATATCGGTATCTACAACAGCCTGAAAAGAAGTTATCGTGATCTGCCCATTCGCTGGTGCGAACTTGGAACGGTTTACCGTTACGAAAGAGCCGGCGCCCTGCACGGCCTGTTACGGGTCCGCGGCTTTACCCAGGATGATGCGCATATTTTCTGCCGTCCGGATCAACTGGAAGACGAAATATTCAATATCCTCGATCTCAACCTGCATATTCTCAAGTCTTTCGGCTTTGACGAGTATGATATATATCTGTCGACCCGTCCGGAAAAATATGTCGGCAGTGACGCCAACTGGGAGAAAGCCACCGAAGCCTTGAAACGTGCGCTGGAAAAGAAGGACCTCGGTTACGTGATTGATCCCGGTGAAGGCGTGTTCTACGGCCCGAAGATCGACATTAAAATTAAAGATCAGCTGGGACGTTCCTGGCAATGTTCGACTATCCAGGTTGACTTCAACCTTCCCGAGCGGTTCGAAATGAGCTATACGGGAGCGGACAACACGGATCATCAGCCAATAATGATTCATCGGGCGCTGATGGGCTCTCTTGAACGTTTTATCGGGGTGTTGATCGAACATTACGCCGGAGCTTTCCCCATCTGGTTTGCTCCGGTACAAGCCCGGATCCTGAACATCACCGATGATCAGGCGGCATATGGAGAAACCGTATACAAAGAGCTGCGCAAAGCCGGATTGAGAATTGAAAAAGATTTGCGCAATGAAAAGTTGAACTATAAAATCCGAGAAGCCCAAGTTGCGAAAATTCCATACATGCTTATCATCGGTGACAAGGAAATGGCCGACGGGACGGTAACCGTCCGTCTGCGCAGCGGCGAAAATCTCGCACCAATGATCATCGCCGACTTTGCCGCGAAAATCGCCGACGAGGTCCGGGAAGGTCGCGGATACTGATCAATTTTAGAGAAGAAGGTTGCCCCGGGATTATTGCACAGGATTCGCACAACCGGGTTATGACACAATATTAAGCTCGTAGAATCGGGGAGGTAAAGTTATTAACAGAAGAGGAAAGAGTGGACCGGTACAACGTGAGGAGAAGGCATTAACAAATGATGCAATCCGTTATCCAAACGTCAGACTTATAGGTGACGACGGGGCCCAGCTGGGTGTTGTTTCAACGGAAGAAGCACGAAACATCGCCTACGATGCAGGACTCGACCTGGTCGTCGTCTCGGAAAATGCCGACCCGCCGGTTTGTCGGGTGATGAATTACGATAAATTCCGCTACGAGCAAAAGAAAAAAACGCAGGAAGCGAAAAAGAAACAGACGACGGTCGAGACAAAAGAGATCAAATTCCGGCCTAAAACCGATGAACATGATCTTAACTTTAAAATTAATCATATTAAAAAATTCCTCGCCGCCAGAAATAAAGTGAAACTGACCATGCGTTTTCGTGGACGGGAAATCGTCTACTGCGAGACTATTGGTATTGAGGCCATGAAGAAAGTCGCTATAGCCCTCGCCGATGACGCTGTCGTCCTGCAGGAGCCCCGTATGGAAGGCCGCCAACTGGTGATGTTTGTCGGCCCCAAGGGATAAGTTGCACAGAAGTTTACAGTAAGAGTCCAAGTGAGTTCTGCCATCAGCTCTTTAGGACCCAATTTTTATACATAGAATTGCTGTTGAAGAGTCTTTTTTCATCAGCTGATAATTTGAAACTACCTTCAACAGCTAATTATATTGAGGTGTAAAGGAGTCACGTCATGCCGAAGATGAAAACCAATCGAGGCGCAGCCAAGCGTTTCAAACTGACAGGATCGGGCAAAATCAAACGCAATAAAGCTTTTTCCAGTCACATTCTTACCAAGAAATCAACGAAGCGTAAACGTGGTCTTCGTCAAGCCGAGCTTGTCGATTCCACGAACTACAAAGGAATCAGGCGGATCTTACCGTACATGTAATTGTTGAGATTGCTTTTCCCCAAAGAAATTAATAAACGCTCTAATGTACAGTGTAATGAACCTGCTGCAAGAGAGCGGCAGGAATAGAAGGAGTTAAGAGATGCCACGCGTAACACGAGGTTTTAAAGCCCGTAGAAGAAGAAACAGGGTTCTGAAGCTTGCCAAAGGGTTCAGAGGTGGTCGTTCACGTCTTTATAAGACTGCGACCGAAGCAGTAGACCGTGCCTTAGTCTATGCCTATCGCGACAGACGCACCAAGAAAAGAGATTTCCGACGTCTGTGGATTGCCCGGATCAACGCAGGGGCTCGGATGAATGACATGAGTTACAGCAAATTGATGGGTGGCCTGAAAAAAGCCAATATCGATCTTGATCGTAAGGTACTTTCTAACCTTGCCATCCTCGATGCAGACGCTTTCACCAGAGTTGTGCAGATAGCCAAAGAAGCAAACGCATAGCAACGGCTCTGCCTTTCAATATTTTTTTATGTGTGCCGGTTTTGGTTTGAGACCCTGCTTCGGTGGGGGAACAACCAAAAACCGGCATGTTGTTTCTTTGAGCATCTAACTTTCGCATTCACCATGGAACAAGAGTTACAGAGCCTGGAAATTGAAGCCAGGCAAAGTCTGCAAGGACTAAGCGACAAAAATCTGCTGGAAGATTTCCGTATCCGTTTTCTTGGCCGTAAGGGAAAGTTCAGCACCATTATGCGCCAACTCGGAACGGTCTCCGCTGAGGACAAGCCGCGCATGGGGCAACTGGCCAACAGCATCAAGGCTGAAATCGAAAGACTGTTCGAAGAGAAACACCTGTCTCTGGATACCATGGCCGGCAGCTCGACTTCCCAGGCCGGTCCGGATCTTACCTTGCCCGGACGTTATCCTGCCGCCGGCAGACTGCATCCGGTAACCCAGGTGATGCGCGATACCTGCGCTATTTTCGAAAATCTTGGTTTCTCCGTGGCCGAAGGGCCGGATATAGAACTCGATTACTACAATTTCGAGGCCTTGAACATTCCCGCCCATCATCCAGCGCGGGATATGCATGATACCTTCTATGTCAGTGATTCCATCTTGCTCAGGACGCATACCTCGCCGATGCAGGCCCGCATCATGGAAGTCCAGCAGCCTCCCCTGCGCGTTATCGCCCCGGGGAAAGTCTATCGCTGTGATTCGGATATAACGCATACGCCGATGTTCCATCAGG
Source organism: uncultured Desulfopila sp. (assembly GCA_964412665.1). Lineage (GTDB taxonomy): Bacteria > Desulfobacterota > Desulfobulbia > Desulfobulbales > Desulfocapsaceae > Desulforhopalus_A. The sequence continues at coordinate 80,106 of CAYPPR010000013.1, forward strand.
TTGAAGGATTTCTTGTCGACAAAAATGTTTCCTTTGCCGACCTGAAAGGCGTTTTGACCATCTTTACACAAAAGATGTTTAAAAAGGACCTCCCCTTACGATTTCGTCCCTCCTTTTTCCCTTTTACCGAGCCCAGCGCCGAGGTTGATATAGCCTGTGTAATGTGCGAGGGAACTGGCTGCCGGGTGTGCAAAAAAACCGGCTGGCTGGAAATCCTTGGATCCGGCATGATTGATCCCGAAGTGTTTAAAATGGTTGGATATGATCCGGCGGTATACAGCGGTTTTGCCTTTGGCCTTGGCATCGAAAGAATTGCCATGCTCAAATACGGCATCGACGACATACGACTTTTTTACGAAAACGACCAGCGCTTTCTGTCACAGTTTTAGTACCTTACAGGTTACTTTCTTGTTTTTCCGCGCAGAAATAACCTGCCGAAAGATACTTACACCGGCTTATTTTCCGTTTACCGAGGTTAGTCAATCTCACTACAAATAAGAATACTGCCATGAAGTTTACTCTTAACTGGTTGCAAAACTATATAGATATTCAGAGCCTCTCTCCGGACGCGCTTGCTGAACATCTCACCATGCTCGGTCTGGAAGTCGATGCAGTCACCCCCTTGTATGAAGAGCTCGCAACGCTCAAAACCGGTCTTGTTGTCTCTGCCGAGAAGCATCCCGATGCCGACAAACTGACTGTTTGCCAGGTACGCATCGGCGACCTGCACCAGCAGATCATCTGCGGAGCGCCGAATGTGCGCCAGGGCCTGGCGGTTGTCGTCGCCCTTCCCGGTACCCTCCTGCCCGGCAATTTCAAAATCAGCAAATCAAAAATCCGCGGTGTCGAATCCCTTGGCATGATTTGTTCGGAACGTGAGCTGGGGCTGAGCAACGAGCATGACGGCATCATGGAGTTGCCCGAAGGCACGGAACACGGCCAGTCTTTTATCAAAGCCATGGGTTTGGAAGATATCTTTGTCGAAGTTGATCTCACCCCCAACCGTCCAGACTGTGCCTCGGTCATCGGCATAGCCAGAGAAGTTGGCGGCGTGGTCCGAAAACCGCTCACCCTGCCGGTGCAGAATGCAGCAATCACCAGCACCTCCAACGATTTTTCCGTGGATGTTGTCGCCGGCGAACTCTGTCCCCGCTACGCCGCCCGCCTGATCAAAAATGTGCACATCGGCCCCTCTCCCTGGTGGCTGAAAAAATGCCTGCTCAGCGTCGGCCTCAGGCCGATCAACAACATCGTCGATATCACCAATTTTGTCATGCTCGAATACGGCCAGCCCCTGCACGCATTCGACTTTGACACCCTGGCCGGCGGCAAAATTGTCGTGCGCACACCGGAACCAGGCGAAATGAGCTTTGCCACTCTTGACGACGCAGGAAGGCAGCTGGATGCCGACATGCTGATGATTTGTGATGGCGAAAAACCCATCGCCGTGGCTGGCGTTATGGGTGGTCTTAATTCAGAGGTGACCGGAGCAACCGCAAACATCCTACTGGAGAGCGCCTGCTTCAATCCTATATCCATCCGCAAGACAGCGAGAAAACTGAATATGGCAACCGATGCCTCCTACCGTTTTGAGCGCGGTGTCGATCCGGATGGTACGATCAATGCGCTTAACCGCGCTGTCGATTTGATCTGTTCACTTGCCGGTGGCCAGGCCGCTGACGAGGGCATAGACTGCTATCCAGGCAAAAAAGAACCGGCACCCATTGCCTTGAGCGTGGCCAGAACCACTACCCTGCTTGGTATCAAGCTTGCGTCAAACGAGATCAAGGATCTGCTCGAATCAATCGGCATTACTTGCCACCTGCAGGACGCGGACCTGCTCAGTGTTACCCCACCCTCCTTTCGAGTCGATATCGAAAGAGAGGCCGACCTGGTGGAAGAAGTCGCCCGCCTGTATGGCTACAATAACATCCCGGCCACCCTGCCGGAAGTCAAGCTGAGTTATCCGGAACAAGACAGTAATCGACTGCGACGGTTGGCCATAGCCGAACGTCTAACCGCCATCGGCTACACCGAGGCCATCAACTATAGTTTTATGTCCGACAAGCATGTGGAGATGATGAATATCTCCTCCAATGATGCGCGTTTCGAGGCGGTACGACTGCTCAACCCCTTAAGTGAGGAGCAGTCGGTTATGCGGACCATGCTCCTGCCTGGTCTCCTCGACAACGTTCGAAGAAACATCAATCACCAAAAGACAGCGGTGAAGATGTTCGAGATCGGCAAGGTCTTTACACCGGTCGGTATCAATGTCCAGCCAAAAGAGATGACCATGTTTTCCGGAGTACTTTCCGGCAACCGACACGGGGAAAGCTCGCCCCTGCATTACAAACAGGAACCGGTTGACATCTTCGATGCCAAGGGCAGCGTCGAATTCATCATCCGAGAAATGGAACTGGGCCGCATCGGCGAAGACGAGACGGTCCATTTTGCCGTACCGGAAAAAGACGGGGAAGAACCTTTTGCCGAAAACGGCTATTCCCTCGACATTTTCTTCGGCAAGGGAAAAATCGGCTCGCTCGGCAAGATCAAGACAGAGGTGCTCCGTCGTTTTTCCATCAAACATGATGTCTATTATTTTGATCTTTTGTATGATAGCATCTGTCAGCAGGACACTCTCAGTAAACATTTTACCCCCTTGCCTGTCTACCCGGCGGTTAAAAGAGATATCGCACTGGTTGTTGCCGAGCAGGTTTCCGCCGGCGAGCTTCTGGCCAAAGTCAAAAAAAGTGGTGATAAGCTCATCGAAAGCTGCGAGATCTTCGATGTGTTTCAGGGAGCAAAAATACCCGAGGGGTATAAGAGTGTCGCACTGACCATAACCTATCGATCACCAACCAAAACGCTGACGGAAAAAAATGTGGAAAAATCCCACTCTAAAATAGTACGTTTGCTCACCGATAAATTTGGAGGAATTTTCCGCAATGCTTGATGTCAACATTAACAACCTTACCAGAAAAGAACTGACCGAAACCTTAGCAAACCAGCTGGGCTTCTCCCAGAGCAACTGTGCGCTTATTGTCGACAGCTTTCTCGATAATATGAAAGGCTCGATGATGTCGGGGGAGTCTATTAAACTGGTGCATTTCGGCACCTTTACCGTGCGAGACAAATCGCCGCGGAAAGGCCGCAATCCACGAACCGGTGAAACCATCACCATCAAGAAGCGCCAGGCCGTCAGTTTTCGGCCCAGCAAAAAGCTCAGGGAGCAGGTGAACGGCTAGTATCCTCTGATCCCTGATCCTTGGCGTAGAGATGAGGCTGGCACAATGAAAACAAGCATACCAGACAAGCTCTATTTTAAGATCGGTGAAGTAGCAAAAATGGCCGATGTGCCGACGCATGTTCTGCGTTACTGGGAATCGGAATTTTCCGGAATCAACCCGAAAAGGGCCAATTCCAAACAACGCCTCTACAGAAGACAAGATGTTGAATTGATCCTCAACATCAAAACGCTTTTGCACGAGCAGGGATACACCATAGCCGGAGCGAGAAAGTTGCTGGAAAACGATGCGAACCCAGCCCAGGCAATTGCTCAAGGACAACCGATTCCGGCCAAGGTATCGCGTACCCTGCAAACCATCAAGCAGGAACTAAAAGAGCTGCAGGATCTGCTCACCAGCAAAAAAGAGCAGTAACACCTGCCTGATATTGTTGACAGCTTTTTCAACAAATGGTAGATACACAGCACGAGTCGGGATGTAGCGCAGTTTGGTAGCGCACTTGTCTGGGGGACAAGGGGTCGGAGGTTCAAATCCTCTCATCCCGACCAATGATTTCA
>CAYPPR010000014.1:0-80061 GCA_964412665.1 uncultured Desulfopila sp.
TTGAGTTTTGTACAAAAAACTACAACTCTTCCACCTCAGCCACGGAATGGGCTAGCAGAGAACCTAGTAGAAGAGAGAGTAGAGAGTTTAAAAAAATCATAAATATAATTTTATCGTTATAAAGTTCTTTAACATTCTGACTGCGAATCAACAAATTACACATCATAGGGCGATGTTGTCAAGCGAGTTTTCTCTAAAAACCTAAAAGGCACAGATCTTTTCTAATTTTTGCCCGTCTTTTCCGCAGCATCCTTTGCAGGTTGACAGATCCTGTGTTCACAGATATATTTTCTGTTCGTTTTACATTCATCGGTTTTCCTAAGCCAATGAAAGTTTTTCAATTATTATAAGGAAATACATTGATGGGGAAAATGACCGGATCCCAGGCAGTAGTGAAGTGTCTTGAAGAAGAAGGCGTGAAAATCATTTTTGGCTATCCAGGAGGTGCTGTCATTGATCTTTATGACGCTTTGCTGGAGTCCAAAATCACCAATGTTCTGGTGAGACATGAACAAGGCGCAGTGCATGCAGCGGATGGATTAGCCAGGGTAACAGGTGAAGTCGGCGTGGCACTGCTCACATCGGGACCGGGGGCGACAAATGGCGTAACCGGAATCGCCACCGCGTACATGGATTCGATTCCTCTTGTGGTATTAACCGGCCAGGTCCCACGCGCTCTCATCGGCAACGACGCCTTTCAGGAAGTTGATATTGTCGGCATTACACGGCCGTGCACCAAACACAATTATCTGGTTGCCAAACCGGAAGATCTGGTACCGACCATACGAGAGGCCTTCCATATAGCCCGGTCCGGTCGTCCAGGTCCGGTACTGGTTGATCTACCGAAAGATATTCTCGGCGGCCTGCTCACTTTTCCGGACCGACCTGTCATTAATATGTTGAGCTACCAGCCGACATACAAGCCCCATCCCGTGCAGATTGAAAAGGCCTGCAAAAAAATAATAAAAGCCAAAAAACCAATACTCTATGTCGGTGGTGGCGTCATTTTATCCGATTCCTCTAAAGAGCTGACCGAACTGGCGACAAAACTGAATATACCGGTAACCATGACCTTGATGGGGCTTGGGGCTTTTCCCGGCTCCAGCGAGCTTTCCATGGGGATGCTTGGCATGCACGGCACCTATACCGCAAACATGGCTGTTGCTGAATGTGACCTGTTGATAGCGGTCGGAGCCAGATTTGATGACAGGGTGACCGGTAAACTGGCCGAATTTGCCTCGAAAGCTGAAATCATCCATATCGACATCGACCCCACCTCCATCAGTAAAAATGTGAAGGTTGATGTACCAATTGTGGCAGACTGCAAAAATGCCCTTGCCGCCATCAACGAATGGTTTACTACCAAAGCTCATGTCAGTCGTGATGAAGAGGCGGAAAGACATCAACCGTGGTTAAACCTTATCCGCGAATGGACGGCACAACACCCCCTGTCCTACAAAGAAAATAACGATATTATCAAACCGCAGTACGTCATCGAAACACTCCACGAACTTACCGGTGGCAAGGCCATTGTAACCACCGAAGTGGGTCAGAATCAGATGTGGGCTGCCCAGTTTTATCAATTTGACCATCCCCGGCATTTTGTGACTTCTGGTGGTCTGGGTACCATGGGCTTTGGCCTCCCCGCCGCCATAGGCGCGCAGATGGCGTTTCCGGACAAGATCGTCATTGATATTGCCGGCGACGGCTCTATTCAGATGAACATCCAGGAGCTGGCCACGGCAAAGCAATATAAATGTCCGGTCAAGGTCGCCATTCTCAACAATAGCTATCTCGGCATGGTACGACAGTGGCAGGAACTGTTCTATGGCAAACGCTACGCCTCGACAACCATGAATGTCACTCCTGACTTTGTCGAACTTGCCAGGGCCTACGGTGCCGTTGGTCTTAGAGCCACGACAAAAAGTGAGGTGAGGCCTGTGGTCAAAGAAGCCCTGGCGACTGATAATCTCGTCATTATGGATTTTAAGATTGAAAAGGAAGAAGGCGTGTACCCCATGGTACCGGCCGGGAAAGGAAACACGGAAATGCTGCTTGTTTAAGGTGGCACCGACAAACTCAAGACTAAAACAAAACTGAACCTACTCTCCCCAGGAACCGCCAGATGAAACACACGATTACTGTATTACTGCAAAATAAACCGGGCGTTCTTTCCCGGGTAACCGGTCTTTTCAGTGGGCGCGGGTTTAATATCGAAAGTCTCTGCGTTGCAGAAACTCTCGATCCCGGTGTTTCCTGCCTGACTGTTGTCTCCAGGGGTGATAATGCGATTATTGAGCAAATTACCAAGCAGCTCCATAAATTGATAGATGTCATTAAAGTTACTGATATAACAGACAAGGAATATGTCGAAAGAGAGATGGTACTGATCCGGATGAAGGCCGAGGCACATACCCGCGCCGAGGTCCTGCGTGTCATTGATATCTTTCGCGGTAAGGTTGTTGATGTGAGTGCGAAGAGTTACGCCGTAGAGCTTACCGGCTCCGCTTCAAAAATTCAGGCGGTCATTGATATCCTCCGTCCCATCGGCATCAAGGAAATTGTTCGCACCGGCATCATCGCCATGTCCCGGGCAAACAAAACGAAATAAAAAAACTTTAACAAGGATATACATTTTTCATGCTCACACCTCAAGTACCGGTCGCCAAGGAAGGATACCCCTTTATCGCCTTTGCCGCCTTTTTTACCTTCATTCTTGCTCTTCTTGATCTACCGGCCGCGACAATACTGTCATTTTTTGTTACCACTTTTGTTCTTTGCTTCTTTCGAGATCCGGAGCGATTTGTGCCGACAAACGACGATGCTCTCGTCTCCCCGGCTGATGGAAAAGTTATAATGGTTGAAAGAGTCCAGGAAAATCCATTTACCCAGATGGAAGCTCAGAAAATCTCAATATTTATGAATGTTTTCAATGTCCATGTCAATAGAATTCCCTTTCCGGGAAGAGTCGAAAAGATACTCTACAAACCCGGCAAGTTCTATTCCGCGGACAGCGCGAAAGGTGGCTTGGAGAATGAATATTGCGCGGCGGTCATCGCCACCACGGGAGGTAAGAAAGTGGCCTTTGTCCAGATTGCCGGGCTTATTGCCAGAAGAATTGTCTGCTGGCTGGAACCGGGCGACGAAGTAACGCGAGGCCGCCGGTTCGGTCTTATTCGATTTGGATCCAGAGTAGATCTTTATCTGCCGATCGAAACCGAAGTGCTCATTAAAGTGGGTGACAAGGTCCGTGGAGGAGAAACTCTCCTTGGACTTCTTCATCCATGATAAACACTCGGCGCCCCCTTGGTGCGGGGTAAGCCATTCATCTTCGATAATTGTCGTATTGTCGTTATCTTACCAGGATACTGCTATCTGTTTTTTCTAAAACTCCATATTATATTAAATACTTTTGAGAATTATTGGTGGAACGGCACGAGGCCGCAAATTATGCACACCTCCTCTGCACGAGAAATGCATTCGCCCTACCTCTGACCGGGCAAGAGAGGCTCTCTTCAATATACTCGGTAATCGAATCGTCGATGCGACGGTTCTTGATCTTTTTGCCGGTACAGGCGCCTTAGGACTTGAAGCATTTAGCCGCAATGCTCGATTTATTGTCTTTATCGACAACAACCGTCTCGCACTGCAACTCATCAAAAAGAACATCCTTCGCTGCCTCACCGGATATAAAGGAGATTGCGATATACGCGTGGTGCAGCATGATTTAACGAAAAGTATCCCAGAGAAGAAGCTGCCACGGGAAACCCATCAAGGATTCGATCTCATTTTTGCCGACCCGCCCTATGCGCAAAACATTTCGTTTTCCGTGCTTGAATTTATAAACAATAGTAGCCTTTTAAAGAAGAATGGCCTACTAATACTCGAAGAGAATCATACCGTCGAATTGCCGTCCTCCCTTGCAACACTCGAACTGATCGATCGGCGAGTCTATGGGGAAACGGCCTTTTGCTTTTATAGATCGTCAGTTGCCGCATATGGCGCCTGATACACGATACATATCTATCCTCATTAATTTTTAGAAAGAGAGTACAATGACTATTGAGGCACCCCGTAAACCATCCATTGCCATCTACCCGGGAACCTTTGACCCAATAACCATGGGCCATGTCGATATTATCGACAGAGCACTCAACCTCTTTGATGAAGTTATTGTTGCGGTCGCCGTCAACTCGGCAAAAGATCCGGTTTTTAACTTGAAAGAACGAATCCAGATGATCGAAGAATCCTTTAACGGCAGACAACGCATTCAGGTACGATCCGTTTCAGGGCTGCTGGTCGACTATGCTTATAAGCAGAATGCCAAGGCCATAGTTCGCGGGATTCGGGCTGTATCCGACTTTGATTATGAATTTCAGTTGGCATTGATGAACCGAAAACTGAAAAGAGAAGTTGAATCGGTATTTCTGATGCCTGGTTTCCGCTGGATTTATATCAGCTCATCGATCATAAAAGACGCGGCAAGAAACGGCGGTGACGTCAGTGACCTGGTGCCACCTTACGTCAATAAAATGCTGCTCGAGAAGTTTGCACCATTCAAGCCATGAAAAAAAGCAGCCGGCCACAACAAAAGAACTCATCGAGAAGGAAGTTCTTGACTCTTTTCGGGGCATTGGCTTTTTTGTACCCTGTGTTGCAATTTGTCGGCTTTACAATTCCCAGAAAGCCAACCTATATAAACATCGACAAACCTGTACCGGCTGCCGGTTTTTTGGTCAATACGGCATTTATCCTCTTTGACCGCGATGACAAATGCTGGGCACTCTCCCGCAAATGTACACACCTGGGCTGCAAACTGAACTATCATGAAGAGGAAGACATTCTGGAATGTCCCTGCCATCAGAGCCGCTTTCATGTCGAAACAGGAGAAGTCATTAAGGGCCCTGCCGACAAACCGCTCGCCTTCTTTCCAGTCGAGAAAAGACAAGTCGAACCAATCTATGTTGTTACTACCTAAGTTCTTTTATCGAAACCTCACTCTCTTCATTGAATATCTTTCCGCCTTAAAAGAGATCAAATGGGGTGCCTGGACACTGATAGCATTCTACATTTCTCTTCTTTCGGGCATCATTGTCGGTTTGCAGTATGATTACCTCAATCCGTTCTACTCAACAACGGCAATTGATCTGCTCACCCCCTACGGTCGTTTTTTCCGCTCATTACATTTTTTTTCCAGCCAGTTTTTCTTTTTCTTTTGTTGTTTTCACTTGCTGGCTATTTACGAAAAAACGTCAACCTACAGCAAGATGGAATGGGCTCGGCTGATCGGCAGCTTTCCACTTATCCTCTTGCTGCTCTTTACCGGCTATGTCCTTAGAGGCGACAATACCGGCTCTTCAGCAGGATTAATCGCTGAAAATATTATGTTGGCCATACCTGTTTTTGGACCTCCCCTCAATGACCTTTTTCTCTCCTTGTCTGACAGTGACTTGAGAAAAGTGTACATCCATCATGTTGTCGCCCTGGATCTTCTCTTGTTGATCTTTGCCTGGAATCATTTACGCATATACCGTATCAACGTACGTGATTATCTCCCTCTTGTCGCAGCAATACTGATCTTTTCAGTTTTCATTTCCGCCCCATTTGAACCGGACCGCCTCGGCATAAGCTATATATCAGGGCCGTGGTTTTTTCTCGGTCTCCAAGAGCTACTGCGCTATTTCCCTACGCTCATCGCTGGAGTCATCACACCTCTGCTCTTTTTTATTGCATTATTTTTAACTCACCCGGCAAACCGGCATTTTCGTATTTTCGTCATTATGATTGTCCTGTCTCTTTGCGGCTACGCTCTTTTGTCCTTTATCGCCTGGAATCGATAAGCGCCTCACACAAAAAAGGGCTACCTCCAAAGAAGAGATAACCCCCTGCACTACTCGTTTCTATAGTGTCTTACTCGAAAATCATGGATAATCACCTTTCAATTTCTTCTGCAGTTCGGTAATTTCATCCTGCAGATTCCGACGTAGCGTTGAAATTTCCTCTTTCAGAACATTGCTGGATATTTTTGCATCCCTCGCCTCGGGAGTGCCTCCCTGCTCTTCTTCTAATCCGATCGATTCTTTCACCGCACGTTGATCATCATCTATAGAATCTAAGTCGTCAGTTGCAATATTCCGCGGCGCCAATGTACTGTTTGACTCGTCGCCCCCATAACTTTTGGCTGTTGAATCTTCGGTATAGTTTTCCAGCAGTTCATCAAAATTGCTATACTCATCTTGCTGATCAGTGAATATTGGACCACCGATCGTCAATTCCGCTTCATTATTTCGCATCTGTTCAAACAGGAGTTCTTCCTGCCACTTCAGGACTTTTTCTGTTTCGATGAGCAAGATTTCCTGATTATGCTGGATATCATCATGCTGCAATGCAGTCAATCCACCACAAACCGATTGCAGCAAAACATACGCATCACTCTCTGAATCCGAGCGATTCTGATCAATATGCCGGGTAATAGTTGCCAGCAGCTGCAAAAAGGTTTTTTCCAATGGCTTGTCGCTAAGGTTTCGCCGCAGAGAGTTAATCTCCCGCCAAAGACCCTGAATAACGTTATCGTCAAGTTCAATGCCAAGCGAATCGACACAGATGCGCAATGGTCCATAGACACCAAGAGCGACATCCGCTTCCAAAGGGAGCCCGGATTCCTGCGGAAGCTCCTCGACACTTTCCGCCTCCTCTGCAGCAAACAGTGGCGAGGCTAAGATGCTATCGTCGGCTGCGGACAATTCGTCGGAAGGTGTTTGCTCAATTATGCCGCTGTCAGGTTGCAGGGCAAACGACTGGTCGACTTCTTCGACCAGTTCAAAGATAACCTCTTCTTCCGCAATATCCTCTGATACCGGCGGAGAAAAAGTTTCCTCAGGCGTCTCTTCAAGTGTAGGAACAAGTAAAGTTTTGTCCGCTTCCTGGTCGGCATCTTCGTCAAGATCAAAGAAAGAGTCGAGTTGCTCGTCGATTTCCGTGTAATTTTCGTTTAATTCATCATCTACCAAACGAGCAGGCGGGGAATCATCCACGAGAACATCATAAGCAGGACTCTCTTGCGTGACCTGTTCGAGCTCGCTGTCATCGACCAAGGGGCTCCTGCTTTCTTCCTGTATCGCTTGCTCTACGAAGGCTAACGTTTCTTCAGCTTCGGGGTCGGTCTCGATCTCGGAAATAATATCTTCCGTCTTTGGCGCTGCAGAGAGGTGTGATTCGATTTCTTCATCGAAAAATCCCTCAAGTGTCCCGGCAAATTCATCATCAACAATTTTATTTTCTAGAGAATTCTCTAATTTTTCCGCGTGAAAGATACTCACTTCATCATTTTCAACAAGAGCGGGTGCCAGTTCTCCTTCCATCAGCGGCAGGGCTTCTTCATCTGAATCATCATCAGCTTCGGTCTCGACATCTACCCCCTGCAGAACAATGTTTTTATCTAAGGTACTGAAATCAGGCGATGTACTCGCTTGCCTCTCATCAAGGAAATCAAAATCAAGAGAGCTCTCTACTTCCTCTTCGGCAGTCAACGCCTGTGCACTTTCATCAAAAGCGAGCAGCTCTTCATCCTGCAACACGTCTTCGTGTAATATTTCTTCCTGAATAGCAGGTGATGGCCTATCGTCAATCACCGAACTTAACGCAGGAGCAATCACCCCACTTGCGAATGGTCCACCGCTATCGAAATCATCCTCATCATCTGCCTCGACATCGACACCCTGGAGGGCAACTTCGGGATTATTTATTTTATTTGCCGCGGCAGCTTCGTCACGACTCACTGGTTCATCTGGACTTTGCCAATCCTGTCCCAGGAAAAAACTTTCAACATGGTCATCAATACTGCCGGAAGCCGTCAAACCGAGAGTCTTTGCCTCTTTTTCCGCCTGGAAGCCCGTGATTTCTCCCGGGATATCGGCAAAAGCTGGGGCTATCACTGCATCAGCGGGGCTCTCATCTTCTTCCACTACTTTGTCAGTTCGGCTAATCACCCCAGGCGCAACAGTTGAACCCAACAACTTTTTAAAAGAATTAAACTTTTCAACTGCAGGAAAAAGAATAGCTTTTTCTTCTTCCAGGCGCATTGGTGTGGCAACTATCTTCTCGAGGCATTCATAAAAGAGATGTAGTATTGTGAAGGCGTCGGCATGGGCATCGCTCTTTTTCAGTTTTATGTAGGCACCAAGGGTACCTATCCCCTGCAAAAGTATAAGCTTCGGTCTGCTGTCGGCAAATTTATCCTCAAGGCGAACAACTTCCTGCCGCAGCTGATTAAGATCCTCGTCAGTGATCTCCCAATCAATGCCGAGGACGATGGCTTTGAGGTTCAGCAGGTCTTTTTTGTGATCGATTTCCTCGGTTTTTATCCCGGGAAACGGTTCCTTATGTTGTGTTTTATCGACATTCTCGGTGTGTTGACTGATATGACGTTTAAGGCTTTCAAATCTTTTTACATCTTCCACCAGGATTTCTTTTTTCTGCTCTTCGGTAAGATCATACGACGAAACAATTTTCTCGAGATTATGGTAGAGCGTAAGAAGCAACTTAATGGCACTGGGGTGCGAATCCGCCTTCTTTTGATAGATATATTTACTTATTTTCTCCAGCGCCTGGACATAGATCAGGTTTATTTTTTCATTGGCCCAGATATCCCGAAGATCTAACAGTTCCTCATTAAATTGCATGAGGACCTCATCCGTTATCTCCCAATCTATCGATAAAATGAGGCTTTTCAATCGACTAATCGGCGATTCTTCATCGTTGGAAAATTCAAAAAGGTCAACCGAACCTGTGTAATATGAATCATCATAATCATCTGTTCCAACAGTCAAATCGTCGTCATATTGGTTTTCGGTATACTGTTTCACCACAGCTCTCTCTAAAGTAATTTTTTCTGTATTGAAATCACCGATGAAGAGATAATTTTCTTCAGGGTCGCGGCCACATTATATCCGGTAATCGCACTTGCCTCAAAGTAGGGCACCTTCAGGCGGCTGTTGAGATCTTTTTCCAACACCGAGGTCGGGAGAATAGGGATTCCGTGTTCTTTCAGGTCAACTTTGTTGTACTGCATGACGAGAGGTATCCTGAAAATACTCTCTTTGTACGATTGAAGATTTTCATGCAACTGGTTTAAAGAACGAATATTTTTTTCCCGCTGCTTCTCCATTGCATCAGCGACAAAGACTATGCCGTCGACACCTCTCAGCACCAGCTTTCGAGTTGCATTGTATTTGACCTGTCCCGGCACAGTGTAGAGTTGAATTTTTATATCGTAGCCTTTGATCTTTCCCATATCAAAAGGAAGAAAATCAAAAAACAACGTCCTGTCTCCATGGGTTTTAAGACTCACCATCTCGGAGGCGATCTGCTTACGGTATGTACGATTAATATATTCAAGATTAGTGGTTTTGCCGCACCGTCCGGGTCCGTAGTACACTACCTTAACTTGAACAATTTTGTCCTTTAAGTTGATAAAACTCAACGTTCTACTCCCTCTCGGTTTTCCATTCAAAAAGATCGAGCCAATGATGCATTAGTCCAGCTATCCGAGCAATGAAGCGGATTGAACTCATTTCCTATCCCAAATATTTCTTATCTTTTCAATAACATCAACTACATTTAGGCGAAGAAAGCCAAGCGAGATGTCTTTACCGAACATAGAAATAAGAAGTAGCTCGTCATCGATTTTGCTAAAGTGTATGTTTGAATCCTGCCCCTTATGAAACAGCAGAGAGAACTCCTGCTCGCCAACGAGTTTGGCCATGGCATCAACCGTGGCAAAATTACCAGCCGCCAATGCAGCAAAGGAATAGACGTCGTACTTGCTTTCGCCGTTGTCTTTTGCCGTTATAATATTTCCAGCCATGTCGATGATTATGACACAATCAACACCGAGTTTTATCAGTTTATCTGACAAAATCACATCTATCTGCTCGAGTTGCTCTTGACTGACGATCCCGTAATTCATGCCACAAACCTCATCGTAAATGTTGGTCGCTGGTATCAGCTTTTTTTGAAGGACAATTAAAAATGTGCAGCTTTTTACCAATTATTGTTTTTCCAAGAAAAATTGGTTACAAATATTTCTCTTATCACTATATGATAGTTTTTTAGCGATATGAAGATATATTTTCTCTTTTGTTCTAAATTCATTCTATCTTAAAATCATAGGTGAATGTTGTTACTATGCTATTTTAAACTCTCACCATTGCATCTTGGTGGAAAATTACAGCAAATCGTACATTATAGCTTCCTGTGATTTTTGCTCAAAAAGGTGGGGACTTCCATTTTAACCCAGATTTACAACATTGAAACAACGACATGCCACAACACTCTCTTTCCTGTGAACTCATTGATACACATTGTCATCTGGACATGTCGGCCTATAGTGAAGATCTCGACAAGGTGCTGGAGGCAGCATTTGCCAACCACATTCACAGGATCATTACCATTGGCATTGATCTGCCAAGCTCCAGAAATGCTGTCGTTCTTGCACGCAGGTATCCACGGATATCAGCTACCATCGGCATTCATCCGCACGATGTCGACAATCTCCCCAAAAGCGATTATACCGAACTGGAAGAGCTCTACCTTCACCATGCAAAATACATAGTTGGTTTTGGTGAAATCGGCCTGGATTATGTGAAGCAGTATTCCGACCCAGCCAATCAGCGAATCCATTTCAGAAGGCAGCTGGATCTGGCCCATGCCCTCAAACTTCCGGTGATTGTCCATAACAGAGAAGCCAACGACGATACTATTAAAATCCTTCAAGAGGCAAAACCTCTTGCTTTCGGTGGGATAATGCATTGTTTCTCTGGGGACACTGCTTTTGCGCAGAAAGTCTTAGACCTTGGCATGCTGATATCGATCCCTGGCATAGTGACCTTCAAGAATGCTGTTGTCCTGCACCAAGTGGCTCGGGACATTCCCCTCGAGTCGATGGTCCTCGAAACAGATGGACCCTTTCTTGCTCCCCATCCATACCGAGGCAAGCGCAATGAACCTGCTTATTTGCTCCATACCGCAAAAAAAATCGCCGAACTTCGCGAAATAGATACAGAACAGCTCTGTAGACAAACCACAACCAATGCTGAGAATCTTTTTAAATTTAACCGGAAATGATTTTTGCCATGATTTCAGAAAATATACAGCTAATAAAAGGAAAGATAGCAGACGCCGCCATCAGAGCCGACAGATCTCCGGATGATATTCGACTGGTAGCGGTCTCCAAACGTTTTCCCGCAGCTGCAATAGGTGAGGCATACGCCGCTGGTCAAAATATTTTCGGCGAGAATTACATTCAGGAAGTACAGGCAAAAAGGGACCAGACCCCGTCTGCGGTCATTTTTCACTTTATCGGTCATCTGCAAAGCAATAAGGCCAAAATAGCCGCGGCAACATGCGATATGATCGAAACCGTCGACAGCCTAAAACTCGGCAAGGCCTTGAACAACCATCTCCAGACCCTCAACAAGACCATGGATGTGCTTATTCAGGTGAATATCGGCGACGATATACATAAGGCCGGCGTGAAAAGCGATGAAACAGAAGAACTGCTCCTCCAGTTGAACAAATTATCAAATATACGGGTGTGCGGCCTTATGACGATGCCGCCGCTAGTGGAAGATCCGGAACTGTCGCGACCATATTTTCGAAATCTACGGTTGCTGGCGGAAAAACTTATGCAGAAAGGACTCTTTCCAGCGATTGAAAAACCGGAACTGTCGATGGGGATGTCAAGCGATTTTCATATTGCCATTGAAGAGGGGGCCACTATTGTCCGTGTCGGCACAGCGATCTTCGGCCAACGTCTGCAGCTGGATAAATAAAAAAGCAAAAAAAAAGGATCTGCTTGCAAGCAGATCCCTTTCACTCAGCAATTCAGAAACCTATTTTCTTTTTGAAGCTCGCTTGGCAGCCTTCAATGGGTTGATTCGAACCTTGATTATATTAATTTCAGGTTTTGCGTGGGTAGCAAAATTACAAAACCCCAACTTCCATTTCGCTGCCGGATACAGGTAGCTTTTGCAGTACTGCACTTCTTCCTGTTCAACGATACGTCCACACCCTTCGCACTTATCTATAACTGGCTGAAAACGACCGTCACTATAATTTACTGTGGCCTGGTTCTTCATGTATTTATTCTCCAATCGGGCAATCACTTACCGGCGCATCAACCACTCGCGCCAGGAACAACAGTCGCGGCGAACCAACAACTGACATCGACAAATATTTAGTAATTTTTTAGTATACCAAGGCAGATTGCTGCAGACAAGCTTTTTTTTCAGGCCTTCCTTTCACAAATACTTCCTATAGCATCACAGCTTCCCTCTATTCTTTCTGAAAAATGAATCTCACTAAAATGTGTCCGGGCTTGTATTCTGGAAAATCCTGATATACAATCGATATTATTTGGTGTTTGTATTGAGGTAAAGAACTGATGTTTTATAATGAAAACATCCGCTAAATCGGAGACGACAATGCCTGTTTATGTATGGAAGGGGAAAAACTCTTACGGTGAAAAAAGAAAGGGAGAACTGGACGCTCCCGACCAGGCGTCAGCACTGGCCCAGGTCAAACGCTTAAGAATTTCCAACCCCGTTGTAAAGGAAAAACCCAAGGATCTATTAGCAAATATATCCATTTTCAAACCCAAGGTATCAGGTAAAGATATTGTCATTTTTACCAGACAGCTGTCCACGATGATTAATGCCGGTCTTCCTTTGGTTCAGGGTATCGAAATTTTGGAGAAACAGCAAAGTAATCCGACCTTTAGAACTGCCCTTGGAGAAATCAGGCAAGATGTCGAAGCCGGGTCAACCTTAGCTGACTCAATGCGCAAGAAGCCGAAAGTCTTCGACAACCTTTTCACCAACATGATCGAGGCCGGGGAAACCGGTGGTATCCTTGACACCATCCTTGGCCGCCTTGCCACGTTCATGGAGAAATCCATGGCCCTGAAAAAGAAGATTAAAGGGGCCATGACCTATCCGACAATCTGTCTGGCGATTTCCTTGCTCATCTTGGTCATCATCCTTGTTTTTGTCGTTCCTGTTTTTTCGAAAATGTTTGAAGATTTTGGTTCTACGCTGCCGGTGCCGACGCAAATTGTCGTCAATCTAAGTGATTTTTTTAAGAATAATATTATGTATATTGTCATGGCACTGTTTATTGTTGTTATGATTATCAAAAAAATTTACGGCACGGAAAAAGGGAGACTGTCCATTGACAAAGGATTATTGCATGCTCCGGTTGTCGGCATTCTGCTGCGCAAAGTCGCTGTAGCCAAATTTACCAGAACACTCAGCACCATGCTTCAAAGTGGTGTGCCTATTCTGGAAGCTCTGCAGGTTGTCGCCAAGACTGCCGGCAATAAGGTTATTGAAAAGGCGGTATTCAGGGTTGGTGATTCCATCGCCGAAGGTCGGCCGATCGCTGAACCGTTGGAGGAATGCGGGGTATTCCCCAACATGGTCGTCCAAATGATAAATGTCGGCGAAACCGTTGGGGCACTCGACGCCATGCTGGAAAAAATTGCTGACTTTTACGATGAAGAGGTTGACCAGGCAGTCGAGAACCTGACCGCCATGATCGAACCGTTTATGATGGTATTTCTTGGTGGAATGATCGGCGGTCTTGTTGTCGCAATGTATCTGCCTATTTTTAAAATTGCCTCAGTTGTCTAATGTCTTATTTTTACCAAGGTCCTTTTCTTACAACATAATTTGACTTTTGCCATCAACATCTTATTTTAATCATAAGGTATTGCAAACAGACAAATATGGAGGGAATATGACTCTTACCAAAGCCGACTTAGTGCAGCAGGTGTATAAAAATCACGAAGGTCTGACGAAAGCGCAGGCCGCTGATTCTGTTGAGGCATTTCTTCGTATTTCAAAAAATTCGCTCATAAATGGTTCCGATCTTCTTTTAAGCGGATTTGGCAAATTTAATGTCAAATATAAGAGTTCCAGAAGAGGACGCAATCCGCAGACAGGAGATGAACTGACCCTCGATGCGCGTCGGGTCGTCACCTTTAAACCTTCGGGGATTCTTCGCGAAAAAATCAACGAAGGCTGATACAGGGTTAGAGGTTTACCTTCCTCTCACTTCCTTTATTTTGGCACATATTCTATTTATTAACGGGAAACGCAACTTACGCTCATATTGTTAGTTATGCTCTCTCTTATCTCAGGTTCGATTCAAAATTCTTTTTTGCACGCAAAACATGTCTCTCTCCTACCGGTCCATACCCGTTGATTCCATCAATTACAGCACCGACTGGAATCTTCATCCTTGGGAATACAGGGTTCTTCCACCGGAGTTGGCAGACAATCTGACGTTGAACGGTGTTATCCACCCTCCCCTTGTTATTGCAGATTCTGAAACAACTTTTACAATAGTCTCTGGAGCAAGGCGTATAGAATTTATCAAAAAATATATAAACCCCTCCCACATTGATTGTCTGGTTGTAGCTAAAGATGCACCTTACAGTTCCGTTTTAAATCTCATCCTGGCTGATCAGAGCAGTACTTCCCCTCTTTCCCTTGCGGAAAAAGCCCGGTTCATCGAAATCGCCGGTCAATTCTTAAAGACGGAAGACATTGCCACCCGGTTCAGGACAAAATTGCAGTTAAAAAATGGCCGCTCCGCCATCTCGGATTTACTCAGAATTCTCCGACAAGACACATTAATCATCAAAGAGATTCATGCGGGGCGATTGCAGGAGCGAATGGTTGCGGAGATTCTTTCCCTCCCGGAGGAAAGTGACAGACTAGCTCTGGTGCAGCTGTTCAAAGCTCTAGGCATGGGAGATGGTAAACAAAAGAAGTTTTTCAACCTTATTCGGGACATCGCTTGGAAAAACGGATCATCCATTGCTGCCTTTTTGCAAAGAAAGGACATCAGAGCAATCCTCGACCGTGGAGAAACGAACATCCCGCAACAGATACATCATCTTGGCAACCTACTGCAACAAGAGAACAATCCCGCTTCTACACTTGCCGAAGGAGTCTTTGCAAAACAGGTCAAGACCTTGCAACTCCCGACAAATTATACAGTTTCCCACTCGCCCTCCTTTGAAAAAGACGAAATTACCGTGTCAATCACCTTTAAGAATTTTACTGAGTGTCAGCAATTTCTCCGTGAAAATTTGACGGCAATTCATTAAAAAAACCTTACGGATAACTCAGTTGTCCGGAGAGCAACATATCGTCACCAAGGCGTTTATAGAGAGGTTGGATCAGTCTCGGAGCAGCGAGTCGGTTCAGTATCTGATATCCCTCTGTCAAAGGGACACCGCCATTTCCCGCAAAAAGCGGTGCATAAAAAAGGTGGGCGTAATCAAACAGTTTCTCTCGAAGAAAAGCACCATGTAGCATGGCCCCCCCTTCAACAAGAACGGAACAGACATTTTCCCTGCCGAGCACTTTGAGCAGTGAAAGGAGATTCAGACCTTTTTCGTTACGATCAATGGCAAGCAGTCTGATGCCAAGCCCGGCAAATGCTTCTTTTCTCAATTCCGGTACATCTGTTGCGCAAACAACCCAGGTAGGCGCCTGCGAATCCAGGTGATACACCTTAGATTCAAGTGACGTCGACAGATCACTGTCGAGAATAATGCGGATTGGATCATGCGACGGGCCGCGGGAAAGTCTTGTCGTCAGAGAAGGATTATCAATCTCTACGGTTTTTCTGCCGACAAGGATAGCGTCAACGCTATTTCGCAGTTTGTGTACCGCATGCGCCGATTTTTCACCGGTAATCCAGCCACTGTGGCCATGCTGATAATTTAACCTCCCATCCAGGCTCACCCCGGCTTTCATAATAGTCCAGGGTATCCCTTGCGTGATATGCTTGATAAAGGGGAAATTCAGCGCCCTGCACTCCTGCTCGAGAACACCGCTTACCACCTCGACACCCTTGCTTTTCAGAAAATCGATACTGCTGCCGTTAACCAGCGGATTGGGATCAGTCATGCCGACAACTACGCGTGTAAAGCCGGCCTCCAGCAGAGCCTGGCTGCATGGAGGTGTTCTGCCGATATGATTGCATGGTTCAAGCGTTACATAGATCGTTGCTCCGGCTAATGATTCGGATGACTTTCGAATAGCCTGTATTTCAGCGTGTGCTGTCCCGGCTTTTTCATGAAAGCCTTTGGCGATAACCCGATCGTTTTTAACAATGACTGCACCAACGCAAGGATTGGGTGAGGTCCGTCCCAGCCCTTTTCGGGCCTCTTTAATGGCCAGGCGCATGAATTGTTTATCCTGTTTTGCCTTCATCTTTTCCTCTTGAATCAAGGAGCGTTTTCAGTTCATCCATAAACTCATTAACATCCTTAAACTGCCGATACACCGATGCAAATCTTACATATGCCACTTCATCAAGACGGGGCAAACCTTCCATGACCCATTCCCCCACCACCTCGGATCGAATTTCCTTTGCTCCGTAATCCTGCAATTTATGTTCTATGGCGTCGGCAAATTCATCAATTTTATCTCGGCTGACGGTTCGTTTCTCACACGCTTTTTCAAGCCCGGCGATAAGCTTGTGCCGATCCCATCCTTCCCGGCGACCATCTTTTTTTACCAGCACCGGCAACATAACTTCGAGCCGTTCGTAAGTTGTAAATCTCTGATCACAGGCGAGACATTCTCTTCTTCGTCTAGTGATCGTCGCATCCTTATTCAGACGCGAATCAATCACTCGATTATCCAGATGCTCACAATACGGGCATTTCATTGAACACCTCCCAGGAAAAACAAATATTTTTCTAATCGTCCAACCGACACCCATTCAGGGTCATTTATAAAATACCAGTATAGCGAAGAGATAACATCAGAAAACAATACAGCCGATTTTGCAGTAGCAAAATCGGCTGTATTCAAGATAAGTATGAGACCCTGCGCAGAAATTTTTCTCACCCCATTAACCGGGCAAGAAGCCGGGATTCATTATATTACCCCTTGCGGGATGTTCTTTTCAGTATCGCGCTGAGGACCACTGATAAAAATGCCTATTCTCGGGCAAGCTCCTAGAGTAAGGTACTGAATTTAGCGATCCGCTTCTGATGACGGCCACCTGAAAATTCAGTATTCAACCAGGTGTTGACCATCTGCAATGCAATATCCGTATCAAGCACCCGTGCGCCAAGGCAGAGGATATTGGCGTCATTATGTTCTCTACTTAATTTTGCCGTCTGAATATCAAAACAGTTAGCAGCTCTGATATTTCTGTGCCTGTTTGCCGCGATAGACATGCCAATCCCGGTTCCGCACACTAATATCCCGCGCCGGCAATCACCTCGGAGCATGGTTGATACCGCTTTATCGGCGAAATCGGGATAATCAACCGAGTCACTAGAATTACAACCAACGTCAACGATATGACGGCCGGCCTGCAAAAGACTCTTTTTGATTATCTCTTTCAACTCAAAGCCGCCATGGTCGGCAGCCAAAACAATTTTCATTTCTCTCTCCACAAGGAGCTCACACATCGACCCTTTTCATTGCAACAACTGCATTCGTTCCGCCAAAGCCAAAGGAATTAGACAGGCCTGCGCGAATAGTCATCTCTCTGGCAACATTCGGCACGTAATCCAGGTCGCATTCCGGACTGGGGTTTCCAAGATTGATGGTGGGCGGGGCGATCTGATTATAAATCGACAGTGCCAGAAAAACCGCCTCGATGCCACCGGCAGCTCCAAGCATATGTCCTGTCATCGACTTGGTAGAACTGATCGCCAGTTTATGGGCTTGCTTTTGAAACACAGTTTTTATCGCTTGGGTTTCGCATTTGTCATTGAGTGGCGTCGAGGTGCCATGCGCATTAATATAATCGAAATCCTCGGGGACCATTTCAGAATCTTCCAGAGCCATTTTCATCGCTCGCACTCCCCCCTCTCCATCCTCTGGAGGGGCTGCTATATGATAGGCATCGCTACTCAAGCCATAGCCG
Organism: uncultured Desulfopila sp.; assembly: GCA_964412665.1. Lineage (GTDB taxonomy): Bacteria > Desulfobacterota > Desulfobulbia > Desulfobulbales > Desulfocapsaceae > Desulforhopalus_A. The sequence goes on from CAYPPR010000014.1 coordinate 17,962, forward strand.
CAGAGCTCGGCATAGATTGTAGCCCCTCTCGCAACAGCATGTTCATACTCTTCCAAGACCAGCATTCCGGCTCCCTCGGACATAACAAAACCATCACGATCTCTGTCAAAAGGTCTTGAGGCCTTCGTTGGATCATCGTTACGGGTGGACAAGGCCTTCATGGCAGAAAAACCCGAAACCCCAAGGCCGCAAATGACAGCTTCCGTTCCGCCGCTCACCACCATATCGCACATGCCATATTTGATATGCCGATAAGCCTCGCCGACTGAATGGGTCCCTGCGGCACAGGCTGTAGTTAAGGTAAGGTTTGGTCCTTTGGATTTGATATCCATTGATATGTGTCCGGATGGCATATTAGGGATGACCATTGGGATGAAAAAGGGCGTAATTCTCCTGGGTCCCTTTTCAAGACAGACACTATGGTACTTTTCAATGGTCGGTAGTCCACCCATACCGCAGCCGGTAATTACCCCGACTCTACCGCAGTTTTGTTCAGTTACCTCAAAGCCGCTGTCGTTGAATGCCATCCGGGCGGCGACAAGACCATATTTGACAAAAAGATCGAGGTGTTTTGCCGTTTTTTTCTCAAAAAAGGCATCTTCATCAAAATCTTTTACCTGCGCAGCAATTTTTACAGCGTAATCACTGGTATCAAAGCGATCTATCAGATCAATGCCACTGACCCCTGAACAAATATTTCGCCAACTCTTTTCAACACCGGTACCAAGAGGTGTCACCAGACCGACACCTGTAATCACTACCCTTCGCTTCACAATAATTACTCCTTTTATATATTGTTACTGTCGCACCGTGTAAACGGGGGGTATATAAAAATTGCTGCTTTCAGTTACTATCAAAGACTATTTAAGCTTTTTGACGTAGTCGATAGCATCTTGAACAGTAGTAATTCCCTCGGCATCTTCATCAGGGATCTCTATATCAAAACCCTCTTCCATGGCCATTATCAGCTCAACGAGGTCGAGTGAATCTGCCCCAAGATCATCTACAAATGATGCATTTGCAACAACTTTCTCTTTTTCAACACTTAACTGCTCAACGATTATATCAATCATTTCCTGTTCGATTGCCATTGTGCTTCTCCCTTACTTGAAATTCGACATGGTCTTATAGACCATGCGCAATGATTTTGATTTTATGTTACAACACCGCAATTGTTCTTTAAATCTGATTACATATACATACCGCCATTAATATGGAGCGTCTGCCCGGTAATATAGCGACCATCCTCGGATGCAAGATAGGCGACCGCACCGGCTACATCCTCGGTTGTTCCTAAAACAGCCAACGGTATGTCCCGCTTCAGCTGTTCCTGTGCTTTTTCATCAAGCAGGTCAGTCATTTCCGTTTTAATATAACCAGGAGCGACACTGTTCACCGTAATATTACGCGAAGCATACTCCCGGGCCATAGACTTGGTCAAGCCAATCAACCCGGCTTTTGCTGCCGAGTAATTGACCTGACCCGGATTACCGGCGACCCCTGATACCGAAGAAATATTAATAACCCTTCCCCATTTTTTCTTCATCATTGCCTTTGAGGCGGCCTTTGCACATAAAAAGGCGCCTTTGAGATTGGTATCCATTACCTCATCCCAATCGGCTTCTTTCATTCTCGCCATAAGACCGTCTCGGGTAATGCCGGCATTATTGACAAGTATATCGATTGATCCGGCATCGGCGAGTATTTTTTTAAAGGCTTCCTGGACGGCATCACTCTGGGCGACATCAAAACAGATAATCTCAGCTTTGTTGTCTGCTTCCTGAATAATTTTCCGAGTCTCTTCAGCAGCTGAAGATCGACTGACATAGTTGATATAGACCAATGCGCCCATGGACGCGAGGCGAGTACAGATAGCTCGACCGATGCCACGGCTGCCTCCTGTTACTACGGCAACTTTTCCTTCCAGGCTTCTCATTTTTTATCGACGCTCCTCAATTTTACGAATTAATTTAGGGAGGATTTCAAACAGGTCGCCGACAATTCCATAATCGGCCACATTAAATATCGTAGCATGTTCATCCCTGTTGATAGCGACAATAGTGTCTGCCGACTGCATGCCGGCAACATGTTGCACAGCCCCTGAGATGCCACAGGCGATATACAGTTTCGGCGCCACGGTCTTGCCGGTCTGCCCGACTTGATGCGGATAAGGAATCCATCCGGCATCGACCACCGCTCTTGATGCGGACACTTTGGCCCCCATAGTTTCAGCCAGTTCTCTTATTAATTCAAAACCCTTGGCGCTTTCAAGGCCTCGGCCACCGGAAACAAGAATATCAGCCTCCTGAATATTGACCTGGCCACCTTCCGCTACCACCGATTCAAGAACCCGTACACGACTCTGCAGCTGCTGTTTCGTCGGCGTTATCGGAACAATCTTTCCTTTGCGCGATTCGGCAAACTCGAGTTGTTTCATGACTTTCGGGCGGACTGTAGCCATCTGCGGTCTCGTTGATTCCGAGACTATGGTGGCCATAATATTACCCCCGAACGCCGGCCGAGTCTGTAGCAGTGCACCATCTTCTTCCCGAATCTCCAACCTGGTGCAATCGGCGGTAAGTCCTGCATCTAATATGGTGGCGACACCCGGAATAAAAGAACGACCAATGGCCGTGGCCCCGGCGAGAACGATTTCCGGTTTATATTCCTTAATCACGGCCGCGGTTATTTGACTATAACAATCATCCCTGAATTCCCCAAGGGCTTGGTGGTCAACAAGGTACACGACATCAGCACCATGACCGATGAGCAACTGGGCAGTTTCCCCAGTGTCGTAACCGAGCAGCAGGGCACTGAGCTGCACCCCGCGCTTGTCGGCCAGTTGCCGGCCAATGCCTAATAATTCCAGGGAAACCGGGGCCAGTTCATTGCGCCGGTACTCGCAAAAGACAAGAATACCGCTCCAGGCCGCCAAATCGTCCTGTACCTGCTTCGATTGGATCTCAAGGCTGAGCGCCCCGACCTCACAAATTTCCACACAGGCCCCACAGAGCGTGCAGGTGTCTCCAACTATCGCCATCCCATCTTTAATGGTTATAGCACCAAAGGGACAACTGTCTTCGCATATTCCACAGCCGATACAAAGCTCTTTATCTACTTTCAACATATATTCAATACTCCGCTTCGTTACAGATATGGAATCAATTTTTCAACAAGCTGATCGAGCTGTTCATCAAGTGTGCCGATTAATAATGATCTCTTGCTTCGGGCTTCGGGGGGAAAGACACTGACAACCTTGGTCGGCGAGCCGGGCAAACCGATACAGGCGGGATCAGCGCCGATATCTGCCGCGGACAATTTGACGATCTCCGCCTTTTTCGCCTTCATTTTTCCTTTAAGGGAGGGTACCCGGGGGTCGTTGATGTCCTTGACCACTGTGAGCAGCGCAGGATAATCCACGGCAACCACGTCGTAACCGTCATCCATCATACGTTCGACAATCAGTCCGGTGTTGGTTGCTTCACGCACCTTCTGAACACAGGTCAAATAGGGTATGTTAAAGCGGGTGGCCAGACCGGGTCCCACCTGAGCGGTATCGCCGTCAATGGCCTGTTTACCACATAGAATGAGATCAAAGTTGCCGATTTTTTTCAATGCATTCTCCAGCGTATAGGCTGTCGCCCAGGTATCGGCACCGGCAAACGATCTATCGGATACCAGCACAGCGCTGTCCGCGCCGCAACTGATAGCCTGGCGCAGCATTTCCTCAGCCTGTGGTGGGCCCATCGTCACAACGACGACCTCGCCGCCCAGACTCTCTTTCAGACGGACAGCTTCTTCCAGGGCATGCTGATCATAAGGATTCATGATCGACTCCACCCCTTCTCTGGCAAGCGTGTTGGTAACAGGATCCAGACGAACGTCCTTTGCGTCTGGAACCTGTTTAATGCATACGATAATTTTCATTCAACAACCTGTATATATCTTAAATCTCTGCTCTAAAGAAAACTTTAGCACGGAATTGACCCCTAACTGCAACATGGAGTCAATCGCCGGGATCAGGAATATTCTTTATTGAGTTCCTGGCCTATAACATTACGCTGGATCTGGTTGGTTCCCTCGTAAATTTGTAATATTTTTGCATCCCGCATCATTTTTTCAACGGGATATTCACACATATAACCATAACCACCCATCACCTGAACGGCATCGGTTGTCACCTTCATGGCCACATCAGTGGCGTAGGTCTTGCACATCGCCGACGCTTTCGACATATCTTTCGGATGTTGCTGGATATGTTTTGCCGCAGCGTAGACAAGGGCACGGGCAGACTCAATACCAATAGCCATATCGGCCAACATATGCTGCACCGCCTGGAAAGCGATAATCGGTTTACCAAACTGCTGGCGCTGTTTGGCATACCTGGCCGCCTCGTCCAGTGCGGCTTGGGCAAGGCCGACTCCTAGCGCGGCAATGCCTGGCCTGGACAAATCGAGAGTCTTCATAACAGTAATGAAACCGGTGCCCGGACGACCGATCAGACGATCTTTGGGAATGCGGCAATCCTTGAAAATCAATTCGGTGGTGGAAGAAGCCCTGATACCCATTTTCTTTTCTTTAGGCCCGCAGCTAAAACCGGGATCGCCTTCTTCCACGACAAACAGTGATGCTCCGCGAGGACCACGGCTCCTGTCGGTAATGGCCACGATGGAATATATCTGCGCTTCTCCGCCGTTGGTGATCCATTGTTTTGTACCATTTAAAACCCATTCGTCTCCGTCCAGCACAGCCGTGGTCTGAATGCCGGAGGCATCCGATCCGGCATTGGCTTCGGTCAGGCCGAAGGCACCGAATTTTTTGCCGGTAGCGACATCGGGCAGGTATTTTTGCTTCATCTCTTCGGAGCCACTGATGATGATCGGGTAGACCCCGAGAAAATTCGCCGCAAATGCAGTTCCCACGCCGATACACCCGCGTCCAAGTTGCTCAACGGTAAGGGCTATATCAAGACAGCCCCCGCCGAATCCGCCATATTCCTCGGGAATCGGCACGCCAAAGAGATCGGCCTGGGCCATCTCGTTGAGAATCTGCCGCGGAAATTCATGTTTTTCATCCAGTTCAGCGCGCTGAGGTACTATACGTTCATCAGTGATCTGCCTTGCTATATCGACGATCATCTGTTGTTCTTCAGATAAGAAATAATCCATACACATATCTCCTGTTTACCACTTGATCAGGGTTGCTCCCCAGGTAAAACCGCCACCAAAGGAACAGAACAAAATTGTATCGTCTTGGGCAATTAAACCACTTTTATGTGCTTCATCAAGAGCGATGGGAATTGATGCAGCGGATGTATTACCATACTTGGATACGTTTATAAATACTTTACTCTGTGGGATATGCAGCCGATCAATCAAATTGTTGAGAATGCGCATATTCGCCTGATGCGGGATAACCAGACTCAAAGATTCACGGCTGATCTTTTCTCTCTCCAGGAGCCCATTTACGGCATCAGCCATAGCACGTACCGCATGTTTAAACACCTCCCGCCCTTCCATTTGTATATACGCGCCGGCGTTGCCTTCGACGACAAGATCAGGATTGAGGCTTTCCGGTGCGTGCATGCAGAGAAGTTCCCACAGGCTGCCGTCCGAATGCATATTAGAACCGATTATGCCACGGTCGGTTGCCGAATAGCCGAGAACCGCCGCCCCGGCACCATCGCCAAAAAGAATGCAGGTGTTCCTATCCTGCCAGTTAAGACGGCTCGACAGGGTCTCCGCACCAATGACCAACACCTTCATGGAGTGATCGGCCTTGATATACTTATCGGCAAGATCCAAACCGTAGAGAAACCCCGAACAGGCAGCATTTATATCGTAAGCGAACGCATTTTTTGCCCCGAGTTCTTTTTGCACAAAGCAGGCACTCGAAGGCATCAGCATATGAGAACTTATAGTGCCGAGAACTATCAGACCAATCTCCTCAGTTGCTACGCCGGCAGATTCGAGTGCTTTGTTTGCAGCCTGGGTAGCCAGCTGGTATGTTTTTTCTCCCTTACCGCCGATATGCCTGGTTTTTATACCTGTTCTGCTATGTATCCATTCGGCACTCGTATCGACAATCGATTCGAGTTCTAGATTAGTGAGAACCTTTTCAGGTAAACATGAGCCGGTCCCGAGTACAACAGTTCCCATTACATCTCCAAATGTTGGACATTTTTGCTGGCGGTAAGACTGTCGAGGATATCCTTATTGATATTGCCCCTGGCCATTTTAGCAGCTTCGAGAAGAGCATTTTTTATCGCCTGGGCACTGGATTTACCGTGGCATATTATTCCTATCCCATCAATGCCCAGCAGTGGCGCTCCGCCATATTCCGCGTAATCCACCCGCTTTTTAAACGCTTTAAAAGCATGCCTTGCTAGTAAATATCCAATTTTAGCACGAAATGATTTGACGATTTCGTCCCTGAGCATCTGCATAGCGGCCTCGGCCAGTCCTTCACTTACCTTAAGACAGACATTGCCGACAAAACCATCGCAGACAATAACATCCACTTCGCCCTGAAAAACATCGCGCCCTTCAACATTGCCAATGAAATTCAAGGTACTTTTTTCCAAAAGCGGATAGGTCTCTTTGATGAGACTATTGCCTTTGCCTATTTCTTCACCGATGGACAGCAGACCGACACGAGGATTTTTCACATCATTGATACGGGAAACCGCCGCAGCCATAACGCCGAATTGAAAAAGGTGCTGTGGACGGCAATCTACATTGGCCCCTATATCCATAAGCACGACGGGTTTTTTGAGAGTCGGAAAAATTGACGCAATACCGGGACGAGAGATCCCCTCTAATCGGCCCAGCTTGCGCGTTGCCGCAGCGAGAGTTGCTCCGGAATTGCCGGCACTGACAGCGGCATCAGCCTCCCCACGACGAACGAGATCGAAGGCGACCATTATGGAAGCATCTTTCTTCTTTCGAATTGCATCAACAGGATGTTCATTCATCTCAATTACTTGAGATGAATGAACGATCTTGATCAACTTTTCTGATTTAGAATCGGGAGTTAAAACGTCAAGGTGCTTGCGGAGAAGAACTTCATCCCCAACCAGGCTTACGCTCAGACCAGTCTGTTTGACGGCAAGCAGTGCCCCGGCAATCAATTCCTCTGAACCATAGTCTCCCCCCATGGCATCCAGGGCTATTTGCACTCCATTCTCCTACTTTACTTCAGTATCAAGAGAGTAAACAGTTCTCCCTTTGTACTTACCACAACTCCCACACAAACGATGTGGCTCTTTGGGTTCGCCGCAATCTGCGCACAGTGAAAGTCCGGGTGCGGTCAAGCCGTCATGGGACCGTCTTTTTCGAGTACGGGAATGGGAATGTCTTCTTTTCGGTAAGGCCATTTTATCCTCCAAATCAGGTATGTATCATACCTTACTATTAATTTTATCAACGGTTGGTGAGTTTTTTTAGAACAGCAAAAGGTGAACCGCTCTTATCCACGGAGCAACAACAGCCTGTACTGTTCAGAGCATTCCCACATCCGGCACAGATACCTTTACAATTTTCACTACATAGAGTTCTTAACGGGATAGCCAGATAGGACTGCTCACGCAAGATTTCATCAACATCTATTTCCGGTTCCTTGAGATACAGTGTAATGGCGTCTTCTTCACTACATTCAATCTCACGCAGTTCAAGTGCCTCGTCTTTTCTGGTGGTCACCAGATAGACAAAATCCCAATGTATATTTTCTTGTACCTGCTCTCCACACCGATCGCAAACAGCTAAACGATGTCCGGCTATTTTTCCCTGCAGCAGCACAGTCACACTATCACGCCTGGAAACACGGATATTTGCCGTGGCGGTGAGAAAAGAGGCCTCATCTCCAGGTGAGAGCCATGAACTGTCCTGTATCGTAAATCGAGCAGCTTTCCCGGTGATTTCTTCAAAAAGCAGTTTCATAAAGCAACAAAAATTAAAATCAGCAACGAATCAAAAAATAAAAGAAAAGAAAAATAATCAATTTATCCCGGATTGGCTAGAAAAAAACAACACTGAAGAGAAAATCAATTCGGTAGGCGTGGGAAAACATTGTATTCCCATACGGTTGGCGACACAAATATAATCAAAAAAACTCTCGCTTAGCTGGATCAGAGGACGAGGGTAAGGCGCTCTGAATTCTTTTCGAGACGCAATGACACTCTAGCTAACAGCCATGTAAGTAATTTAATTATTAACGCCGGTGACTCATCAACCAATATATCAAAAGCCTCTTGCGAAAGGGCAAGAAGCTCGGAATCCTTCACCGCGACCAAGGTCGCACCACGGGTCCGGGGACCAAGTAATCCTTTCTCGCCGACAGGAGCACCCGGGTCAAGCAGAGCAACCACCTGCATTTTCTCGCCGAATCCGGTTTTCATTTGCACGGCGACTTTTCCGCTGTACAAAAAGTACATACAGTCAGCAGCATCACCTTTTTCAAACACTACCGCTCCAGCTGTAAAGGAAACTCGCTGCATACTCGTCAAAAGAGTTCCGGTTTCTTCTTTGTCAAGAAAGGCAAAACAACGTTCCTGTAATGCATCACTATACGCAACCATAGGAGGCCTACTGCGCCTCCTCAAGAAAGGAGCGATTTTTTTCTTCCAAGACCTTCACGAGACCTTGATAATCGTCTTTACGTAGTATTGATTTAAATTGCTCCTGATAATTTTTTATCAGACTGACTCCTTCGATGTTAATATCGTAGACCATCCATCCGGAGTCATTTTGGGTCATAATATAATGCAATGGAATTTTTTCGCTTTCGTGTTCTATAAGTGTTGTAACCTGCGCCCTGTCGTTTCTCACTGTTTCCGCGACGAACTCAACCTCCTTGCCCGAATAGCCCTCGAGTTTCCCAAGATAGACATTCTCGAGAAACTTCGTCATAAGTACAGTAAAATTATCCCGTTCCCGGGCGTCAATATGTCGCCAGGTTTTACCGAGAACACGCTTTGACATCTCTCTGAAATCAAAGCCTTGCTTAATGCGTGACATAATTTTATCCCGCCGTTCGACAAAATGCTCCTTGCCCTGCAAACTTTCATCTTCCAGAACATTCTGAATGTCACGGAGGATAGGTTTAAGAGCAGCAGTTGGACCGAGCTCTTCGGCACCGGCGGTTGCAACCAGGAGACTAGAAAAGACAATGAACAATAATAGTGATTTTCCCATTATATTTCTCAATAGTATAAAAGTTGATGGCGTCGTAAAAACTCTTACTCCCCTACACTGCCAAAAGCAAATTTGCTGATAAGCGATTCGATATCGATTGCTGACTCGGTCTCGACGATTACCTCGCCGGGTTGAAAAAGCTCTTCATCGCCGCCAAGAGTCAACTGGATATATTTATCACCGATTATTCCCTGTGACTTGACGGAAGCCATTGAATCTCTGGGAACTTTCAGTTTGTTGGCGATTTGCAGAGAGAGGATAGCCGCATCCATTGGACCAAGTCCTATGGCGACCACCTCTCCCACTTCAACACCCGCAACCTGTACGGAAGCACCTTTTTTCACGCCGGAGACGTTGTCAAATTCGGCTTTCAGGACATAGGTTGTACCACGCGTTAAAAACGGCACCTCGCCTAACTGCAAGGCAAGGTAGACAAAAGCGGCAAACCCGACAATCATAAACAGGCCGACGCCCATTTCCAAAGCATTTTTTTTCATTATTCCACCAGATGACTTTGATAGATGTTTCCCATCGTTTTTTGGACGAATTCCTGGATATATGGTTTTTCAGACCACTGAATTTCCTCAGAGCTGTCAAACACATCCATTTTCCCATTGTGCAAGAGTATTATCTGATCGGCCAGATTAAATATTTTCGGTATGTCGTGGCTGACGATAATCGAAGTAAAGCCGAATTCGGCCTTTGTTCGGGCAAAAAGATGATAAATTTCCTGGCTCATAACCGGATCAAGACCGGTGGTTGGTTCATCGAAAAACATGATTGAAGGTTGCAGTTGCATGGCACGAGCCAGCCCCACCCGTTTTTGCATACCGCCACTCAGTTGGGCTGGATATTTTTCCTCATGACCGGTGAGTTCAAATTGCGCAAGTGTCGATGCAACCTGCTCCTGAATCTCCTCTTTACTTTTCTTGGTGCGCTCTTTGAGCGGCAGTGCAACATTATCAAAAACAGTCAGCGAATCAAAAAGAGCCCCTCCCTGAAACAAGACACCGAACTCCGTGCGGAGCTGTTCAAGATCTCTTCCTCTTATTCCGGTGACATCCTTGCCATGGATAAATAATTGCCCGGAATCAACCGGCATCAGCCCCAGAATGAGTTTCAGAGTAACACTTTTTCCCGTCCCGCTTCCCCCGGCAATCACCGTCGTTTTGCCTGCCGGAATAGTAAAATTGACGCTATCAAGCACGTACTGAATACCGCCGTCTTTTTTGGCAAAGGACTTCACGACATTTTTAAATTCAATAGCAGGAGTCATTACAGAAGAACCGCCGTTAAAAGATAATCAAAGACAAGCACCGAGATGGAGGAAAAAACTACCGCCTGGGTGGTTACTCGACTGACGCTTTGCGCACCGAATCCCGCGCCGCGAATGACCCCGACAAAATATCCCCTGGCACAACAGATCCAGACAACCAGGAGGGCAAAGACAAAGGATTTGATAATCCCAAGCCGAATATCATGATTGGTAACGCTGCTCTGCATGCCCTGAATATAGCTTCCAGGACTGACATCCATCAACCCCACACCGGAAATATAGCCGCCGAAAATACCAACCACATCGAACACAGCCGTTAGAAGCGGAAGGGAAATAAGCATGGCCAGGAACTTCGGAGTAATGAAATATCGAAAGGGGTCGATAGCCATACAATCCAGAGCATCAATCTGCTCGGAAATGCGCATGATACCGATTTCGGCACAGATGGCTGAACCGGCCCGCCCGGCCACCATTAAAGCCGTCAACACGGGCCCAAGTTCCATAATCAGGGTAAGGGAAACCGCCGAACCGAGCATCCCCTCGGCCCCGAACTTATTCAGGGAATAATACCCCTGCAGACCGAGTACCATCCCCGTGGACAATGCGGTAAAAAATATCACCACCAAGGAACCGGCACCGATAAAATGGACCTGACGTACAACTTCTCCGAGCCGGAACGGACGCCTGAACAGGCCGCGAAAGGCGTGCAGTAGAAAAATAGCCATTCGTCCAAGATCAGTCAGTACATACAGTCCGGTATCCCCGAGCCGAGCTATTGGGTTACTTTTCATAGGTTACTTTTCATGAAAAAAAATACCACTCTGTGCTTATCAGCCAGTAATAAATAGTATAGAAGTAAATTTTTGTCCGCAACGCATCACGGGACTAGGATATATTGTGCCCGGCAAGAAGTCAATGCCGAGCCATTCTACCTTTTAATTCCAGACAATAAAATTTCATGGCGTCGTAAAAACTCTTCATCCGAAGTCTACGCTTATCTGCTTCGTTGTTTCAGTGCATCGTTACTAATGCCGCATTCAATTTTTCCTTGGATCATACGTTTCTCGCAATGCTTCACCGACAAAGATCAACAGTATCAACATGCCGACAAGAACCGCAAAAGCGGAGAGTGACAGCCACCACGCCTCAATATTCCCCTTTCCCTGCGCCAGCAATTCGCCAAGACTCGGTGTTGACGGCGGCACACCAAGACCTAAAAAGTCAAGGCTGGTTAGGGCGAGTATCGCCGCGGAAATACGAAAAGGAAGAAAAGTAATAACCGGAGTTAAGCCATTCGGCAACAGGTGCCGCCACATGATAGTCATATTTCCAACGCCAAGGGCCCGTGCGGCTTTGACATATTCGAGATTTCTGCCCCGGAGAAATTCCGCCCGCACATAGTCCGACAAGCCCATCCAGCTGAACAAAGAGAGGAGCACCAGCAGAAGCAGTATACTAGGTTGAAACATCGAGGCAAAAATTATCAACAGATACAACTCCGGCATCGCCCCCCATATTTCAATAAATCGCTGAAAGATGAGGTCGGTGCGACCGCCGAGGTAGCCTTGTACTGCCCCGGCGATTATGCCGACCAGCGTGCCGGTAAAGGTGAGAGCCAGGCCAAAAAGGATGCTTAGCCTGAAACCATAAATGATTCTTGCCAGAACGTCCCTGCCCCTGTCGTCGGTACCGAGAAGATTGTGCCTGGTTGGTGGTGACGGAACCGGCCCGACAATTTCCTGGTTGATGGTATTATAACTGTTTTTATTGGGAGGGAAAAGTACAAAATTACCGGATTCTTTCAGTTTTCTAAGAACATAAGGATCTCGATAGTCTGTTTCCGTCTCAAAATCGCCGCCGAAAGTAACCTCTGGATACGAGACAAAAACCGGAAAATAAAATGAGCCGTTATATCTTACCAGAAGAGGGGAATCGTTACTGATCAGTTCCGCCGATAAACTCAACCCAAACAGGAGGGCAAAGAGAATGAGGCTGTAATAGCCTCGTTTGTTGCGTTTAAAGCGCTGCCATATCTTGATCCTGCGCCTTGCTGTCGCCAGTTTCAGTTTGGTGGCGGGATGTGCACTATTCATCGAGTCCCTCAAAACTTATGCGCGGGTCAACCAGCACATAGCTCAGATCAGACAGCAAACGAGAGATCAGGCCGATCAAGGTAAAAAAATAGAGGGTCCCGAGAACCACCGGATAGTCACGGTTGAGCACCGACTCGTAGGCGAGCAGCCCCATGCCGTTTAAGGAAAAAATAGTTTCGATGAGCAGGCTGCCGGTAAAAAACGAGGCGACAAAATAGCCTGGAAAGCCGGTTATGATAGGAATAATACCATTTCTAAATACATGCTTATACAAAACCTGGGTCTCCGAGAGACCTTTGGCCCTGGCGGTAAGAACATACTGTTTACGAATTTCCTCAAGAAATGAGTTTTTCGTCAGCATGGTCATAACCGCGAGGCTGCCCACGGCAGTGGCCGTGATCGGCAAAACCATGTGCCAGAGATAGTCAACTATTTTCATGCCGAAACTGAGCTCGTTCCAGTTATCGGAGACAAGACCACGCAGGGGGAAAATAGACCAAAAGCTTCCCCCGCCAAAGAGGACAATCAGCAGGATGCCCAGAACAAATCCGGGAATGGCGTAACCGACAAGAATAACAGAAGAGCTGACGACATCAAATCGTGAACCATCCGCCACGGCTTTTTTAATACCCAGTGGAATACAAACGCCGTAGACAATCAGAAAACCCCACAAACCAAGTGACATGGAAACGGGCAGTCGCGAGATAACCAGCTCGGCGACACTTTGGTGGTAGTAATAAGAGGTACCGAAATCGAAGACGAAATAATTCTTCATCATTGTAACAAAACGAGTGACAGGCGGCTGATCGAAACCGTAGAGTTTTTTCAACTGTTCGATTCTTTCTTCGTCAAGCCCGGAATCCCCCCGGTACAGAGTCGATGCTCCGGCTCTCACCTCCCCCCCTCCGGCACCAAGCCCTTCGATCTCGCCAATCATCTTCTCAACCGGGCCACCGGGGACAAACTGGGTGATGACAAAAGTGACCACCATCACGCCAATTAAAGTTGGCACCATCAGAAGGATTCTTTTGAGGATATAGAGCAGCATTTTCTCTCCGGCAAGGTTACAGCTTACAGTTAATTGTTTTCAACAATAAGTGAAATTTCACAAATAGACAGCGTAAAAGAAGAATATTTCTTGTCTTTTATCAACCTTTATGTCTTCTTATGCAGAGAATATATCGAAAAATAAACGACACAATCGAGGCGAACACAACAACTTTTAGAACCAGCCCCCGCTACAAAGAGCGGGATTGATATGGAAAAATTACAAACCCTCATTCAAACCGAAGCAGACCTGGACACACTGGTACAACAAGCTCGAAAAACCGATGCTGTCGCACTGGATACGGAATTCGTTTGGGAACGGACCTACTATCCGCAACTTGGCCTCATCCAGATAGCATTATCCGATGAAGATTGCTATCTCATCGATCCCATCGCTATAAAAAACCTGCATCCCCTGGGCAAACTGCTTTCCGACCGGGGGGTCATTAAAATTCTCCATGACGCGCCGCAGGATCTGGCAATTCTGCAACGGGCGACGGGAGCGACACCACAAAATATTTTTGATACCCGCTTGGCCGCAGGATTTTCCAATCTGCCGTATACACTTTCTCTGGGGAACCTGGTTAAGGAATTACTCGATATACATCTTTCAAAAGAAGAGACCCGGACCAACTGGCTGCAAAGACCTCTTAGCGACAAGCAGACGGAATACGCCCAGAACGATGTCCGATATCTCCGGGCGGTAAGAGTCGTGCTGCTTAACCGGATAATCGGCCCGAAAATCAAGTCCTGGCTGCAGGAAGAACTCAACCTGCTCAATAATCCGGCGAGCTACTCCGGACCGTCCGACAACGAAAGATTCCGTAAAATCAGAGGCAACAGCCATCTCGATAGACAGGGGCTGGCCCTTCTCAAGAATTTGACGACCTGGCGTGAAGGTGTGGCCCGAAAAATAGACAGACCCCGCGGGCACGTCATTAAAGATACTGTTCTCCTTGAAATCGCCAGACAAAAACCAGTCAATGTTGTCGATCTAAAAACAACGGGACTCTCGGAAAAAGCAGGCGCGAAATACGGTGAAAATATAGTTGCAATCACCCAGACCACCATGGAACAAAAGCTTGCAAACTACCCCGATTCCCACTATCCCGTACGTCTCAGCAGCAAAGAAAAAACGGGCCTGGAAAAACTGCATAAATTGATTGCCTTAAAATGCGAGTTATTAGGCATTGATCCGGGGCTTCTCGGCAATAGTTCGGAACTAAAACTGCTTGTAAAAACGCTCAACACCAGGCAAACAGACGACTTGAAGCAGCTGCGTCAAACAGACGGATGGCGCAAGCTGTTTCTGGAAGATTTTTTCAGACAAAACCGAGAATGGTGATTATTTCGTCTCAATACCGAACCAGAAAATGCAAAATATTTTCGTTTGTTGGTGACGGGAAAAAAGTTAAGTGAGTGTAGTCGAATATTTTTTACGGAGAAAAACCATGCATACCTTACTGATAAAAAACCTGCTGGGCTGCTGTATATCTCTTGTTTTCCTTTTCAGCCTTTTTACGGCGGCCCACGCGACCGAAAAAGCCGGCTATGCCGGTTGGGAAAATGACTCCACCTATAACAACCATTACAATCCTAAAGAAAGAGATACCCTTAAAGGTAAAATTCTGCAATTCAAGGAGGTCAGACCGCTGCCCGCCATGGATCCGGCAACAGCATTCATCCTCGAAGAGGGCGGCGACAAAATTCTTGTCCATCTTTGTCCTGTAGCTTTTCGTGACGCTAATGAAACCGGTCTTCGTATAGGGATAAAATCCAAGGTCAGCGGCAGCTGGGCGGTGATAGACGGAGAAGATATCTTTATGGCGGCTAAAGTAAAGCAAGGTGATACTTTTGTGCTTAAGGTCCGTTTGACTAAAGACGGGTATCCTTTCTGGAATATGTCCGCTGAAGAACTGGCAAAGGAATCGTCCTCCGACTGATGGTGTCGACAATTATCTTTGCTTGCCGTTGCATGAGTAAGGCGTGCCCAGTTAGACCGTAGGCGGGATGCGGGAAACAACCGCGCAGGAAAATATCCCGCCTGATCTGGTCAATCAGACTTTCTCCTTTCAGTCTGTTTTCTTCGGCAACTGTTCGAAATACCACTCCATAGGATCGATCAGCTCAAAACCGGCTGCGAGCAGTTTCTTTTTTACGTTGATAACATTGTTGGTCAGGAGATAAGGAAAGATTGCTCTTTTGTCCTTATCCCAGAATCTGGCCACCAATACACTGCCGAGAGAAATATTTTCTTCTGTTATGATATCGACGATTTTCTTCATCTGCCCCGGTTGCTCCTGCACCTGAATGCACAACAGACTGCCGGGTTCATCAATATTCATGACATTCACAAATGCCTTCAAAAGATCCCTCGTGGACAATATGCCTTTTAAATAACCCTCTTCGTCTATTACCGGCAGGGCGCCAATCTTTCGTTGCTGCATCACCAGCAAGGTATCCTGCAGGGTATAATAGGCATAAATCGCCATCGGCTTTTTAGTCATGATATCGCCGATAGGATAATTGCCTATTTTCGCCAGAGTGATATCATAGTCCGGTTTTTTCAGCAGGGTTGACGGCATGGAACTGCGTACGTCCCGGTCGGTGACAATACCTATAAGCTTTCCAGCTTCGTCAATAACTGGTAAATGGCGGATATTCTTCTCCACCATTAATCTTTGCGCCTCAAATATCGTCATTTCCGGACCAGCAGTGATGAGGTCTTTTGACATTCTATCGCCTACAAACATAATACCTCCAAATATTTCTTCTTTATCTCAGGAATTGAACTGTTTCCGACTGCATTTTCTATCTGATTGCCGCCAGCATCTTGATATGATTTTCAACCAAAATAGGCAAGACATCGAGGTGATATCCGCCCTCGAGAACGGAGACAACCCGGCCCCCCGTGAATCGATTCACCAGATTCATAATCACCTCGGAAACAAAATCATATCCGTCGGTGGACAGATTGGTACCGGACATCAGGTCACTTTCGTGCGCGTCAAAGCCGGCGGACAAGATAATAAATTCGGGTTTGAATGTTTTAATTGCCGGAACAAGATCTTGCATAATCAGTCGTCGGTACTCATCATCGCCCCTGCCCGGCAGTACAGGAGAGTTAACAGTACACCCATCACCCTCACCGATGCCTACCTCGAATTCTCTACCGGTCCCCGGATAGGCAAAAGACGGGTGTTCGTGAATGGAATAATAAAAGACGCTGGGATCCCGATCAAAAATGTGTTGCGTCCCGTTACCATGGTGCACATCAAAATCGATAATGGCCACTCTGTTTATATCATATTGCTTTTGCACATATCTCGCCGCGATCGCTACATTGTTAAAATAACAGAACCCCATGGGCTTATCGACCTCCGCATGATGTCCGGGAGGACGAACTGCGCAAAAAGCATTATCGATGTCACCTTTCATTATCATGTCAATGGCTTTTAACACTCCCCCGACGGCCAGAAAGGCAACATCATAGGTTTCCCGGCAAATGGCGTTGTCAGGATGTTCGAATTCGTTAATTCCAGAGATACAGGCCTCGTCAAAGCGCATGATATAATGAATATTATGGACGGTCTCTATCCATCTCTGATTAGCTCTGTCGGCCGGTATCAAGGTAAGTTTTTCGAGTATCCCCGATTCGGAGAGTCTCTTATAGATTGCTTTTAAACGTTCAGGCGATTCAGGATGATAGCCCCCTGTATCGTGCAGGAGATATCTATCATCATACACAAAACCAGTTCTTTTCATAACGTTTCCTGTTTGTTCTGTTTTCCCTTTTGACACGTGTTTGCCTGTCATTTCACCTAATCTAAAACTAAGAATCCATATTTACAATAACCCTGCCGGTTTGTCCGCCGCGGAGAATCAGGTTAATTTGTTCATCCAGCTGATCAAGCGTGACCTCGTGGCAAAGATCGTTCAACTGAGCAGGTTTATAGTCCGAGGCAAGGTGCTGCCACACCTTAACTCTCCGTTCCATGGGACAATTCTGCGAATCAATTCCGACCAGGGAAACGCCACGAAGAATAAAGGGAAAAACAGTCAACGGCAGATCCGGTGACGCAACATTGCCACAACAGGTGACAACTCCCTGCAGATCCGTGGATTTGACGGCAGCTGCTAAAATTTCTCCGCCGACGGTGTCGATCGCTCCTGCCCAGACGCCTTTCAGTATGGGCTTTTCGTGGCCGGCAGCCGCCTCGGTTCTTGAGATAATCTTCCTGGCCCCAAGCCCCATAAGAAACTGTTCCGCTTCCGGTTTACCGCTGACTGCGGTCACGGCATAGCCTAGTTTCGCAAGCAAAGCAATAGACAAGCTGCCGACACCGCCAGTTGCCCCGGTCACCAGAATATCGCCCCTACCCGCGGGAACAGCGTGGGTCAGAGCCATAACCGACATGCCGGCGGTAAAACCGGCGGTACCAAAAATCATGGCCTCCCGGAGATCAAGTCCGACGGGCAAGGGAACCACCCAGGCAGCCGGAACCCTGATATACTGACCAAACCCACCGGAGGTGTTCATTCCCAGATCGTAACTGGTGACAATAACTTCATCACCCGAATGAAAGGCATCACTGTGGCTTTCTTCGATCACCCCAGAGGCATCGATGCCGGGAGTATGCGGATATTTCCTGGTCACGCCGCGGTTGCCGGTCGCCGACAAGGCATCTTTATAATTCAAGGAAGACCAGTTTACCTTTATCAGAACTTCACCGTCGGGCAATTGATTTATCGATTTTTCGGCGATGGAACGGGAGAATCGCTTGTCACCAATTTCCTCGACAACCATCGCCCGATATGTATTGTGGACCATAAACTCTCCCCTCCCATAATTTTTCTCCGCTCTCCACCTCAGTATCTTTCCCCGAAAACACCCAAGGGGGACTGAAAAGAGCACCCCACAAGGGGTATTGTAATGGATTCTCACTTCTTTCCCGTTTACCGGATGAGAAGAAAGTAAACCACCCAGACCGCCAGATACGCTGCGCGTATCTAACACAACCAATTGCTGCGCCATATGCTGAACTATAGCGCAGCAGACCCTCTGAGAATAGTAATTTTTTCTTAAAAAAGAAAAACGACGATAATGGTCCCACAAAAATCAACATTTAACGCTTAATGTTATAATCTCAAGTGAATTTGACAAAAGCGGTGCCGGTTTTTCTTGACAAACAAATTGGATATGCATTAAAAGGAAGCGTAACATTGTTACTCTTTCAAAGAAAGAAGATTGATAATTTTTTTTAAAAATCATTAATCTTAACAATTTACAATAAAAAACATTTTTTTAAAAAACTAACTTATCTGGTTCAAACAGAAAGACCACTCAACGAAAGTCTCAGTGTTTTTTATCTTTTTCCAAACAACATATAAAATTCAACAACTATTATTCTTAACGAAAAAACAAAAAGTAACGATGTTAGATGAACTTAACCCAGAAGTACGGACACGGCTGGAAAAGTCAGTGTTGGAGATTTTCTCAACCTCCGATTTTCACAAGGCCAGCATACGCGTCATTGCAGAAAAAGCCGGTGTAAGCTTCACAACCATTTACAAACATTACGGAAGTAAGGAGCATCTGCTTTTTGCTTTTGTCAATATCTGGATGGGCAAGCTGACTGAACGTATAACAGACCATCTCAAAGGTATTGAAGACCTCAAAGAAAAACTCAGAAAAGTGTTCTGGCTACACCTTGATTATTATGAACGTCACGAAGAACTCGGTCGCATTCTTTTCATGACCCTGCCCATGCAGACGTGGATGACCGATAAATCCTTCGACCAGAAAAAAAGAGTTGACCTGATCATTGATCTGCTCAAAAAGGGGCAGAAACAGGGGATCATCAATCCAAAAGTCAGAGCCGGGTCTCTTCTCGATTTTATGCTGGGATTTATTCAACGATCGTTTTTTATGTGGATAATACGTGGCAAGCAGGGAAGCCTCGTCGAAGAAGCAAACACCCTCTTCGAAATGGTTTGGCAAGGTATGGCTAACCCGGACACCATCCGTTATATCAACACAACGGATCGACCGGAGCATTAAAAAAAATAACACGACCGACGTGAAAAACAGACAAACCTAGAAAAAGGAGCACTGAATATGTCTTTGGAAAAAAGAACACTCCTGCAAAACAAAAAAGAAAAAATAGCCTTGGGAGGAGGTGAGGCGCGGATAAAAAAACAGCATGCCAGTGGCAAAATGACCGCAAGAGAGCGACTCCTCCACCTTTTTGATGAAGGTACCTTCATTGAAACAGACGCCTTCGTTAAAAACAGATGTACCCGATTCGGCATGGATAAGCTCGGTTATGAGGGTGAATCGGTTGTTACTGGTTACGGCCAGGTTGAGGGCAGAGTTGTCTTTGCCTATTCCCAGGACTTTACCATATCAGGTGGATCTCTGGGGGAGATGCACGCCCGAAAAATCGTCAAGGCCATGGATAGCGCGGCCAAGATCGGCGCGCCTATCGTCGGTCTCAACGATTCCGGGGGGGCCAGAATCCAGGAAGCAGTCGATGCCTTGGCCGGATTTGGAGATATATTTTTCAGAAACTCCATATATTCCGGGGTCATTCCACAAATATCCGCCATTATGGGACCCTGCGCCGGTGGTGCGGTTTATTCTCCGGCTCTGACCGATTTTATTTTTATGGTCGACAAGACTTCACAGATGTTCATCACCGGCCCACAGGTTATAAAAACGGTTACCGGGGAAATAGTAACCGCCGAAGAACTTGGAGGGGCGATGACCCACAACAGTGTCAGCGGCAATGCTCACTTTATCGCTGATAATGAGCTGGAATGTCTCGCTCAAATCAGAAAACTTATCCAGTTTCTCCCCTCAAACAGTATGGAAAAAAGTCCAGCCTTGGCTTCAGCCACGGATATCAACAGACACATCCATGAACTCAATGACCTCATCCCGGATAACCCCAACAAACCCTACAATATACTCGATGTCATCCTGCCTCTTACTGACGATGGCAATTTCATGCAATCCCAGGCTCATTTCGCTACAAACATCATCACCGGATTTGCCAGAATAAACGGCAAAGCCGTGGGCGTCGTCGCCAATCAGCCAAATGTCATGGCGGGTTGTCTTGACATGAACGCCGGTGACAAGGCAGCCAGATTTATCAGAACGTGCGACTCTTTCAATATCCCACTGCTCACCATTGTTGATGTCCCAGGATTCCTCCCCGGCACTGCCCAAGAGTATGGCGGCATTATCCGACACGGCGCAAAGATGCTCTACGCTTACAGCGAGGCGACTGTGCCCAAGGTCACCCTGTTGACCCGCAAGGCATATGGTGGCGCTTACCTTGCCATGTGCTCCAAATCTCTCGGCGCGGACATGGCCTTTGCCTGGCCGTCGGCAGAGATTGCCGTGATGGGCTCAGAAGGTGCGGTAAACATCATTTTTAGAAACGATATTGCTCAAGCTGAAGACAAAGCTGCCACCAAACAAAAGATACTCGATGAATACTCCGCCGAGTTTGCCACCCCATACAAAGCGGCGGAACGTGGTTTTGTTGATGATGTCATAGAACCACACACTTCCCGCCAAAGAATTATCGACGCCTTCAACATGCTCGATGGGAAAAGGGAAAAACGACCTGCCAAAAAACACGGCAACATCCCACTCTAACAGGAGGAAAAAAACCATGAATGTTACCGAACTGCTGGCTCGTTTTTCTGATCCAGACATCATACAGTCGTTATCGATTTCCGATAAACTGACGGCAGGACTTATCACAACCATGCTGGGGATAGGCATTACTTTCTCCGCACTTATCATCCTGCAGTTCATTATCAGTTGGATGGACAAAATTCTTAACAGTAAAAAGACAGCACCAACTGAGTCGCCCCCCATCGGTCCCGTTGCCAAACAGCCGCATGCCGACACCGTGGACACCCACCGGAGTGACAATGAACTTGTGGCGGTAATCGCCGCGGTTATTGCCATGAAATTAAAAACGTCGGTGAACAATATAGTTATTAAAAATATTGAAAGAATTGACGATCGCTCTCCCGCCTGGAACCGGGCAGGAATTATTGAGCAGATGAACAGTAGATTATAAATCAACGGAGGTCGTATAGATGAAAATGTTCAGAGTTGTTGTCAACGGAAGCGAATACAAAGTAGGGATCGAAGAACTGGCCGAAGAAACAGCCTCCCCGCCTCAAAGAACGATAGCTGCTCCGGCAGCACCGACACACGCCCCGCCGAAACCGACAGTTCAGGCACCACCCAAACCCACCGCCATTAAAACAGAATCGGCTGTCGCACCAGGAAATATCATTGCGCCCATGCCGGGAACCGTCCTACAGGTTCTTGTCGGAATCGGCGAAAGTGTCACGAAGGGCCAGGTGCTTTTGGTACTTGAAGCCATGAAAATGGAAAATGATATCATGGCCCCTGCCGACGGCGTCATCCAGGAACTGAACGTAACCAAGGGCGTATCGGTCAACGCCGGCGATATCCTGGTTATCCTGTCATAATAAAAGGAGACATCTACCATGCTGGAAGCTCTTCTTGAATTCGCCAAAAGCACAGGATTTTACGGCCTGAACGTCGGGGCAATCGCCATGCTCGCCATATCCTGCCTGCTGCTTTACCTGGCCATTGTCAAAAAATTCGAACCGCTGCTCCTGGTGCCGATCGCCTTCGGTGTCTTGCTGACCAACCTTCCCTTTGCCGGTTTAATGGCCGAGCCGATAATGGAAATTAAGGAAAACGCCATCCATACTATTCAACCGGGTGGTCTGCTCTATTATCTGTTCCAGGGGGATCATCTGGGAATATTTCCTCCTCTTATCTTTATGGGCGTCGGCGCGATGACCGACTTTGGGCCACTGATTGCCAATCCAAAATCGCTTCTGCTTGGCGCAGCCGCCCAATTCGGCATCTTTATTACTTTTATAGGAGCTATCGCCTCCGGGCTGTTTACTGCTCAAGAAGCTGCCGCCATCGGCATAATCGGTGGAGCCGATGGTCCAACCGCTATCTTTCTCTCTTCCAAACTGGCGCCGCATCTCCTCGGCCCGATTGCCATTGCCGCATACTCTTACATGGCCCTGGTGCCGATAATCCAACCGCCGATCATGCGTCTGCTCACCACCCAAAAAGAAAGAGTCATAAAAATGACCCAGCTTCGGGAAGTGAGCAAAAGAGAAAAAATTCTTTTTCCGATAATTGTCACCATCGTCGTTTCATTGCTTGTACCGCCGGCAGCGACTCTCGTCGGCATGCTGATGCTCGGCAATTTGTTCAGAGAATGCGGCGTTACCGGCAGACTTGAAGATACCGCTAAAAATGCGCTTATCAACATCATTACCATCTTTCTCGGCGTGACGGTCGGGGCGACAGCCACTGCCGAACAATTTCTAAAGATTGAAACTCTGGCCATTCTCGCCCTTGGCGTCATTGCATTTGCTATAGGTACCGCCTCAGGTATACTCATTGCCAAACTGATGAACAAGGTAATGAACGTCAACATTAACCCACTGATCGGTTCTGCAGGTGTTTCTGCGGTACCTATGGCTGCCAGGGTCTCTCAGGTGATTGGTCAGAAAGCCGATCCGAGCAACTTCCTGCTCATGCACGCCATGGGACCAAACGTTGCCGGCGTCATAGGTTCGGCGGTTTCCGCCGGGGTGCTCTTGTCTCTTTTCGGCAATTAGGACCTAGGAGCTTGTGGAAGAACATTATTCTCGGGGCTCTTATAATCAAAACCAAAAAGGCTGCAACCTGCAACGAGGGCGTCCGGCAATAACCGCCGGACGCCCTGCCCATTAGCTCAACTGCCATGGGTGGCGGGCTCGGACGGTTTTTCGTTACACACCATATTAAAATTGAATGATCGATGTATAGCTTTTTACTTGTAAAGTTTTCAGCAATACATTACAAAGCAGGGTGTAACATTGTTATCCACAAAAAGTATTTGCAAAAAATACAGATTATTTTTTTACGACAATTCAGCATATTAACTTTTTACAATAACAATAACGACGCTACTTTGACACACTCAAAAAAAGCTTCAATCAGGCTACAATAGCGGGGGTTTTTTCCGCAATAAGAACAAAGTTTTTAACCATTAGTAACCGACCGATATGTCAGATGAATTGAACGGCGATATACACAGGCGACTCGAGAAAGCTGTTCTGGAGGTTTTTTCCAACTCTGACTTCCATCGGGCCTCCATTCGGGACATTGCTAACAAAGCCGGAGTCAGCTTTACGACAATCTACAAACACTACGGCAGCAAAGAACGTCTTGTCTTTGCCTTCGTCGATATCTGGATGGGTAAATTGACGGATCGTATCGTCGATCACCTGCAGGGAATCGAGGATCTCAAGGAAAAATTGCGTAAAGTTTTCTGGTTGCAGTTGGATTACTACGAGCGTCATGAAGGTCTTGGCAGAATAGTTTTTATGACCCTGCCAATGAAAACATGGATGGCCGATGAAACATTCGACCAACCGAGAATGATGTCACTAATGATTGATGTCCTGAGACAGGGGCAGAAAGAAGGCGTCCTCAATCCCCATGTGCGAGCCGGCACCCTGCTCGATTTTTTCATGGGTTTTGTGCAGCGCAGTTTTTTTATGTGGATTCTTCGTGGAAAAAGCGAATCCCTCGCGGAACAGGCAAACATAATGTTTGAGATGGTCTGGCAGGGAATGTTGGCGAAACCTCAGCAATCGATGCAGGATTTTCAAGCTGGGAAAAAATAACGCCTTGACGGCAGCCGGAAAAAGTCGTCTCGGTAACACATTCTATTATTAAAAATTTTGGGAGGTAGCAATGGAAATACTTAAAATTGATCACTTGGGAATAGCCGTAAACAGTATCGATGATGGCAAAAATTTCTGGTCCGATGTTCTCGGTCTCAAGTTTGAAGGGTCGGAAACCGTCGATACGCAAAAAGTAACCACCGCTTTTTTTCCAGTTGGAGAAAGCGAAGTAGAGCTGCTTGAATCTACCGCACCTGATGGCCCGGTAGCCAAATTCATTGAAAAGAAAGGTACAGGTTTTCAACATGTCGCCTTCAGAGTTGCCAATATTGAGGCCGCCCTGGAAGAACTAAAGGAAAAAGGCATCCAGCTGATAGATCAGGTACCGCGAATTGGCGCCGGTGGCGCGAAGATAGCCTTTCTTCACCCCAAGGCGACAGGTGGCGTACTGGTTGAACTTTGCGAACGCTCATAGTCTTTGTCCCTACAAAATAACAAACCCCAGCCGGGCTTGTAACCATACGCACTAAAGGAGCAACTGATGTCAGAACATCCAAAATTTCAGGAATGGGCGGAACTCGCCTCGAAGCAGATGAAGGGAAAATCTATTGACAGTCTCGACTGGATGACCCCGGAAGGTATAAAAGTCAAAGCACTCTATACGGCAGAAGACCTCGAAGGCCTAGAGGGTATTAATAGCTTGCCGGGAATGGCACCCTACACCCGCGGCCCGATGACGACCATGTATGCCGGTCGCCCTTGGACAATCCGGCAATATGCCGGCTTTTCCACGGCCAAGGAATCCAATGCTTTTTACCATAAGGCACTGGCCGCCGGTCAAAAAGGATTATCGGTCGCTTTTGACCTGGCCACCCATCGCGGCTATGATTCGGATCATCCCCGAGTAGCAGGTGATATCGGCAAAGCCGGTGTGGCTATCGATTCCGTTGAAGATATGAAAATTCTTTTTGACGGTATCCCGCTCGACAAAATGTCCGTTTCCATGACGATGAACGGCGCGGTTATTCCCATTCTTGCCGGCTATATTGTCGCAGCCGAAGAGCAGGGTGTCAGCCACGATCAACTGTCCGGCACCATCCAAAATGACATTCTCAAGGAGTATCTGACGAGAAACACCTATATTTATCCTCCCGTGCCATCCATGCGGATTATCTCCGACATCATGGCCTTCTGCTCGAAGACCATGCCGAAGTACAACACCATCAGCATCAGCGGCTATCATATGATGGAGGCCGGTGCCAACAGCGTTCTACAGACCGCCTTCACCCTGGCCGACGGTGTGGAGTATGTCCGGGCCGCTTTAAAGAGCGGCATGGATATCGATACCTTTGCGCCAAGACTTTCTTTCTTTTTCGGTATCGGCATGAACTTTTTCATGGACATCGCCCTGCTGCGCGCAGCCAGATTCCTCTGGTATCGACTGATGAGCGAGTTTAATCCCAAAAACCCCAAGTCGTCCATGCTGCGGACCCATTGTCAAACTTCCGGCTGGAGTCTCACGGAACAGGATCCTTACAATAACGTCATCCGCACGACGCTTGAGGCCATGTCCGCAGTTCTAGGCGGAACACAGTCCCTGCACACCAACTCCTTTGATGAGGCCATTGGCCTGCCCACCGATTTTTCCGCGCGCATTGCCAGAAATACCCAGATTGTCATTCAGGAAGAATCGCAGGTCTGTCATGTTGTCGATCCATTAGGCGGCTCTTATTATATCGAGTCACTTACCAGCAGTATTGTTGAGGAAGCACAGAAAATCATCGATGAGATTGCCGGATTGGGCGGTATGGCCAAGGCCATCGAAAGCGGGATGCCGAAAATGCGCATCGAGGAATCCGCTGCCCGCAAACAGGCGAGAATTGATCAGGGTCTAGATGTCATTGTCGGCGTCAATAAATACAAGCTGACCGATGAAAAAATCGACTTTGACGTGCGTGAAGTACCGGCAACCGTACGTGACGAACAGGTGGCCCGCCTTAAAGAGATTAAAGCCAGCCGTGATCAGGCTGCAGTCGATAAAGCACTTGCCGACCTTACTGACGCAGCGAAAAACGGTGGCAACCTGCTTGAGATGGCACTGCCTGCCGTCCGTGCCCGGGCGACAGTTGGTGAAATTTCTGATGCCATGGAAGCGGTTTTCGGCCGTTTCGTGGCCACTACCCGCTGTATCTCCGGTGCCTATTCCTCGGAATTCCTTGGTGACAATTCAGTCATCACCGCCATCAAGGATCGAACCAACGCTTTCCTGGAAAAGAATGGCCGGCGTCCACGACTGCTGGTAACGAAAATGGGTCAGGACGGCCATGATCGCGGCTTCAAGGTCATCGCCAGCGCCTATGCCGATCTCGGTTTTGATGTCGATATCAGCCCAATGTTCCAGACCCCGGACGAGGCCGCCAAAATGGCCATCGAAAACGATGTCCATGTCGTCGGGGCATCAAGCCTTGCCGCCGGACACAAATCTCTTATTCCGGCTCTGATCGAGGAACTGAAGAAAATAGGCGGAGAAAATATCATCGTCGTCGCCGGGGGAGTCATTCCGCCCGCTGACTACGATTTTATGTTTAAAGCCGGCGTCAAAGCGATCTTCGGACCGGGTACACCAATTCCCGTCTCCGCCGATAAAACCCTTTCACTTCTGGAAGAAAAATATCGCTAGCAGAACTGGTTATTTAAAAATCATTATACCCCGCCAGTCGGGGTGAGCAGCACAGTCTGATAGTACCACAATGGGTCCGGCGGTTTTCCCTCGCTTGATCGCTGGGCCCATTGTGTTTTGCTGTGTCAAACGGCTATTTTCCGATTAACTTTAATCCCCCCTCTTCACATGCTTAAAAACGCTCAGGAATATATTGATGGAGTTCTTAGACAGGATCGCTTGATGCTTGCAAGAACAATCACCCTTATCGAAAGCACCCTTCCCGCCCACCAAGAGTTGGCCAGAGCCATAATTGATAAACTCCTGCCTTATACCGGCAAGGGGTATCGTATCGGCATCACAGGTGTGCCGGGTGCCGGCAAAAGTACCTACATAGAAAGTTTCGGCAACATGCTCACGGAAAAAGGCCACCGTGTTGCCGTACTGGCTATCGATCCAAGCAGTAGCCGCAGCGGTGGATCCATCCTCGGTGACAAAACACGCATGGAAAAACTGGCGGTGAACCCAAATGCATTTATCCGCCCTTCTCCCTCAAGCGGAACACTTGGCGGTGTCGGTAGAAAAACCAGGGAAACCATGCTTGCCTGCGAAGCAGGGGGCTACGATGTGGTTATCATCGAAACCGTCGGCGTTGGTCAATCGGAGACTACCGTTGCATCAATGGTTGATTTCTTTCTGGTGCTGATGATTGCAGGAGCGGGGGATGAACTGCAGGGAATCAAAAAAGGCGTTCTTGAGGTTGCCGATACCATTGTTATCAACAAGGCCGACGGAGACAATGTGCTGCGTGCGCAAATAGCCCGCAAGGAGTACGAAACAGCCCTGCACATGCTGATGCCGAACAGCGCCAACTGGAGTCCACAGGTTCTGACCTGTAGCGCGCTCGAACATACCGGTATCGATACAATCTGGGAAACTATTCTCGACCATCGCCAAAAACTGGCGGAGAGCGGCGAAATGGATGAGAAGAGAAAACACCAGGCACTCGACTGGATGTCTTTTCTCCTGGATGATGGACTGCGCCAATGGTTTTACACCGATCCTCGGGTGAAAGCAGCCATGCCTTCATTGCGAAAGGACGTCGAAATGAAGCACACTTCACCTACCGCCGCGGCCGATGCACTTTTGGCCTTTTTGCAGGAAAAGAAATTATAATTAGTAGAATATCTCGGCGCTTTTTCAGCAGGAGAATTGAAGCTATTTGTACCAGTCTGAATATTTGATATAATTCTCCGCTATCCTTTCAATCTCACCGGCAATGAGCTCCTGACTGATATCTTTTACTTTCTTTGCCGGTACTCCGGCATAGATCGTTCCTGATTCAACATGGGTGCCCTGGGTAACAACCGCACCAGCGGCGATAATCGTATTACTCTCAACCACACAGTTATCCATGACAATAGCGCCCATGCCGACCAGCACGTTATCGTGAATGGTACAGCCATGGACAATCGCGTTATGCCCCACAGAAACATTATTCCCGATATTTGTCGGGAATTTCCGGTAGGTGCAATGCACCACGGCTCCATCCTGAATGTTCACCTTATTGCCCATTCTGATGTAATGTACATCACCACGAATAACAGCATTGAACCAGATTGAGCAATAATCCCCCATGACCACATCTCCGACGATCACCGAATTTTCCGCCAGGAAACAATCCTCGCCAAATTTCGGTGTATGTCCATTCAGTTCTTTGATAATCATAGCGACCTCGCAGCTCAAAAAGTCTCCGACAGAAAATTTCTCTGCCAAATAAATCCATCATACATCTGTTTTTAGGAAAATAAATAAGATGAGGTGCGAGACTTCGCAAGCAGGTCCCGCACCTCAGGGGATAATATGGTACTCATTTTGTAGTACACGTCAAAAGACTGCAAAACCTCGATCTGTAACCGTTCATCCAGTGCTCCAGGTTCGTTCAAGCAGGCCGTCGAGCAGGTAAGCGACCATCGAGAGACTCCGATAGTTGGCTATGCAAGGGTGCCGGATCGGACGAAAATGGGAATCTGGTAAACGGTTACAATATATCAGCTTATGACACAGAGTACAGCACCCTTGGCAACACTGTCGCCACTGGCAAACTTAATGCCTTGAACCGTTCCGTCGCAGGGAGCAACCAGAGCGTTCTCCATTTTCATCGCTTCAAGGACAAGCACGGGGTCCCCTTTTTTAACGACATCCCCGTTTTTTTTCTCGTATTTAACAATCATACCAGGCATCGGCGACAGAAGCAGCGTGCCATCTACCGGGGCTGCTACCGGTTCTGGTGCAGCTGCCGGTGCAGGTGCGGCGGCAGCCGGTTGCGCCGCGGCCGGGCTAGAAGCACCGGCAGCGGGGCGTGATACCGGAACGGCTTGCACATCACCGGTAGGATCGACTTCCACATTAAAATATTCATTATCAACAAAAACATTGAAGGTTCTAACTGCCGCGGTTTTCTGCGGTGTATCCGGTTTTGCTTCAATAAGCTTACCGGCCAAGGCCTTCTTGATAATTTCGTCCCTTTTCTTTACGTCTTCCATGGTAATCGGCTTGACGCTCGCCGGTGGCTCAACTTTACCATATTTCCATTCGAGAAACTTCTTCCCGGTAACAGGAAATTGCGCGTAGAGGATGAGATCATCGAGGTCAGCCGCCAGATCACCTATTTCGGCTTTGGCCTTTTCCAGCTCCGGCTCAAGCACTTCCGCCGGGCGACAGGTAATGGGCTCTTCACCACGAGGATAGCCCTTCAGAGCTTTTTTCTGCAGTTCTGCGTTGATCGGTACCGCTGTTTTGCCGTAGAGACCGTAACAAAGATCCTTCACCTGTCCGGTGATCATCTTGTACCTTTCCTCCGGGGTGTCATGCAGCACATTATTAACTGTCTGGACACCGACAATCTGACTGGTCGGGGTAACGAGGGGAATCTGTCCAAGATCTTTTCGTACTCGCGGCAGTTCCTTGTAAACATCGCCGATTTTGTCCAATGCATCCATTTCCCGCAACTGATTGACAAGATTGGACAGCATGCCGCCTGGCGTCTGATGCAGCAGAACATTAATATCGATGATGGAGACTTTAGAATCATCAAGCAAATGCTTATATTTCGGCATCACTTCTTTTTCTAAAATCTCGTTTATGACAGCCAGTTTTTTAATATCAAAACCGGTATCACGGTTGGTGCCGAGAAGCGCCATAACCAGCGGTTCTACCGCAGCATGGGACGTTCTGTAGGCATACGGTGTCATGCAGGTGTCGATAATATCCACGCCGGCTTCGATCGCCTTCAAATGGGTCATCGGTGACATACCGGACGTAAAATGGCTATGCAGATGAATGGGTACCTGCACCGCTTTTTTCAGGGCCTTGATGAGTGGATAGGCATCATAAGGCGCCATCAACCCGGCCATATCTTTCACACAGATCGAATCAGCGCCCATATCTTCCAGGGTTTTAGCTCTATCAGTGTAGTATTCGAGATTATAGACTTCTCCGCCGAGACGGGGTTCGGTCAGGGTATAACAGATACACCCTTGGAAATGCTTACCGGCTTTCTTGATCCCTTTGACAACGGTCTCAAAGTTGCGGTAGTCATTCAGCGCATCAAAGGTTCTGAAAACGTCCATGCCGTTTTCCGCCGCCCGATCGACAAAGGCGTAGGCCAAATCATCGGCATAATTCCGATAGCCAACGAGATTTTGTGCGCGCAGCAGCATGGAAAAAGGCGTCTTTTTGATGTACCTTTTCAGGGTGCGCAGTCGCTGCCATGGATCTTCATTGAGGAACCGGTGCATAGTATCAAAGGTTGCACCACCCCAGGTTTCAATTGCCCAAAATCCGACCTCGTCCATCAGCTCCGCCACGGGGATCATGTCCTCGGTACGACCACGGGTCGCAAAAAGAGACTGATGTCCATCGCGAATGGACAAATCCATTATTTTCACCGGATTCTTAGCCACGGGCCGGTCCGCGGAATAATTCAATGGGGTCATTTTTACTTGATCACTCATCCTCTATCTCCTATCAACTTATCTTTAAACTTTAGATTCTACTAAAAACGGGTAAACGCTCTTAGTTGGATTAATCTCCGCATGGCCATCATTTCCTGATTGCCACTCTGCCCCCACGGACTATACCCGGGCCCTTTGTTTTCACTCAAGGACGCTTGTTCATACGCCATAGCCTCTTCCTGTTGCAGATAGAGACTTACAGCAGCCAGGGCAGCGGCCAATTTCTTTTTTTTATCTGCCATTCATTCACCCATTGATTGTTTTATCTTAAGGTCATCTTTTCAGCTCAAGAGTCTGTACCTTGGGTGGCATAAAAAATATAAGCATTCTTCCTTACAACCACGCAACACTCTCCTATGCGCTATACATTGCGTAATCAGTTTCCTGACCAAGCAGCTTATCAATTTCCGACTGAATTTCATTGCGTTTGGGATTGTTGACCCAGGCATTCCAATCTTCCACCGAACGCCAGGTGCTGATCACCATACACTCATCTTTCTGATCAACTCTATGCAGCGTCTCTCCCGAGATATAACCGGGTTGCTCTAAAGTGAGTGCTCGCAATTGTTTCAGCAGGAGCGTCAGGGTCATAACGTCTGTGTCCTGCACCTTACGTTTTATAAATATTTTTACCGTCATGTGAATCTCCTCGTCTTGATCGAAAAAATTTACTGGTCAGTTAAAGAGGGATATTGCCATGTTTTTTCATGGGATTGGTGTCCCGTTTATTCTGCAGCAACTCAAGCGATCTGACAATTCTGCTTCGAGTTAAGGAAGGCTCTATAACATCATCAATATACCCTCGCTGGGCGGCTACATAAGGATTTGCGACGTAATCTTGATATTCTTTTTCCTTTTGAGCAAGATATTCCGCTGGATTTTCGGCTTTCTGAGCATCTCTGGCGTATAAAATGCCCACCGCTCCTTTTGAGCCCATGACAGCAATTTCCGCACTCGGCCAGGCATAGTTAATATCGCCTCGCAAATGCTTCGAAGACATGACGCAATATGCTCCGCCATATGCTTTTCTTGTGATAATGGTTATTTTGGGAATTGTTGCTTCGGCGTATGCATACATAAGTTTTGCCCCATTCCTGATAACACCGCCAAATTCCTGTACGGTTCCCGGCATAAAGCCCGGAACATCAACGAAGGTGACCACAGGAATATTGAAACAATCGCAAAATCGGACAAATCGAGCGCCTTTTACCGATGAATCAATATCAAGAACTCCTGCAAGATGCGCCGGTTGATTAGCCACAATGCCGACACTCATACCGTTATACCTGGCAAAGCCTACTATCAGGTTCGGAGCAAAGTCGGCCTTAACTTCCAGGAAATCACGATCGTCAACTGTTTGTAGAATGACTTCTTTCATATCGTACGCGGCATTCGAGTTTTCCGGCAGAATCGAATTGAGCTCAATTGCCTGTCGATTTCTCGGATCCTCGGTCGGCACGATCGGCGGATTTTCCATGTTGTTCTGCGGCATAAACGACAGCAGTTTTTTGATATATTCAATGGCATCAGCACCGGATGTTGCCGCATAATCGGAGACGCCACTCACGCTAGCGTGCATTGCCGCTCCCCCCAAGGTTTCTGTAGTGACGTCTTCATGGG
The DNA here is from genome assembly GCA_964412665.1 of uncultured Desulfopila sp. GTDB lineage: Bacteria > Desulfobacterota > Desulfobulbia > Desulfobulbales > Desulfocapsaceae > Desulforhopalus_A. The sequence goes on from CAYPPR010000014.1 coordinate 50,619, forward strand.
TCACCGTTTTAACAACCTTTGGGCCGGTGAGAAACATATAGGACTGCTTCTGCACCATGCATATAAAATCGGTCAGGGCAGGAGAATAGACCGCTCCACCGGCACAAGGGCCGAATATCGCGGTAAGCTGCGGCACAACACCGGAGGCCATGACATTGCGCTGAAAGATTTCCGTATAGCCTGCCAGACTTTCAATGCCTTCCTGGATACGGGCGCCACCGGAGTCGCCAAAACCAATAACCGGCGCCCCATTTTTCATGGCCATATCCATGACCTTGCAAATTTTTTCAGAAAATGTCTCGGAGAGCGAACCGCCGAGCACGGTAAAATCCTGGGCATGGACATAGACGATGCGACCATCTATCGTACCATGCCCCGTTACCACGCCGTCTCCTGGAAAGACCTGTTTTTCCATACCGAATTCTTTACATCGGTGGGCTTTAAACATGTCGAATTCTTCGAACGATCCTTTATCCAGCAAAAGGTCTATGCGTTCCCTGGCGGTCATAGCCCCTTTTGCATGCTGCTTATCTATCCTTTTCTGACCACCACCCAGTCGGGCCTCAGCCCGAAGATTCCTGAGGTGGTCGAGTTGGTCATTTGTATTCATAGTATCTCCTTGAAACTAAATTCACAGTGTACTTTGCAGGTCACCATCATTTCCGCCAAATAATTTCGGCCATATAATCAGACAAAAACTTCCTTACAGAGTTTGCCTAAAGATCCGAGATTTTCGCACACATGAATACCAGACTCCCGCATTGCCTTGATCTTGGCTTCGGCAGTACCCTGCCCACCACTAACAATTGCCCCTGCGTGGCCCATGCGTCTCCCCGGAGGAGCAGTCAAACCGGCAATAAATCCGACAACCGGCTTTTTCATATTGGCCTTAATCCAGGCAGAGGCGACTTCTTCCGCATTACCGCCGATCTCGCCGACCATGACTACCGCCTTGGTCTCAGGATCTGCGTTGAAGGCCTCGAGGCAATCAAGAAAGCCGGTGCCGTTTACAGGATCACCACCAATACCAACACAGGTGGTCTGGCCGAGTCCGACCTGCGTCAACTGGTGAACGACTTCGTAAGTAAGTGTTCCCGAGCGGGAAACGACACCGACAGGTCCGCCCGGCGTATGAATAGCACCAGGCATGATACCTATCTTGCACTCGCCGGGAGTGATAATACCCGGACAGTTGGGCCCAATCAGTCTGCTTTTTTTCGTGGCCAGATAATTCTTCACCTTCAGCATATCCATGACCGGGACGCCTTCGGTTATGCAGACTATCAGCTCGACACCGGCATCAATTGCTTCAAGAATTGCATCAGCTGCAAACGGGGGGGGAACAAGAATCATGGAAGCATTCGCTCCGGTCTTTTCCCTGGCCTCCTGAACCGTATTGAAAACAGGTACCGCGTCCATTTTCTGACCACCTTTTCCCGGGGTCACTCCTGCTACCACATTTGTACCATACGCGATACACTGCTGGGTATGAAACTGCCCTTCCTTGCCGGTAATACCCTGAACAAGGACTCGTGTTTGGGAATTAACTAGAATGCTCATTTTTTTCCTTTGCAAGTATATTTAAACATACACCTTTTAAGAGTCAGGTCGATTGTCTTCACCGACCTACCCCCATTACCAGAGCATCAAAAATACTTTATTGAAATAACAAGCTTTTTGATGTCTATTTATCGTGCTTTCAGACCGGGTTGCGACACAAAAAGAACACAAATTCGCTATAGAAGGGAAAAGCAGCCTGTCCTTATTCCCTCATTATCTTCTTTGTGTTGGTAATGTGTCTTACTGGGGTTTCGACGGATGGTCTGATTAGCTTGTCAGTCTCACAGAATCAAGCGACAAGTTCGGCTACTTTACTTGCAGCATCGGCCAAATCGGTGGCATTGATCAACTTAAGACCGGATTCGCTGAGTATTCGTCGTCCTTCCTCAACATTGGTCCCTTCCATCCGGACAACGACAGGTATTGACAAGTTAATTTTTTTCGCAGCCTGCACCACACCTTGAGCCAGTATATCACAGCGAAGGATACCACCAAAAATATTGATCAAAATACCTTTGACTTTTTTATCACTGAGAATAATGCGAAAACCATTTTCGACCATTTCAGCATTGGCTCCACCTCCTACATCAAGGAAATTTGCCGGTTCCGCACCAGCCTGTTTGATGATATCCATCGTTGCCATGGCAAGGCCCGCACCATTGACCATATTGCCGACATTGCCATCCAGATTGATGTAGTTAAGGTTGTATTTGGCTGCTTCCGCTTCGGCGGGATCGTCCTCATTGGGATCATGCATAGCCAGCACGTCCGGATGCCGGTATAAGGCATTGGAGTCGACATCGAGCTTGGCATCGAGAGCAATAATTGCGTTTTCTTCGGTGACGATGAGAGGATTGATTTCGACCATGGAACAATCGTAATCGACAAAAAGATTGTAAAGATTTTTCAAAATGGCGCCAAACTCTTTCATCAACACCTTGTCAAGCTCCAGGCCAAACATCACCCGCCGCAGATGATAGCCCTGAATACCGGTGATGGGATTGATCGGAACCTTGATGATCCGCTCAGGAGTTTTTTCAGCAACTTCTTCAATATCCATACCGCCATCCTGACTTGCGACGATGGTGATGGTAGCGGTGCCGCGATCAGGGATGATCGAGAGATAGAGTTCTTTTTTAATAGCCACCCCTTTTTCCACCAGAACCGTCTGCACAACTCGTCCCTCGGGACCGGTCTGCTTGGTAACCAGTGTCATGCCAAGAATCGCATTTGCGGCCTGCGCTACTTCTTCACTGGTTTTAGCGAGCTTTACTCCGCCCCCTTTACCCCGCCCACCTGCGTGGATCTGGGCCTTGACGGCAACAGGCAGACCAAGATTGGCCGCAATCTCTTCAATACCCTGTACCGTGTTGCTTACGCCGCCTTCCGGAGTCGGCACCTTATACTTGCGAAAAAGCTCTTTCGCCTGGTATTCATGGATCTTCATAAACTCTTGTCCTAAGAAATGGAGCAGGATATTCTCCAGCCCCGTCAGGTTAAAAAAAAGGCAGCTGCCCCAAAAGGCAGCTGCCGACTCACACTCTTCCTATTTTTTTACATACCCCATCTCAGTCAGTGTTTCGGTAATCTCATTAAGAATCGTCGGATCGTCGATAGTCGACGGCACCTTGTAATCCTTATTGTTGGCGATAGCACGCATAGTTCCGCGTAAAATCTTGCCCGATCTGGTCTTCGGCAAACGTGCCACCTGATGGGCATCACGGAAACAGGCGATCGGACCAATGGTCTCACGCACCATCTTCACCAGCTCGTCTTTGATTTCATTACCGTCGCGGGTAACCCCGGCCTTAACGACAAAGAAACCGACGGGCAGCTGACCTTTCATCGAATCATCAGCACCAAAAACAGCGCATTCGGCAACATCCGGATGGTTGGAGATAATCTCTTCCATCGCTCCGGTGGACAGACGATGTCCGGCGATATTGATGACATCATCCATTCGCCCCATGACATAGACATACCCGTCTTCGTCAATGTATCCACCATCACTTGTCTCGTAATAGCCAGGAAACTTCGTCATATAGGATTTGACAAAACGCTCGTCATTACGCCACAGCGTGGTCAATGTTCCTGGAGGAAGCGGCAATTTACAGACGATATTACCCTCTGTTCCGCGAGGAACCTCGACACCATCGTCGTCGACAACACGGACATCATACCCAGGCAGTGCCTTCGTTGGGGACCCTTCTTTCACCGGTAGTTCTTCGATGCCACGGCAATTACCAACAATTGCCCATCCGGTTTCCGTCTGCCACCAATGATCAATAACCGGCACACCGATCATATCCTCGGCCCAGTGCAGAGTATCGGGATCAGTACGCTCACCGGCAAGGTAGAGACACTTAAAACATGAAATATCATATTTTTTAATAAAATCTCCGTTGGGATCCTCTTTTTTAATGGCCCGAAAAGCGGTCGGAGCAGTAAAAAGTGTTTTCACTTTGTGCTCGGAGATAACTCGCCAGAAAGCACCGGCGTCGGGAGTTCCAACTGGCTTTCCTTCATAGAAAACAGTGGTCGATCCCTGCAGCAACGGCGCGTAAACGATATATGAATGTCCGACAACCCAGCCGACATCCGACGCTGACCACCAGACCTCGCCGGGATTAATATCATAAAGGTTTTTCATGGTCCAATACAGCGCAACCGCATGGCCGCCGTTGTCTCTCAACACCCCTTTCGGCATACCGGTCGTACCGGATGTATACAGAATGTACAATGGATCGGTTGCATCCACTTCCGTACATCCTACCGGCTCACTTTTGCTCACCAGTTCCTGCCAATCGATATCACGACCTTCGATCATCGTCGACTTGACGATATCACGTTGAAACAAAACGACTTTCCCAACTTCATGAGTGGATTGTTGAATGGCGCCGTCAACCAGCGGTTTATATTCAAGGGTTTTCTTTCCTTCAATCGCACCGGAGGCGGTAATCAACACCTTTGGTTGTGCATGATCAATCCTGATCGCCAACTCATGAGAAGCAAAACCACCAAAAACGACCGAATGCACCGCACCCAGCCTGGCACAGGCCAGCATAGCGACCGCAGCTTCAGGAATCATCGGCATATAGATGACAACCGTATCTCCTTTTCCAACACCCAGACTGGCCAGGCCGCCCGCAAAAGTAGCAACCTGGGTTTGCAATTCCTTATAAGTGATCTTCTTTATAGTGTTCGTTACAGGGCTGTCATATATGATTGCAGCTTGATCAGCTCGACCATTTTCCACATGCCGGTCCACAGCATTGTAGCAGGTGTTCATCTTCCCGCCGGCGAACCACTTATAAAAAGGGGGATTTGAGTCATCCAATACTTTCTCGGGTTCTTTATACCACGTGATGTCTTTTGCAGCCTCTGCCCAAAACTTCTCAGGATTGTCCACACTTCGTTGAAACACCTCGTCAAACTTACCCATAATGGCTCCTTTTGGTCTGAATTTTTGATCCACCCACCAGTCTCAACTGTTTTGTATACCGCAAAGGACAGTATTGTTCAAGGAATAAATCAAACATCGTTACACATCTCCCTTTGAACATATAAACACAGTTCATTGTTTACCACCTGTTTACAGCATGTTAATCCAAGTCTCACTCCCCCAAACAAATTCCTTTTTTTTTCATCGAACAGAATACAAAAGGACGACGTTATCATACTCTACAACAGCTATCACACTGTAATTATGTACTATCAAGAGATATCTATTCAAATATTATCGCCTAAACAGAACATTGTTACCTTTCTATTTTCATTGCAAATTGACTTTAACAACATCTTCAATTAATTTTATCAATTGGCTATAGAGACGTGCATTCTTCACGTGCAAATATGCACGTATTAAAAGATTGTTTTTTTGAGGTTCTTACAACAAGATGTGTATCTTGTCGTTCCATTTACAATGAAGAGAAGTGCGTCAATCAATAAATTGGTATAAATTTCATTATTACAGTGCGGAATATCGTTCTGCCGGCTTTCCCGGCGGGTTATCTCCTACATATGTACAGAGACAGAAATGAAAAACGCCACAAAATCTATTTTGCCAAATGTTGTTCCTGCAAAAATTTTCATGCCGGTCCTGCTGTCGATGTTTTTATTTATCGGCACGTTTTTCGGCTACATCCTGCCTAAAGTCGAAGCCCACCTCATGGATCGTAAAAGGGAAATGATTCACTCCCTGAGTGAATCAGCGATGAGTTCAATCCGCTACTATGCCGCACTTGCCGAAAACAAATCCATCACTGTTGAAGATGCGCAGCGACAGGCAATCGCCCATCTACGAAGTCTTCGCTACGGCCCAGAAGGAAAGGACTATTTTTGGATCAACGATACCCATCCGACAATGCTCATGCATCCCTATCGCCCTGATCTTGAAGGGCGAGATGTCACCGACACCAAGGACCCAGCCGGTAAAAAACTTTTTCAGGCTTTTCTGGAAACAGTAAAACAAAAGGGAGGCGGATACGTCAACTATCACTGGCAATGGCAGGATGAACCGACCAGAATCTTTTCCAAGATTTCTTTTGTCGAGGAATACCGACCATGGCACTGGATAGTGGGAACGGGGGTGTATGTCGAAGATGTACGGGCCCAGATAGCGACGATTACTGAGCGTATGACCTACATTTTCCTCGGAATCCTCGCACTCATCGCTCTCCTTTCGGTGTATATCGTCTGGCAGGGGGCAGCCGGAGAAAGCCATCGCCGGGACATGGAAGAATCTTTACGAAAAAGTGAAAACAAATATCGGCTCCTTGCCGAAACCGCCAGGGAAATTATCCTGCTGTTCGACTCTAATCTCAATATCAGCTATGCCAACACGGCCTGGAAAAGGATTAGCGGTTATGATCTTTCGGAATTGATGCATATGGCTATCACTGATATGATTCCACCTGACCAGCAGGAGGCTTTTAAGGCAAAAATACTGCAGATAAACAACAATGAACCGGACGATTATCTGCTGGAAACAATCTTTTTCTTAAAAAATACCCGGACAATTATCGTTGAGGCAACTTTTGCAAAACTGGAAACGGCAGAGCAATGTTCTACCTTTTTAATGACGGCCAGGGATATCACTGAAAAGAAAAAGATAGAAGCCCAGACAAAAATGCAACAGGAACAGCTTATGCAGACCGACAAAATGATATCACTTGGCACCCTGGTTTCCGGCGTGGCCCACGAAATCAATAATCCGATCTCCTCGGTGATGCTTAACATTCAGGTTTTCGACAAACTATGGCGGGCCGTGCAGCCAATTCTTGATAAACATTATGAAATATACGGTTATCTCGAAGTAGGCACTATGGAGTACCCACAACTCCGGGAAAGAATGCCGCGCCTCCTGCTCTACTCCCAGGAAGGGGTCGAACGGGTAAAACGTATCGTCGGCGATCTGAAGGACTTCTCGGGGCAGAAGCCTTCAGATCATCGAGAAACAGTCAACCTCAACCATGTGGTGGAAAAAGCAGTCGGCCTGATTTCCAGCCTTATCAAAAAAGCCACCGGCAATTTTTATGTTGTTTATGCAGAAAATCTGCCGACCATACAAGGCAATAGTCAGCGCCTGGGCCAGGTGGTCATTAATTTACTGGTGAACGCCTGCCAGGCGCTCACCGACAATAGCCAGAGCCTGTATGTTACCACCGGCTATATTGAAGAATCGGAAGAAATTTTCCTGGAAGTACGTGATTCGGGTGCAGGCATGAGCGCAGAAGTCCTCGCCCGCATAAAGGATCCCTTCTTTACCACCAAACGCGACAGCAGCGGAACCGGGCTGGGCCTGTCCATTTCCGATACAATTATACGTAATCACGGCGGCTGGCTGGATTTCAACTCCGAAGTGCATCAAGGCACCACGGCGACAATTTTATTGCCGCGATACAGTTCGGACGAAGTGACCGGGAGAATGATATGAATAAAAAACCGTATCCAGCAGATCCCATTCTGGTAATCGACGATGAAGAGTCTATACTTCTTTCCATCGACACCATCCTCCAATTGGCTGGAATGAATAATATTCTGACCTGCGCGGACAGCAGGCAAGCGATGGCCATCATCAAGCAGCGCCCCCCGAGTGTCGTCCTGCTCGACCTGAACATGCCCCATGTGGACGGTGAGGCAATTCTCGACCAGATAACCAGCCAGAAGCACGATACTCCAATAATCATCATCACTGGCCGGATTGATGCTGAAACAGCTGTGGAATGCATGAAATCAGGTGCCTACGATTACATTGTCAAACCGGTAGATGAAAACCGACTTATTGCTTCAGTTAAGAAAAGCCTGCAATATGGTGCCCTGCGCCAGGAAAACCAGGCCTTGAAAGAACAATTGTTGGACAGCAGCCTGAAACATCCGGAAGCTTTTAAGAAGATCATCACCAATTCCCCCAAAATGCTGCGCCTGTTCAATTACGTCGAATCCACTGCCCAGACCACCGAACCCGTACTTGTTCGCGGCGAAACCGGAACGGGCAAAGAATTGATCGCCAGAGCCATACACCAGTTGAGTGGCAATGCTGGAGAATTTGTCGCGATCAATGTCGCCGGCCTTGACGATAACGTTTTCTCCGACACCCTCTTCGGCCATGTCAAAGGCGCCTTTACCGGTGCGGACTCCAATCGTCTCGGCCTCATCGAACGGGCCGCACAGGGTACACTTTTTCTTGATGAAATCGGTGACTTAAGCCCAAGCTCTCAGATCAAACTGCTGCGCCTTCTTCAGGAAAAAGAATATATGCCGCTCGGTCAAGACACGAATCGTTTCAGCACTGCCCGTATCATCGCTTCGACCCACGTCGACCTGTGGAACCTGCAGCAGAAAGAATTGTTTCGCCAGGATCTGCATTACCGGCTTCGTACCCATCGAATTATTCTACCGCCACTCCGGGAGCGCAAGGAAGACCTCGGGGTCCTCGTCGATCACTTCGTCGAATGCGCCTCACTGACCCTGAAAAAAAAGGCGCCGAGGATCCCACAGGAACTGTTGCCTCTGCTCGAGGCGTATACCTTTCCAGGAAATATACGCGAACTGCAGGCTATGGTTTTCGATGCCATTGCTCAGAACAACAATGGAATCCTCCCCCTCACCGTCTTTCGTAACCATATCTCCAGAGCCTTGCAACTCGAAGAAATAAAGCACCATACCGGCGGCGGAAACACCGGCATTCCCATCACCTTCGCCGATCCTCTTCCCACCATAAAACAAGCGACCCGTCTGCTGGTTGAGGAGGCAATGCACCGGGCTAAAAACAATCAATCTACCGCCGCATCTCTGCTTGGTATTTCTCAACAGGCTCTCAGTAAAAGATTAAAAAACCTGGAATAAGAAGCCGCCCTACAATTTTTGTTGTACCCACAACCTATGTTGTTGCTCGCGAAAAATTGATAAATAGTAGCTTTGTATGACTAATCCCCCGATCCTTACAACTTTATTTGTACCCCCTCTCTCTTTACGCCATTCCCATATCTTGCCAATAGTGCGCTGTATTATGCATTTCTAACAATTGGCATCTTGTTTGCTAGTGCATTTGTGTTGCAAAAGAGGCGAGAGGTTTTACCAACATTAAAAATTGTATGGAGGAGTAAAATCATGGCAGACAAAGCACCCCCGATGGGAAACCCGGCAGTAGTCGGATTGGCAGGATTCGGTCTCACTACTTTTATTCTACAGATTCACAATCTCGGTTTATGCGGCCTGGGTCCAGTCATTGCCTGCGGCATCATTTTTGGTGGATTTGCCCAACTCATGGCTGGATTGCAGGAATTTAAGGCGGGGAATAACTTCGGCTACAGCGCTTTTTGTTCATACGGTGCCTTCTGGATCGCACTCTGTATCATCCTGCTTTTCAACAAATTTGACATTTACAAGTCAAGTGGAACCGACGTCGGCTGGTTCCTTGTCGTATGGACTCTCTACACTATGATACTGTGGGTTGGTGCCATGAAAATCCACGGCGCAATGGCCTCCACCTTCACCCTGCTTCTTGCAGGATTTATTCTGCTCGATTTAGCCCATTTCGGCTATCCGGCGATGACCAAGGTTGCCGCATACGTCCTTATTCTCTGTGCCTTGAATGCCTGGTACATGATGGCGCATGTAATCTTCCTGCAGGTTTTTGGCCGGGACGTACTTCCTGTCGGCAAACCATGGATCGAGGCGAAACCTGCTCCTCAGGTACAAAAAGCAGAAGCAACCAGCTAAAAAAGTTACATTACGTATCGAAAACTTTTCAGTGAAAGTAGATATATGATTCAGCTGTCGAAGATGTCGGCAAGCAACCACCAGACTCAAGTTCAACTCTCATCAGGCTCACCCCACTGGGCCAGATTGGAAATTCAAGCTGCATAATCGATGGACTGAAAAAGATTTACAGTACTGAGAAGTGACTTCTCGAACGTGAAAAGCGGTACCCGGATGAACTGTCTTCCGGGTACCGCTTTTTTATTTTCATCCTGCCATATTTATCACTGAATCATTTCTTCCTATTTACGGCTCTGGAAATTGATTGTACTTGCCTCCAGCCTACGCAAAGATTATTACATAACGAAGTCTTCTTCCGTTTACTCGCACTTTTTCTGCCAAAGACTACTGGAGCCTTGAGCAATCAGAGATACGCTTATGCTCTTTTGTGTAGTTTACAGCAATAATTTACATAGATCAAAAGGAGCACAGCATGCCGAATACCCAATATTGGGCCGACACCTATTTAGAAAAAAAAGTAACTCCTGCCGAGGCTATTGCCCGCATTCGTTCGGGCCAACGGGTATTTATAGGCTCCGGCTGCGGAGAGCCCCAAGCACTTGTCAAAGAACTCGTCGAAAAAACCTACAACTTTAGCGGCTTGGAAATAGTGCGTCTCCTTGGTCGTGAGACATCGTCTCTTACGGCCATTGCCGATAAAACAAAGGATACCAACCTCAATATTCGTTCTATTTATCTCGGCTCGACGAAATCTGAATTTATAGCCAAGCAGCGGCGATTCATCACCCCGATGAATATGTCCGATGTACCGGGCCTCTTCACCACTCGAAAAATGCCGCTCAATGTAGCACTGATCCAGGTATCTCCCGCAGATGACTTTGGGTGGATGAGCCTCGGTATTTCCGTCGATGTCACCATGGCCGCCGCCCGTTCAGCCGATTTCGTCATTGCCCAGGTAAACTCGCACATGCCAAGAGTCATGGGGCAAAGTTTCATCCACGTCAACGATGTCGACCTCATTGTCGAGCATGAAGAAGAACTGCTTTCGGTCTCCCCTTCAAAAATATTCTCGGAGGCAGCTACCCAGATCGGCAGCCATATTGCACGCTTGATAGAAGACGGTTCAACCCTGCAGATCGGTCTTGATGCGGCCTCCCAGGCGACAGTCCAGGCCCTTTCAAACAAGGCCGATCTGGGCGTCCACTCCCAGTTTCTAACGGATGATATTATGCATCTCTACGCCACTGGAAACATCAACAATAAGAAAAAAGGCATCAATGAGGGAAAGATGGTGGCATCAATGGCCATCGGTAGCCCCAATCTGTACGAATTTCTCAACGACAATCCGGCGATTGATTTTCACCCTTCGGATTACGTCAACGATCCCTTTATCATTTCCCGGCACAACAGAATGGTTTCCATGAATGTGGCACGGATGATGGATCTGACGGGACAGGTATCCGCCGAGGCCTCGGCCGCCACACGATTTGCCGGAGTTTCCGGGATTCCCGACTTTGTCCGGGGCGCCAGGCGCTCGCCCGGCGGCAAATCCATTTTGATGATTTTTTCCACCACTGAGACAGAAAACGGCCTGCAGTCGAACATTGTTCCACACCTCAACGAATATGTGGTGGTCGTTCCCCGGGGCGACGTCCACTATGTGGTGTCTGAGTACGGATCCGTCAACCTGTTCGGCAAAAGCATCCAGGAGCGGGTCATAGCCATGATCAGTATCGCCCACCCACAGTTCAGAGAGGAACTCTTTCAAGCGGCCAAAGAGCGCGGTTTTATTGGTGCCGAAAGAAATCTTGGCGAGGCAGCGAAAGCCATCTACCCGATCAAACTGGAAGAAACGCTTGAGATTGACGGTCAAAAAATCACCATACGTCCCTCGAAACCGGTTGATGAGCGGCGTATTCAGGAACACTACTACAGCCTGCCCAAAGAAGATGTACTGACAAGATTTTTCTGCCAGAAAACCATTTTTGCCAGAGCGGAAATGGAAAGCCGTTCCCATACTGATTATGTCAATGACTTGACCCTGGTAGCTGTTGTCGGAGATTTCGGTTTTGGGCGCGTGGTCGCCGTCGCCGAATGCATGAAACTGGAAACAGAGAATTTAGCCGAGGTGGCATTTTCCGTGAGCGAAGAATTTCAGGGAAAAAGACTTGGCACCTTTTTCCTGAAAAAACTTGCCGCAGTCGCGAGAGAAAACGGTATCGGTGGACTGATCGCTTATACTTTTCCAACCAACAAGGCTATGATTAAGCTTTTCAGGACCTTACCGTACAAGGTCAAGACGGTCTACGAGGATGGCGACCTGGTTCTCAGCTGTCGCTTTAATGAACTAGCCTGAGATGAAGCCGGAAGACACACAGGGCCAGCCCTGTGTGTCTCTAGCAAATAGAACGAGAAGTGGGGCTTACGCGTTCAGGATAAAAGATGTAATAGTCGAAACTATTGGGTTGAAAAATGTACTGACCCCCTCCCACCCACTCAACCTGACCAGCAAAAATGTACCGACGATAAGATAGGGACCAAAGGTGCGAGCCGCCTTTATCATCTTTTTCTGAGACATACCCTGCGGCATGAGCGCATAAAGCAAACTGGAACCGGGAAGCGGCGGCATGAGGATCAGGCCGTAAACGGCCATGGTAACGTTAACGACAACGATGGTGTTAAAAACCTTGTCTTCAAAACCATAGGTGTCGAGAATCCAGGAGAGACTTGCGGCAATATTAGCCATCAGCAGGTTCGCCAAGGGGCCGGCTATTCTGCTCAACACCAGAAAGAGGCGAGGATGGTTTTTAAATTTTTTCGTATCTATATCAATTTCTTTCGCCCAGCCAAACCCGGCAATAAAAAAATTCAACGTGCCGAGGAGACTCATGTGCATAAAAACATTGAAATGAAAACGATCTTTGGCATTAATCCTGGTATCCCCGAGCAGGGTGGCAATAAATGCCTGCCCCTCGGCACTGACAATAATCGCCGTCAGCATGGCAACAGAAAAGATGGCAATATCTTCTACGACCGGCTGAGAATAATTGATGAGATACGGGAGATAAAAGTCCGGTGCCATAATTTCCTTTTTTTACGGAGTGTGCTTAAATTGGTTACTTAAAAAATCTATCCCTGTATTGTACTGTAATATTTTTCAGAATGGAAAAAAAATGGTGGGAGCCATAATGACTCCCACCATCTCGCAGCGACAGGTGGATGGATGTGAGATACTGCGCTGCTTGCCTTCCTTCTTACCTTACTGCTTATCTCCAACCATTTTCTGGATCTGCTCGACAATCTCAGGATTGGCCAGTGTCATAACATTACCGACATCTCCTTTGTTCGAGATAGCTCCAAGTACTCTTCTCATGATCTTGCCTGAACGGGTCTTTGGCATATCGGGTACTATCCAGACATTTCTACATTTGGCAATCTTACCGATCTGGAAAGTGATGGCATCGGCAATTTTTTGCTGAATTTCCAGCGAGGCCTCAAAGCCCGGCTTCAACGAAACATAGACCTCCGGCTCTTTGCCTTTAATTTCATGATTAACCGGAACAACCGCCGCTTCCGCAACCTCCGGAACCGTGAGACAGACCGATTCAATTTCCTTGGTGCCAAGACGATGACCGGAAACGTTGATAACATCATCAATCCGACCCAGAATACGGATATAGCCATCCTCCGCCAGCACCGCCGCATCACCGGTCAGGTATGGCCAATCCCGCCAATCTTTACTGTTGGGATCTTTGTTATACATACTGAAATAGGTATCAACAAATCGCTGCCTGTCGCCCCAGATGGTCTGGAAGCAGCCCGGCCACGGATTTTGGATACAGATATTCCCGGCCTTTCCGGCACCCGCTGGAATGGACTTACCGTCTTCATCGAAAATGATTGGATGAATTCCCGGCACACCCGGTCCGGCACTGCCCGGTTTCATTGGCTGCAATCCTGGTACGGTCGAACAGAGGAAGCCGCCGGTCTCCGTTTGCCAGTAGGTGTCGACAATAACCGCCTTCCCTTTACCCACTTCTTTTTCATACCATTTCCACACTTCCGGCTCAATGGGTTCCCCTACGGTGGTCATATGTTTGAATTGATAATTATACTTCGCCGGCTCATCCGGTCCGACTTTTCTCAGAGCCCGGATTGCCGTTGGTGCAGTATGGAAAATATTGACGTTGAGTTCCTGAGCAATTCTCCAGGAGCGTCCGGCATCCGGATACGTCGGGACACCTTCAAAAATGACTGAAGAAGCACAGAGCGCCAGCGGTCCGTAGACAATAAACGAATGTCCGGTGATCCATCCGATATCCGCCATACACCAGTAGACATCCTCGGGGTGAATATCCTGAATATATTTTGACATTGCTGTAACATAAGCCAAATATCCACCGGTTCCATGCTGAGCGCCTTTTGGTTTGCCGGTCGTACCACTTGTGTACATCAGGAAGAGTGGTTCCTCGGAAAGCATTTTTTCGGGCTCTACACGTGCACCGTAATATTTTTTCAGTTCATTGTTAACAACAACATCACGTCCTTCCACAAGTGCTGATTCAGATGACATCTTGCCGGGATAACGTTGCCAGATAAGCAACTTATCAACTTTTTGCCCATCTTTTGCCGCCAACTCACATGCTTCATCATCAACAGCCTTATGATTCAAAAGCTTTCCTGCACGATAATAGGAGTCCATGGTAATGAGAACCCGACTATTTGAGTCGACAACCCTGTCTGCGCAGGCACTCGATGAAAAACCACCAAACACGACAGAGTGAATAACGCCCAGTCGAGCACAGGCGAGCATGGTGATCGGCAGTTCCGCCGACATCGGCATATGAATCGTTACCCGGTCACCTCGTTTCAATCCTGCGGTATCACGGAGAAGAGCTGCAAATTCGTTAACTCGGACATAGAGCTCCTGATAAGTGATGTGCTGAACTCTTTCTTCTTCCAGCTCCGGAACAAAGTGAATAGCGGTTTTGTTCTTATTTTTTGCCAGATGCCGATCGATGCAGTTGTAGCTGGCGTTTAGTTTTCCACCTTTGAACCACTTCCAGCAGGGAGCATCACTTGTGTCAAGGACTTCGTCCCAATATTTATACCAGGTCAGCAGCTCGGCGAATTCGGTGTAGTAATCGGGAAAGTTCTCCAACTTAAACCGCTCAAAAATTGAACTATCGGTAAGATTTGCCTGTCCGATAAAATCGGGAGACGCATGATAGTAGGCTTCTTCTTGCCAGTGAACAGCGATTTCAGCTTCAGAGGTTTCAACAACATTCTTTTCGCTCATATAAATCACTCCTTGTACATGGCTTTAACGTTTGAGTTGGATTCAAAAATGTTTTGAATCCAACCTCACCTTGTCAGAAGAAAATAATTCCAATCATGCCGTCGCTTTTTCAACTCGAACTTCATCCGTGTGCATGGGTCGCCTGGTCATCTGGGCGAGAATAACACCGGCAACGAGCAAAGCACCGGAGATGTAAAAAGCATAATTCAGACTACCGGTTATATCTTCAATGGTTCCGCCCAATCTGGCCATAAAAAAGCCCAGTCCCCAACCGATAAATATCAGACCGTAGTTCATTCCCAGATTCTTCGGTCCAAAGAAATCCGAAGCAAAGGATGGCATGAGAGCGAGCCCGCCACCATACTGCCAGTAGGCAATACCCACAGCGAGGAAAAGGAGCCCGATGCTTTGGGTGGCAATGATATAAGGCAGAGCAAATAGGCAAACTGCTGAAACTGCACAGTTGAGGCAGTAGGCATTGAGTCGTCCGATTTTATCAGAATAGAAACCCGTGCCGACACGACCGAGAGCATTGACCAGGCCGCCAAAGGAAACAAGTAGCCAGCCGTTGGCGACAAAGAAAGGTATTCCTTTTGCCGCTTTCATCATCAAGCCGTTGGCATTGGCGATAATGAGCAGACCGGACTGGGTGGTGAGAATAAACATGACCACCAAGGCATAAAATTGCCAGGTTTTTACGACGTCGGCCGCTTCCCAGTTGGTAATCGTCGAGTTGGCCGTGGCCAGATGTCCACCGGAAAGGGTTGGCGGTGAATAGCCTTCGGGAGGTGTTTTCAGCATCTGACCGGCAATGACAACAACAACCGCAAAGAATGTTCCCAAGCCGACAAAGCTTCCCGTGATACCGTAGTTAGTGATAAGCCACGAACCAAGGCCACCAATGTACAGAGCCGCGCCACCATAACCACTGACAACGAGGCCGGCAACCAAACCACGCTTGTGCGGACCGAACCATTTCAAAGCAGCAGGCGTTGGAGCGGCATAACCGATACCCATACCAATACCACCGATAATACCAAAGCCGATGATAACGCCGGTGTAACTCTTCATCAGGCCGGCGATGATACACCCTGCCGCAAGAGTCAAGCCACCGAGAGTTGCACCAAATTTCGGGCTGATTTTATCCTGAATACGTCCACCAGGAATCATGAGAAGGGCAAAGAGGATAACACAGAGAGAAAAGGGAGTGGCAGCCTGAGCATTGGTCAGGTATATCCATCCCTCATTGATACCGGTCATTGGCTGACCAGCCAGATCAACATTAACAAGTGCTGATTTCCAAATACTCCAAGCGTATAAAATACCGAGACAAAGATTTATTGCAAAGCCGGCGAAAACCGTTATCCAAGCTTGAGTCGGAACTGATTGATTCTGTTGCGACATTTGTATCTCCTTTTGAAATAGTGATCATGACATTGTCAACCACTCGCTCTTACAACAGCCCAATCTTTAATATGTATGCCAATTAATTTTATAACGAGTGATTGAATGGTACAGAATGAATTGCCAATTCATTGTTCACGTTCGTTCTCCGGTCACCTCCTTTTTTAAATTTGATTTTAGTTGGGCGGCGTAAGCACACTCGACACTGTGGTGCATTCAAAAATACAACTGAAAGCACCACTTGGACATTACCCCATGCTATATCAGTTTTATTTATCAAACATTCAAACATTACTCAAGGCAAAAGTTTCTAGTTAGCACATTCGTCATTCATTTGTAAGGCATGTCTAAATATCTTAAAATCTCTGCAAAAACATGTGAATGATTCTACCATCTCTGGACGATACTCGGCATATCTTCGCTCCCCAAGCCAACTTTATGAAGAGCGTCAAAAAAAACAATCGAGTGCTTTTTGTTGTTAGAAATAATTCAGAAGGGCCAAAACGACATATTATGCAGGCACCATTATCGGTAAGAGGACTTCTTTAAAAAAAGAGAACTAGACACCGTTTTTTTACTAGGAGGCTGTCCGAGAATAGGCATTCTCGGACAGCCTCCTAATCAACCGCGGCGATTAACTGGTTATCAGACGATACATTTCCACCATTTTTGCCGGCAGGGCAAGCACGTTGTTGACAAAAACATAATTCCCTTTACCAAACATATGCGTCAAGTAGTCGTGGGCGGCTTTGTCGATGGTAATACAAAAAGAATGCACGCCACACCCTCGTGCCTCCAGAAGTGCTTGTCTGGTATCTTCTATGGCATACTGTCCCTTGTAATCATCGTAATCTTCAGGTTTTCCATCGGAAATGACCACCAGGAGCCGGACAGTGCTCTGCGTCTGCTGCAGTATTTTCGTCAAATGGCGTATCGGCGGCCCCATGCGGGTATATTCCTTTGGCCCAATGGCGGCAATACGTCCCTGCACTTCAGCGCCATAAGGTTCATCGAGACGCTTTATATGAAACAGTTCACTGCCGGATCGCCTCATGCCGGAAAAACCATATATGCCGTAGCGATCCCCGACTACCTCAAGGGCTTCAGCCAGAAGAACGAGCGACTCCTTCACCGCAACCCCGACCCAGCCTTCTGTTGAATTGGACATATCAACGAGAAACATGGTGGCAATATCTCTTTCGTCTCGCAGGAGCTGGATAAAGAGTCGATCCGAAGGGGAAAGACCGGCCGAGCTATCGCCCAAAGCTTCAATCAGAGCGTCGAGATCAATATCATCGCCATGGCGACGCCTCCTGACAAATCGTTCTCTCGACCGCAACATTTCAAACTGTCGCCGGAGTCTGTTCAGTTGCGGTTGGTATTTAGCGAGTGCTCCCGCAACAAAACCAGACCGAACCGGGTGAAGAGACTTTTCCGTCAGGGTACACCAGTCCTTACGATAACCGGCCCGTCGATAATCCCATTCATCGTATTTATGGCTATCTCTTGGGACAAAGTGGCTCCGTTCATCGGAACTGTCGTTTTCCTTTCTCTGCACACCTCGTCCGGCCTGTCCGGCGGCAGCCTGGACATACGCTTCGGGAAGAGCGCCCAGATCATCCTCAATTTCCTTGATTAAAGCAGCAAGTTCCGCAGGAACTTCAAGACCTTCATTCTCCAGCAGTATTGCGTCCTTGGCGTCTTGTTGACGGGACTCTTTTTCTTTTTGCGGCTTCTGTATCAGAAGGAGAAGATTTTCCTCGGAGCTATCCGGGACATTGCCGCCGACTTCCTCTTCGTTTTGCCGCTGCTTCTGCTGTTCGAGAAAAACGGCGAGCATCGCTACAAACTTTTCTTTATCGTTTGCACGCCGCAACCGGATTGTTTCTGCGGCCCGGGTAAAATCAAATTCCCCAAGCAGCAGGGCCGCGGACCCCAAAGTGTAGGAGCCGGACAGGCTGGAAAACATGTTATAGAGTTCCGGCAGTGCATCGAAAGGATCGGCACGCAACAGGTCGTCGGCGTTTTTCCAACCGGTACCCGTTTCCAGGTGTGTTGGCATGGATGTGGTCGATAAGGATGCAACCCCTTGCATTAAAAGATTCTGTAAAGCGATATTTTTTTCTCTTTCTCCCCCTCCGGGAACTATCTTTCTTATTAAACTCAGGCAGAGTTCTTGTCCTTGGCGAATAAGTCCGGGTAACTCCAATTCAAGAGAGCGAAAAACCTGAATAAAACGGATCGCGGCAAAAAGATCGACAGCCAGCTGCCGGTCGGGATACCTCGCGAACAACTGCTGAGCATCAGTGTTTGCCGTAAGAACCTGGGAAAAGATACCGGACTCGACCTGTTGCCACTGCAGACTGATGAGAAGCTTGTAAAGGAATATATTATGTTGTTTGTCCGGAAAAGTATCAAGGAACTCAGGCAAAAATATTGTTGCGGTATCAGTAGATGGCAACCGGGCCATGGCCAATTCGAAAGAACGTCCTGAAATGCCACGCAGATAATGGACCATTCGAGATGATATTTCTTCGAACGCCACTCCAGCCACTCCACGCATCGGACCAAGAAAGAACCTGTCCACATCAGCCATAAACTGCCGGGCGCCAAGCAAGCCCTTTCGTTCATATAAACCGAGAATTTGCCGAACCCATTCTCCCAGCATCTCCTGGGGAAATTGCTCCAGGGCCTGAGCACCATTGGTCAAATAAGAGAAGCAGAGACTATGACTCACCGGCCATATCGCCCCGACATGAGCTAACAAGGCTTCCACTTTCGTCTCGTCAAGCTCGGCCAGCAGCTCAAAAACTTCATCCACATCCCAAGAGTTCGGCCTGGCCGGCAAGACACTGGCGTAAAATCGCTTTTTATGTTCTAAGAGATCCATAGGATTAGGCTAAAAGAGGGAAAAAACCATCTCATCCATAGCGGCGAGCAATTCGCCGTCATCGGTGAGACTCTGGAGCATGCCGGCTCTGCAGGCACTGACAGTGTCTATGCCGGAGCTGATCAACCTGACGGTCTGAATAATCAACCTGGTTGAGGCGCCCTCAGCAAGTCCCGACTCCTTAAGACTCCTGGTCATCGTCGCCAGCTTTACCATCTGCATGGCGAGCTTTTCATCAATACCGCTTTCTTGTATGACAATCTCTTTTTCCAGATCAGGCGATGGATAATCAAAAGTGAGTGAAACAAAGCGTTGGCGGGTTGAAGGTTTTAAATCCTTCAGGACACTCTGGTAGCCGGGATTATAGGAGACTGCCAACATAAACTCCGGAGGCGCGGAGTAGAGCTTGCCGAGTTTTTCAATCGGCAATTCCCGTCGGTCATCGGTCAACGGATGGATAACGACGGTCGTATCCTTTCTTGCTTCAACTATCTCATCTAAATAGCAGATAGCTCCGGCCCGAACAGCGAGAGTGAGTGGGCCGTCCTGCCAGAAGGCCTCATTTTTTTTCACTAAATACCGACCAACCAGATCAGAAGTTGAAAGATCATCATGGCAGGAAACGGTGATCAGCGGGCTGTTCAGTCGCCAGGCCAGATACTGCATAAATCTCGTTTTACCGCAACCGGTAGGACCTTTGAGCAACAAGGGCAGACGATTGGCGCTTGCAGCCAGACCGATGTCAATCTCATTTGCCCGGGGGAGAAAAAATGGCTCAGAGAGTATCCGGTGTTCTTCCAGTCGGCACTCTAATGCTTCATTCATAGTTGTCCTCATCGTAAATTTTAAGACCAAATTTACAAACTATGACACATGGTGGGAGAGTACAAGCCATGGAAGGTGCCATTTTTTTGGTAAGCACTCGTTCCTGTCTTGACATTGATGTAAATACAAAGTATTTTTCTTCTCTTTTGATTTCAAATTCACCGATTCTCGGCATGAGATGTGACATTTATACCGTGACTCGTTGATACGCACCATGCGTGTCAGAGAAAATTTACCTACCGGCGTCCGGAAAAAAATCGTCCGCGCTGTCTGCACTATGGGACTGTGATTGGGACTGTATATGATTGCAATAAAACATTATGTTTGAAAACTTAACTGACAGGCTGGAAGGAGTATTTAAAAAACTCCGTGGCCAGGGCAAACTCTCTGAAGAGAACATCGACGAGGCAATGCGTGAAGTGCGCACTGCCCTCCTGGAAGCGGATGTCAACTTCAAGGTTGCCAAAAATTTTATTGCAGCCGTCACCGAAAAGGCAATAGGCCGGGAAGTTTCGAAAAGCCTCTCACCTGGCCAGCAGATCATTAAAATTGTCCATGAAGAGCTGGTCGCTCTCCTTGGAGGCACTACCCAGCAAATAGATCTCGATGGCCGACAGCCTGTCGTCATCATGATGGCCGGTCTTCAGGGTTCGGGTAAAACGACTACCGCCGGGAAGCTCGCTAAATTACTTAAAGATAAAGGGCGTAAACCCTATCTTGTTCCCGCCGATATTTACCGTCCGGCAGCCATTGAGCAGCTTCAGGTACTCGGTTCCCGACTGGATGTACCCGTGCATCCGTCGATGGCCGATGTGAATCCTGTCGACATCTGCCGTCAGGCGATGAGCGAAGCTACCTTGCATAACTATGATTCGGTTATCATTGACACAGCCGGACGTCTACATGTCGATGAAGCGTTGATGGGTGAACTGCAGCAGATTAAGGCAGCCATTCCTCTTTCGGAAATCCTCTTTGTTGCCGATGCGATGACCGGGCAGGATGCTGTAACAGTTGCCGATAAGTTTAACAGTGACCTTGAGATCACCGGTATCGTCCTTACTAAAATGGAGGGTGACGCTCGCGGTGGGGCAGCGCTTTCCATCAAGAATATCACCGGAAAACCGATTAAATTTGTCGGTGTCGGGGAAGGGCTTGAGGATCTTGAGATTTTTCATCCGGAAAGGGTGGCCTCACGTATTCTCGGCATGGGTGACATTCTCAGCCTGATCGAAAAGGCCGAGGCGGTTGTCGACAAAAAAGAGGCGGACAAACTCGCTGATAAATTAAGGAAGAATCAGTTTACCCTGGAAGATTTTCTTGAACAGATCCAGCAGATAAAGAAGATGGGCTCCCTCGAAAAGATCCTTGATATGGTTCCTGGCATCAATAAGCTTAAACAGCTGAAAGATGCCCCAAAACCCGATGAGAAGGAACTGGTTAAAACGGAAGCCATTATCCGTTCGATGACTCTTAAAGAAAGAAGAAATCATCAGATGATCAATACCAGCAGAAGGGCACGTATCGCTGCCGGCTCCGGCACGGCTGTTGGTGATGTCAATAGGGTGCTGAAAAGTTACTCGGAAATGCTGAAGATGATGAAAAAATTTCGCGGCAAACCGGGTGCTATGACCGGCGTGAAGCGGAGAAAAGTGCCCAAGGGCATGAAAAGAAGATAATTACGCTCTGGAAATTACTTTTTCAGAGGACCAATGCATTAACTTACACAATTAACCGGAGGATATACCGGAATGGCAGTACGTATTCGATTGACCCGACTTGGCCGAAAGAAAAAACCTTTCTATCGTATTATTGTCGCCGACAGCGAGAGCAAACGTGACGGCAAATTTTTAGATGTTGTTGGAACCTATGATCCGCTCAAGGATCCTGCATCCATAATTATCAACAATGATAAGCTGCAGGAATGGTTGGGCAGAGGCGCCCTGCCGACAACAACAGTTCAGAGCCTGATCAAGAAATCTTCGTCTGTCGCACAACAGTAATAGAATCTATTAATAGAATCGTAATGGAAGAGTAATGGAAGAACTTATAGCCGGTATAGCCAGATCCCTGGTCGATCAACCGGAGGCCGTCAAAGTGACACGAACGGATGAAGAGAGCAGTGTGACCATTGAATTGGCTGTCGCTCCAGAAGATTTGGGCAAGGTTATTGGTAAACAGGGACGGACGGCGCGGGCATTGCGATCGGTACTGGCCGCTGTTGCGGCCACAGATGACAAACGATCACGGCTTGAGATTGTTGAGTAAAAACTCGTTGTTATGACCGAAGAGTACCCTTACCCCACGGACGAGTATGTGCTTCTGGGAAAAATAACCAAGGCGCAGGGCTTACGCGGAGAGGTAAAGATTTTTGCTTTCTCCGGTCAGCCTGAAAATTTTCAGGGGTATAGCGCGCTTGTCCTGGTCAACAGATGTGGAACTCGATCTGTTCCGCTTGTTGTTGAAAATCTCCGGATTCAGGGAAAAACGGTCATCGTAAAACTGGTTTCGATTACCAATCGAAACCAAGCCGAGGCAATTGAAGGCATGGGTGTACTTCTCGCCAAAGACCTTCTTCCGGAGCTGGCCGGCGATGAGTATTACTGGCATCGCTATGAAGGCAAACTGGTCAAAGATCTGCGCGACCGGAACATCGGTCGCGTAAAGAGTCTGTTCAGCAATGGCGCCCAGGACATTCTCGTTGTCAAATCGGGACAAGCAGAAATTCTTATCCCGATTACTAAAAGTATAGTAGTGAGCGAAACAGACGAAGAACTGATTGTTGACCCGCCACCTGGTTTGCTGGAACTTTTCGATGAAACAGGCGACTCTAGGTGAAAGAATTTCTTGCATGATCTTTGACATTGTAACAATTTTTCCCGACCTTCTCGAATCTCCTCTGCAAGAGGGCATCATTCGAAGGGCGCGGTTAAATAAACAAATCAGCATTAATATTGTTGATCTCAGGATATTCGCCGACGGGCCGCAGGCCATGACCGATGACCGACCTTTTGGTGGTGGTGAAGGTATGGTCATGAAACCTGAACCTCTCGCGGCGGCGGTCGAAAGCAGAAAAAAGGATGAGCAGGAATCAAGAGTAATTCTTCTCAGTCCGCAAGGTCGGCGATATAATCAAACCGTTGCCGAGGAACTCGCTTTAGAAAAACACCTCATTCTGGTTTGTGGACGGTATGAAGGTGTTGACGAGCGGTTCCGCAGCTGTTATGTGGACGATGAAATCTCCATTGGTGATTTTATTCTCACCGGCGGTGAGTTGGCGGCCATGGTGCTTATTGATTCAATCAGCCGTCTGCTGCCCGGGGTTCTCGGCTGCGCTGATTCCGCGGCAAAGGATACCTTCAGTAGAAATCTGTTGAAGCATCCGCAATATACCAGACCGCGAGTATTCAAGGAACTGTCGGTGCCAGAAGAGCTGCTGTCCGGTAACCACGAAAAAATTGAGATATACCGGTTTATCGCCTCGGTTCAACGGACCCTGAAAAGACGTCCGGATTTACTGGAAAATGAATGTTTTACCGCAGCTGAAAAAGTACTGCTGAAAAAACATCACCTTATCGAGTCGGTAAATACATGTCAGCGGATGAAAAGGAAGTCACAGGGAAATGACCACGCTTAACATTGCCCTGATCCATCATCCCGTGATGAACAAGCGTGATGAAGTAATTGGTTCCGCCGTAACCAACCTGGATATTCATGACATAGCCAGGGCGGCAAAAACATATGGAGTGGCCAACTATTACATAACCACGCCATACAAGGATCAGCAACAACTCATCAGGGAATTATTGGCCCATTGGCAGACGGGCCACGGCGCAACATATAACCCGGCCAGGAAAGAAGCGCTCGATATCGTCCGGCTGGCCGATTCTCTGGAAGTGGTGATTAGACGCCTTACCGAGCAATACGGCATGCGACCGCTGACAGTTGCGACAAGTGCGATTTTGCGTGACAACACAGTAAGTTATGTTGATATTCGGCAGAGAATAGCCCAGGGCGACCCGGTTTTGCTGCTCTTTGGTACGGCGCATGGTCTGGCCCCGGGAATACTCCAGGAAACGGATGCAACACTCCCGCCCATCAAAGGCGGAACACAGTACAATCACCTTTCGGTTCGTTCAGCTGTGTCGATCATTATTGACAGACTGCTCGGAGCCTGAGACTATGTAAGCGAAGAAGACTTTGGAATACTTATACATCAACCTATACCTCAACCTATAGAAGACGCCATGAGCATAATTATTGACAGAATCAACCAAGAACAATTGCGACAAGACCACCCCGATTTCCGACCCGGCGACACCGTAAAAGTACATATCCGTATCATTGAGGGCGGGAAAGAGCGGGTGCAGATGTTTCAAGGGGTCGTTATCAAGAGAAAGAACGGGACAATGGATGCCACCTACACCGTGCGGAAAATATCCCACGGTGTCGGGGTAGAAAAGACTTTTTCTTACCACAACCCACGTATTGAGCAAATTGAAGTGATTACCCGTGGGCGTGTACGCCGAGCTCGTCTCTACTACCTGCGCAACCTCACCGGTAAAGCTGCACGTATCCGTGAACGCGGACTGTCGCGTTAAGTATACCAAGAGATACCATCCCGGTTCTGACCTGGCAGACGACTACCGGTCAGAACCGGAAGCGCAGAGACAAAACATCCTGTGCCGATGACGACATTCTTTTTTCCAGAACTGATCGGCGGCATCGAGGATAATTTTCGGTTGGAGCGCTTCCTCCATGCTAAGGATTTTCGGTGTGTTGCCGGGTGTGATGAAGCCGGTCGCGGTCCGCTCGCCGGACCTGTCGTGGCCGCTTGTGTAGTTTTGCCCACCAATTGTGACCACTCTTCCTTTGTTGATTCAAAAATTCTCACTCATAGTAAAAGGCTTGTCCTGTGCAACCGCCTGCAGGAAATTGGCGCCGCTTTGGGCGTAGGCATTGTTTCCGAAAAAAAAATCGACGAAATAAATATTCTTCAGGCCTCGCTCTTGGCCATGAAACGTGCGGTAAACAACCTTAAGGGAGTCGTTCCTGATTTCATCTTGGTCGACGGTAAATTCACTATTCCCCTTCCCACTCCCCAAGCAGCGCTGGTAAAAGGAGAATCGAAAAGCAGCTCCATTGCCGCGGCAAGCATCCTGGCAAAAATTACTCGAGACCAAATCATGGTCAAATACCACGAACAATTTCCTGCCTACGATTTCCAGCAAAACAAAGGTTATCCGACGCGCACACATCGCCTGGCCATCGAAACAAACGGCATCTGCTCGATTCATCGCAAAACCTTCAGGGGAGTCAGAGAATATGTTGAATAGTCGCCAGCGCCTTGGCCAAAGCGGTGAGGAAGCAGTTGCCGGATACCTCGAGAAAAACGGTTATACAATACTCATCAAAAACTATCGCTGCAAAATTGGTGAAATAGATATTATTGCCCGAGATGGGGTGGACCTAGTCTTTATTGAGGTCAAAACGAGATCCAGCCTTGCATACGGTTCTCCCGCTGCCGCAGTTACTCCACGAAAGCAGCGTCAGATCACTCGAGCAGCACAATGGTATCTGGCGGAACAGCAGCTCTTCGATTGTCCAGCCAGATTTGACGTTATTTCCGTACTCCGTGGAGAGACCAATCTGCAGCAGATCGAGCATATAAATAACGCATTTGATCTTTGCGAATAACCGACCGGCTGCTTAAGGTAGAAACAAAGAAGAACGGCGATTACAAGAATCCCGCTCGATTTTTCCTGACTGATAGCAACTGCAATTACATGCAAAAGAAATCCATTCCGGCTGGTTTTGACTGCTTGGCTAAATTAATTTTTCGTAGTATACTAATCGTTTATGACAATAATCGGTATTACCATGGGTTGTCCTGCCGGGATCGGCCCTGAAATTATTCTTCGCTCTTTTGCCGCGAACCACAATGCATCAGGCCCGAGAGCCGTTGTTCTCGGTGATCGAAAGGTCCTTGAAAAGTGCGGCAAAGACCTCCAGTTACCTGCCACCTGTGTGCCATGGACACCGGACTCCCCCCTTCCTGCTCAGGGTATCCCCGTCATACAGCTTTCCGCACTTCGGCAAGGAGATATTCAATGGGGACACCCCAATGACGCTACCGGTACCGCTATGGCACATTACATTGAGGCGGCAGTGCAACTTGCACAGCAGGGAGCTATACAGGGGATTGCGACGTGTCCCATTTCCAAACGTTCACTCAATAATGCGGGATACCATTTTCCCGGTCACACGGAAATGCTGGCAAGTCTCACCAAAACATCAAACTACGCCATGATGCTGGCCGGCAGCAAACTGCGCGTCACTTTAGTGACTATTCATTGCCCCTTTCGAGAGGTGGCTTCTCTTCTCACCGTTAAGGCGGTTGCCCGCATGATCCGTACGACTCACGAGGCACTGAAGATTGACTTTGCCATCGAAACCCCAAAGATCGCCGTCGCAGGACTCAACCCCCATGGCGGCGAGAACAAACTGTTTGGTGACGAAGAAGAACAGGTCATCGGCCCGGCTGTGGAACAGATGCAAGCAGAAAACATCAATGTCTCCGGCCCTTATCCACCCGATACGGTGTTTTTTAAAGCCGCCTCGGGAGCATTTGACGCAGTGGTTTGCATGTATCACGACCAAGGACTTATTCCCTTTAAACTGCTCCATTTTGCCGATGGCGTCAACATCACTCTGGGTCTGCCACTTGTCCGTACCTCCGTTGATCACGGCACTGCCTATGATATTGCCGGTAAAGGCCTTGCCGACTACCGAAGTCTTGACGAAGCTGTACGACTCGCCGCGGTCATAAGTCGCAACCGATCCATCTACTACGGGCAAGAGACAAGGTTATGACCAACCTGGTGAGACGAGGAAAACTAATAATATTTGAGGGCACCGACGGCACAGGGAAATCAACCCAACTACGGCTACTTGGCGACTACCTACTCAACAAAGGCTATTCGATCCTCACCACCCGGGAACCAACCGAGGGACGCTATGGACAGCAGATACGTTCTCTGTATATGCATCGGGACCGATACAGCCGTGAAGAAGAACTGGCCCTGTTTCTGGCCGATCGTCGGGAGCATGTAGAAAAGCTTCTGGCGCCCGCCCTGGAGCAGGGGAAAGTTATTCTCTGTGATCGATATTTTCTGTCCACCGTTGCCTACCAGGGGGCCAGGGGATTTGACCCGGAACATATCCTGGAACTGAACCGTTTTGCGCCCGATCCCGATGTCGCTCTGCTTTTCCAGCTTCCTCTTGACACCGGCCTGGACAGGATCACCTCCGGGCGCGGCGACAAACTGAACGATTTTGAACAAAGGGAGAATCTTGCTCGCGTTGCCGCCATTTTTTCTTCAATCAAACGACCCTATATCCAGCCGATTGACGCCCGAGGATCGATTGAGGAGGTGCATCGCCTGGTGAAAGAATGTGTCTGCCCTCTTCTCCCTGTTCTTTCAACTGTTCAGGTTTAAACTATGGCCTTCTACTCGCATCTTTTCTGTGCTCTCTGCTGCTGCCTCCTTCTCGGCTCCTGTGCGGTCACCCAACCGGCTGCGGATCAGACTCCGGCGGCCCCGGCTCCGGTACAGGCAGTCACGGAAGATCAGGTCGATCTGTCCTGTGCCTATTTTTATTTTCTCTGGGGAACCCACGCCGAATTTAATGGACACTTGGCCGAAGCACTTGAGGCTTACGAAAAGGCCCTTATCTGCGACGAGAACGCCTCATATATAAAAGAGAAAATACCCCTTCTCCTTCTTAAAATGGGCGAGTTTGCCAAAGCAGCAGACTGGCTCGCCCGGGCCATCGAAGAGCATCCCGACAACACCAGCTATCGCCTGCTTCTGGCAAGTCTATTTATTCAACAGGACAAAATCAAAGAAGCCCTACTGCTGTATAGCCAGGTGCTCGAGAAAGAACCGGAGAACGAAGGCGTCCACCTGCGTCTGGCCCTTCTCTACAGTCATCTTGGGCGATACCGGATGGCCGAGGAAATATTTACAAAATTGCTGGCAAACGACGTTGATTCTTATTTCACCCATCTGTCCTATGCCAGACTGCTTAAGCAGATGGAAAAATTTCACCAGGCGGCGAAAGAATACGAAAAGGCCCTTTCCTTAAACTGGTCAAAAGAATTAGCATTTGAGATCGGCTTTTTTTACGTCGACCAGGAAATGTATCATGATGCCCTGCGCATCTATACGACAATAACCGAGGATGACCCGCTTGACGAACGGGCCGCACTCAGTCGGATTCAGGCACTTCTGGATCTCGATCAAAGCGACAGAGCCCTTGATGAATTGAAAAGGATTCGCCTATACAGTGAAAATCCGATCCATATCGATCTCATTATCGCCAAAGTACTGCTCCGGCAAAATAAAGAGAGCGAGGCCAGGAAAGTTCTCACCAAAATTATCAAGGAAGAGGAAAACTCCGAAGCGCGCTACCTGCTTGCCTTACTCGCCTACCAGGAAGAAGACTATCCCACCAGCCTGACTCATCTGGCAGACATTAAGAGCAACAGTGACGAATTTGAGGAAGCTGTTTATCTGCAGACCCGCATCTATCAGGCTCTGGGCAATATCGATGAAGCGATTAAGCTTTTGCAGACACATACGGCAGCCGAAGCCGACCGGACCCCGCTTTTTTATGCCCTCCTCTCTTCTCTGTATCAGGCTCAAGGCGAAAATGACAAAGCCATGACCCTCCTGAAAGGGGCGGTCGATATCTACCCGGACAATCCTCAGCTGCTTTTTGAATATGGCCTGGTGCTGGAAAAAAACGGCATGTATGAACAGGCTATAAATATCATGGAAAAAGTGTTGGTGCTGCAGCCGGACCATGCCGAAGCCCTTAACTATATAGGCTACACCTGGGCCGACAAAAACATGCACCTCAACAAGGCACTGGAATACATACTCCGGGCAAATACCCTGAAACCCGATAACGGCTTTATTATCGACAGCCTTGGCTGGGTGTATTTTCGCCTGGGGAATTTGCAAAAAGCAGTACGCACTCTCGAACGTTCCTTGGAACTGATACCCGATGATCCGCATATCTACGATCACCTGGGCGATGTCTACCGCGCTCTTGGCAGGTTTTTGGAGGCGAAAGCGGTTTATCAAAAGGCCCATGAGATGTTTAAAGATGAAAAAAACAAAGCAGATATACAACAAAAAATCGATGCCCTGGAAAACTGATACTTTCGTCTTTGTCTT
>CAYPPR010000015.1:0-74743 GCA_964412665.1 uncultured Desulfopila sp.
TTCAGCGCACTTTTAAAACGCCGGGCATGGGTAATAATTCTTAAGAAATCATTCATCTACAGTCCTCTTTAATTATTATTAAGTGGTATTTACAAAAATACTTTATAAATCTCATCCAATAATAATAATGTCCAGTCATTTTTTCAAGGTTGAGATACATTTAATTCATTTTTAATTTCACCCAGGCTTATCGTTTCTTTTTACATATCGACAAGAAGACAATGGATATATTGCAAGTGCATTAACCTAACATCTAAAGCCCTCCACAATGTGTCCATTGATAGCGTTTCCTAGCTCTACTGCACTTCTTGTTCTGCTCCGGCATTATATTTCCGACTGATACAATAGAGCCATCCCCGTCTGCAGATCTTTTATGGGTATTTGCCCCGGAGCGGAAGCCTGCAGGCCAATGGCAAAAGTAATGTCCGATCCGAACAGACCGCCGGCTAACCGGCTGATTGCTCCTTCCGGTCCCATGGACATGGTGACAAGGGGCACCTGCACCCCTTCATTTCTCGCCCTGTTGGTTGCACTGAGAAGAGTCAGAACATCGGCATAGTTGTGCGGCATTGCAGCAACTTTAGCAATATCAGCGCCTGCGGTCTGCGCCTCGACCAGCTTCGAATATATAAACGCTTCGCTGGGTGTTTCTTTAAAATTATGATAAGAAAGGATTACTGTAACTTTGTTCGCCACAGCCTGTTCTTTTATTACTTTGACGAATGCTTCTCCATTGCACAGTTCAATATCGACGATATCAATATTGCCGGATGCAATTGCGTCGGTAAACAGCTGCAGACGTTTTTCCTGCGTAATTTTCTTCAATCCCCCTTCCAGGTCTATGCGGCAGGTAAATATTAAAGGTGTTTCCCCAATGCTCTGCCGCAATTCCTGTAAAACGGTTAAACAATCCGTGATACTTTCCACCTTCTCGTAGGCATCGATGCGCCACTCGAGCAGATCGGGCCGCAAGGCAACCAACTCTTTGGCTTCCTGAAGGATCTTCTCTCTGCTCTCCCCGACCAGCGGCAGGCATATAAGCGGCTTTGTTCCGCCAATCACTTTTTTGCGCACAGTCACCTGCACCTTACTTTGTTGCCTCATGACTCTCCTTTGGCCGATTTTAACTAAACGCCCTTATTATGTGTTACTTTTTAATAAAAACTGCAGGACACGCCGCATATGTCCCGGAAGAGTACGGTTGAGATTTTTCTCAAGGAACTCAACCGCACTCAGCAGGGCCTGCAGCTCGATTCCGGTATCGATGCCCATCGACTCAAACATATTCACCGCGTCTTCGGTCGGCACATTACCTGCCGCTCCCTCAAGAAAAGGGCAGCCGCCCAGGCCGCCGGTGCAAACGTCAAAAATCCGTACCCCGGCCTCATAGCCGCTGAACATATTGACCAGGCCTAACCCTCTCGTATCATGAAGATGCAGAGAAATGCGCGTTGCGGGAAATTCCCTCCGAACAACACCGACCAGGGACCTGATGGACGAGGGATTGGCCATCCCGGAAGAATCGGCCAGGTTGATTTCATCGACACCGACCGAAACCATTTTTTCAGCCGCTGCCAGCACTGCACTTTCCGCGATGACGCCTTCATAGACACAGCCGAAGGCACTCTGTAAACCCGCCCGAACTCCAAGTCCCTGCTCCCGAGCATTTTTGACAAGATCAACCATTACCGCCAGGGATTCCGCTGCAGGCCTCCCGACATTTTTTTGACTATGCGTGTCACTCATGGATACTGACATGCTGACATGGGCGACTGCACAGGCCAAAGCACGATCAAGCCCTTTGCTATTGAGAATCAAGGCCGAGAGTATTGTATCCTTCTGTTTGCCGAGGCTTTTGATAAGTTCGTCGCTCTGAGCCATCTGCGGAACTCTCTTCGGATCAACGAAAGCCCCTACCTGTATGCGTTTGATACCGGCTTTTTTCAGCAGATGGAACAGCTCAATTTTCTGCTCAACCGTGAAGAGTTGCGATTCTATCTGGAGACCGTCGCGCAGTACTTCGTCTTCGAACAGGAGCCCCGTTTGTTGATGCGTATTGTGCATAGCCATCCGAAGGTTTAGGTTGTTACCAATTTGTCAAAGCTGATTATTCGTAAGTTTTCTTCCTTAACGATAAAGCTCAGCTTGAAAAAAGTTACTGGGAGAGGCACTATATGAACCGTTCATATTACGGCATACTGTCTTCAAAAGTAAAGAGAAGCGACCAAAATGGAAGTAATCATTACCATCATACCGATTTTTTTCATTATCATCCTCGGATGGGGTGCGCGTAAAAAGGGTTTTATCACAACTGAATTCCTCGTGCCGGCAAACAAGCTGGTCTATTATCTGTCGATTCCGGCAATGATTTTCAGCGCCATCGCCAAGTCTTCTTTCCATGAACAGTTTGTCGGCATGGTTCTCTTTCTCACCCTTCTTGCCGCTGCGGGTATATATGCGACGGCATATCTTTTCACGAGGATTTTCAAGATGGATCCGGCTCGCGCCGGTGCCTTTATCCAGAGCTCGGGACATGGTAATGTCGGCTACATAGGACTGCCCATCGCTTTCTATTATCTTGGCGAAACGGCCCTTGGCAAGGCCGGAATTATCGCCGGTTTTCTGATGATCCTGCAAAACCTGCTCTCGGTTGTCGCCCTGCAGCTACATGACACCTCGGGCAAACGTCATCCCGGTATTAAACCCCTGGTCATGAAACTGCTCGGCAATCCGGTAATCATCGGTGCCATGGCCGGCATCCTGGTCTCTGCCCTGGAAATTTCTCTTCCCCGGGTAATCGGCAGAAGCATTGACATTCTCGGCGGGCTCGCCCCACCGATGGCTCTTTTGCTCATCGGTGCATCGCTTTCCCTGCAGCTTATGCGCGAGTATCTGCGGCCCACCCTGGGCGCCGTCGTTTTCAAGCTGCTCCTGCTCCCCGCCGGCGGTTTGCTGCTCTTCAACCTGGCTGGTCTGGGCACGGAGGATTACCTGCCGGCACTGATTCTTTTGTGCACGCCAACTGCGACAATATCCTATGTTATGGCCAAAGAGATGCACGGTGATGCCGATTTCGCGGTGGCCACCATCTCGGCAAGCACCCTTTTCTCGTCAATGACCTTTATGATCTGGCTGGCGGGCGTGTCTTATTACTGCAAGGTGTAATCCCATGGAGCACAATAACGAGCAGATGCTCCACGGCGTCAAAGTGCTTGATCTTTCCAACCTCATCGCCGGTCCGGGTATTTCAACCATTCTCGCCGATTTCGGCGCTGATGTCATCAAAGTCGAGCACCCTGAAAAAGGCGACTATATCCGCAACTGGGGCCATAAAAAAAACGGTATTCCCCTGGCCTGGAAATCCCACAGCCGTGGCAAACGACTCCTGGCCATCGATCTCAACACCCCCGAAGGCCAACGAATAATCCGCCGCATTGCCGCCGGCATGGACATTTTGATTGAAAGCTATCGGCCGGGGAAAATGGAAGAATGGGGACTCGACTACGAGACGCTGGCGGCGAACAATCCAGGCTTGATTCTCATCAGAATCACCGGCTGGGGACAAACAGGTCCCTACCGCGATCGCCCCGGCTTCGGCACCCTGGCGGAGGCATTTAGCGGCTTTGCCCATATTACCGGCCAGGCGGACGGGCCGCCGACTCTCCCCTCGTTTGCCCTGGGCGACGGTATTACCTCGCTGGTTGGCGTCAATGCGGTGATGATGGCCCTTTACCACCGCGACGTACATGGGCAAACAGGGCAGGTCATCGATCTCAGCATATTCGAATCCCTCTTCTCTGTCCTTGGCCCCCAGGCTATTGAATACGACCAGTTGGGGAAAAGTCAAAACCGCTTCGGCAATCGCTCGCCCCGTGGCGTGCCGCGCAATGCCTACAAAACTTCTGATGATCGCTGGGTGGCCATTTCCGCCTCTGCAAGCGATATGGCCTTCAGACTGTTTAAAGCAATAGAACGAGACGATATGGTGCACGACCCGAGGTACGCTAATCCACAGCAACGGCTGGCCAACGGCGATGAGGTCGATGCAATCGTTACCGCATGGATCAAAAGCCATCCTTTAGATTTTGTCATGGCCCGGTTTACCGCATTCGAAGTGCCCATTGCCCCGGTGTACAATATTGACCAGATCATGAAGGATCCACACTACCAAGCCCGCGAGACCATTATTCAGCTCGATGATGAAGATTTAGGTCCCGTAAAGATGGCCAATATTCCGGCAAAATTTTCAAAAACACCGGGGAAAATCCGCCATACAGGGCGCACTGCCATTGGTCACGATACTGTGGATATCCTCAAGTCTCTTGGCCTCTGCGACAGGGAGATCAAAGAATTGCTGGAAGCCATACCATAAACTGCTGCAGTTGTATTTGACCGCCGTACATTGTCGCAAAGAAACAAAAGCGGTATACTTTTTGTTTTTCTTGATGAACACGTAGAAACCTCATTCTCAGTCAGCCTCCTGATAGGTAAAACACGACATTATGCCAGATAACAACAATAGCAACATCATCTTGACCGGCTTTATGGGGACAGGGAAAACCACCGTGGGCAAATTACTGGCCAAGAAGCTGCAACGCGATTTTATCGATACGGATAAACTGATTGAAGAACGCCAAGGGCAGACCATTCCGGAGATATTCGCCAATCTGGGCGAGGCGGCCTTTCGTCGCATGGAAGCGGCAATTGCCGGCGAATTAGGCGAACGCGAAGGGCTGGTTATTTCAACCGGCGGGCGCCTTATGCTTGACTCCGCCAACGTCAAAGCACTCAGCCATAGGGGCCATGTCTTTTGCTTGGTCGCTACGCCCGAGCAAATATTGTCGCGAGTGGCAAAAGATACCGACAATCATCGGCCTCTTCTTGATGGGGCCAATCCCGGCGAACGTATTGCCGCACTTCTGCAGGAAAGAAAAAAAGGCTACGAACGTTTTCTTACACTGGATACGGGGAACAAACTACCAGCTGATATAGTAGAGGATATACTTAAAATCCTGCCGACCCTCTAGAGCTTGTCCGAGAAGAGGCAGCAACGCCGCGGACGAAGAATTTTTACGAGGCTATCAAGGTTTTTTCTTGTTCAATATTTTCCACACGGCAAGCGCCAGATCCTTCGAGGAAAAAGGCTTCTGGATAAAATGTATGCCATTATCAAGCACTCCATGGTGGGCGATAACATTGGCGGTATAACCGGAGGTGAACAGGCATGGCAAATCCGGTTTCATGCCAACCAGCACACTCGCCAGATTGCGGCCATTCATCTCCGGCATAATCACATCAGTGATAAGCAGTCGAATCTCATCGCTATGGCCATGGGCCAGCCGAATAGCCTCGCTTGGTGTTGCGGCTGTCAGCACCCGATAGCCGAGCCGCTCGAGCATCTCCTTGCCGACGTTGAGTATCGCCACTTCATCTTCTACCAGGAGCACCAGCTCACCGTTGCCGTGCGGTACACTGGACGTCTTGGCAAAGAGTTCCTTCATTTGCCCGCCGGAAAACCGCGGCAGGTAAATCTTGAAAGACGACCCATTGCCCGGTTCACTGTAGACATTGACGAAGCCATTGTTCTGCCTGACGATACCATATACGCCGGCCAAGCCGAGACCGGTGCCTCTGCCCGTTCCCTTGGTCGTAAAAAATGGTTCGAAAATATGCTCGAGAACTTCTTTGTCCATCCCCGCACCGTTATCACTGACACACAGCTGGACATATTCCCCGGGGATAAAACCGGTGTGCACGGCACAATAGTCAGTATCAAAGGTGATATTTTCTGTTTCGATGGTCACTTTGCCCACCCCGTCAATGGCGTCCCGGGCGTTGACACAAAGGTTGGCGACAAGCTGATCCACCTGCGAGGGATCAATCCTGATCAGCCATAATTCGGCGCCCGGCTTCCAGACAAGATCAATATTCTCATTGATCAGGCTCATCAACATCGGCAGCATGTTGGCTATATAGTCGTTGAGTTCGAGAATTTTCGGCTCGACCGTCTGTTTCCGGGCAAAGGCCAGCAGCTGGCGAACAAGATCAGCCGAGCGATAGGCTGCTTCGATGATGATCTCCAGATTCTCATGAACAGGATCAGATTGCTCGAAATTCTTTATCGCCAGTTCCGCATGGCCGAGAATAACGGTGAGCATGTTGTTGAAGTCGTGGGCCACGCCGCCGGCCAGTCTTCCTATCGATTCGATCTTCTGTGACTGCAGCAATTGTGCCTGTAAATTTTCCCGTTCCGCTTCAGCCTGCTTCAACTCGCTGATGTCAAGGGCGGTGAAGGTGACGCCGGCAACAAGGTCACTGGAGTTAATCGGCGAGGAACTAAGCAGAATTTCTATAATTTCGCCGTCCTTGCGTTGCCAGCGTGTTTCTACGGAGCCTGTCTTACCTGCACTGATCTGACGGTATTTTTCCGCTCCGACATAGTCGTACTCCTCATCACTTGGATAAAGCATACGGGCGTTCATGCCGACTAATTCGTCCTCAGCGTAACCGGTCATCTGACACATGCGCTCGTTGACGACCAAAAAGACCCGGTTGCTCACCACGCCGATGGCGGTGGGGGCTGTACGTAAAATGCTGTCGAGCAGTTTTTTGTTGGTACGCAGAGCTCGCAGCGCCTCGGTTTGTTCAGTAAAAACGATGAAAACCCGCCAGGGCTGCTCCTCCCCGGCACGAAACTCAGGTACCGCGTCAACCAGCAGCCAGCAATGTCGGCCTTGCTCAGGTTGCAAGACCCCGATCACCTTCCCGAGGACCGGCTGTCCGGTGGCCAGTGCCACGAGAGCAGGGTGTTCCGCTGGCGGCAGGTCCGCGCCGTCTTCCCCGACTGTTTTCCACTCAGGATCCATCGCCTTGCGGCCCTGCATCAGGGCGAAAGGAAGCCCCAGAATATGTTCTGCCGCGGGATTGGCGGAGATGATTTGTCCGTCGGGAGAATAATACACCACGCCTTGCGTCATCGTCGCAAACAGATTTCGGTATGCCTCCGGCCCTTCCCCCTTAATCGACTCACTTTCGACACGACTCTTTCTATAAGAATTATTCATATATTTTATAGTGTTAAGCGATGTAGCAGTTCATTAGCTTCACGGCACGACCGAAACTCAAACAAACTTTATCATGCTACTCTTTCACAGGGTATTTATCAATTTCTTTTATGCCGAAAAGCAGCTTCCGGAAAAGGAGGTAATTGTTAAGAATAGTTCTGATTATTGTAGCAGGAAGACAATAGAACGATGTCAGGACTGTTTATAATAAACAACCAGTTAACTTTTCTTTCACGAAACTTTAACGAAATACAAACATCTTTGCTCTATCCTGCCGATTAATACCGTGTTGAAGCAGCAAAAATCTCGTGATGAAAGAATTTTCAGATCAAATTCAATACAATAAAAACTATTCAAGAGATATGCATTGCCTATTATGAATCCGCCCAAGATTGCCCACAGGAAAAACTATCGTATGCCGGAATTGAAATTGATTACCGAAAACGACATTTCGTTACGGACGCCAGCAGTACCTGCCAATGAACCGGGCACAACCAACCGAAACATACTGCGACAAATCATTGAAACAAACCAATTGACATCCCATTTCCAACCGATTGTCTCGCTTAAGCAGGAGACCATTTTTGCCTACGAAACACTCTGCCGGACCATAGGCCCGAATCCTTTTGAGACAATCGACAATCTCTTCCATCAGGCCCGGCTGCATGATCTGATAGTCCAGCTCGATATGCGCTGTCGGGAAAACGGCATTCAACTCGCCGGCCGACAGGGGATTGCCGAACGGAATGCGCTTCTTTTCGTCAATATCTGTCCCGCCAGCCTGGCTCACCCGAATCGAAGCGACGGCACGACGGAACTGCTGGTCAAACAAAGTGGCATCGCAAAAGAAAATATCGTCTTGGAAATCACCGAACAGGATGCCATCTCCAACTACGGTCTGTTTCGAAAGGCCATAGATCATTACCGCAACCAGGGATTTCGTATTGCCATTGATGATTTCGGCGCCGGATACGGCGGACTGAAAATGCTTTCCCTCATCGAACCGGACTATGTCAAAATCGATCAGCATTTTTTCCGAAACCACCAAAAAAGCCATATAAATCACAATCTGATCGACGCCATCGCCACCGCCTGTCACCGCATTGGTATCGATGTTATCGCCGAAGGCATTGAAGACGAAAACGATTTACAAGTATGCCGCGAGGTCGAGATCGATCTGATCCAGGGATACCATTTTGCCAAACCCGCGCCGACTCTGGTCGAACCGCACACCCTCAATCTACAAACCCGACCGGCACCGCACATATCCGGCACCAAACTGTTTGATGAAATAATCTGCATCGGCGATATCTGCGAATATGTCCTGCCTGCCTCAGTGGATGACCGGGTCATGGAGGTTCTCGACCGGTTCAACTCCACGCCGAAACTGGTCTGCATCCCTGCCCTGTGCCGTGGCTTGCTTTGCGGACTGATCAACCGCAACCGGTTTATGGAGAATCACATGGTCGGCCGTAATGGTTATGGCCTGAGCCTCAACTATTACAAAAAGGTCGGCGATGTCCTCGAGGAAAGCTTTCTCCAGGTACCGCACTATATGTCGGTGGAAGATGTCGCCAGAAAAATTCACCTGCGGCAGCAGATATCCGTCTATGACGATATCTGCGTCACCCGCAGCGGGAAATACCTCGGCACCGTTTCGGTCAGCGCCATCCTCAATGCCGTCACCGAAAACTCGATGATGCTGGCCAAGAGCGCCAATCCGCTCACCGGTCTGCCCGGCAATGAGTTTATCCAGCGGCAAATCGCTCACATGCTCTCACAGTCCCTGCATTTCGATGTCTGTTATATTGACATCGACTGCTTTAAACCTTTTAATGACCGCCATGGCTTCGAAATGGGCGACAGGGTGATCAAAAAAGTCGGTGAAATTCTTGTTGATGCGGTGCAGAAATGGGACAAAAGCTCAATCGGCTTTGCCGCCCATATCGGCGGTGACGATTTTATCGTTGTGTCCCGCCCGAAACACTCGATTACTATCTGTGAACATATCATCGACCAGTTCACCCAGGCGGGAAAAATCTTCCATACCGATGAAGAATGCCGCAGCGGTTTTTACTGCAGCGTTGACCGCCACGGTAAACGGGAAAAATTTGGTCTTCTTTCTCTGTCGATCGGTATCGTTTCGACCGAGATTCATCGTATCGCGTCCTTTGCCGAAGTATCTTCTCTGGCTTCTGATCTGAAGAAAAGGGCGAAGAAAATTGACGGCTCGGTCATTGTCCGAGATCGGCGAGACAAATGAATTCGATCGGTTAGCAGGGAGGTTCTATTGCTCCATAGCTCCATTCTGGTATAATGGAGCGCATGCAGACCAACGAAAAATATAATTGTATCATTGACCTGGAATATTTTTTCCATCAGGATGACGCTACAGACCGCGGCACGCTGCAGCAGCGTGACAGAAATATCTACCTTGCCGGCCGGGATCAGCTGAACAACGCCGATGAGCAGAGCAGCCGAGAACTCATCCAGCTGTGGCTTACCAAGAGAAGACAAGAGGAATTTCCCGGCCCCGAGAAAAAAAGTCCGGGAACCATCTTCGGTGACGCCTCGCTTCTTTTTAGAAATCTCGCCACCTTCAAAGGAATGTTTGTTGGCCTCTTTGCCGGCTTTTCCTTTTTTACCTACACCGGCACGACTCCGGTGAACGTCTTTCATTTTCTGCTGCTATTCATCGTCTCACAACTTGCTTTCGTCGTCTTTCTGCTTGCCGCCTGGCTACTTCGTTCGCTGTTGCCCGGTTTGAAACTTCCCTCGTTTTACGGAGCGCTCTTTCGCGGCATGCTCGGCAGACTTG
Source organism: uncultured Desulfopila sp. (assembly GCA_964412665.1). Lineage (GTDB taxonomy): Bacteria > Desulfobacterota > Desulfobulbia > Desulfobulbales > Desulfocapsaceae > Desulforhopalus_A. Next base: position 9,883 of record CAYPPR010000015.1, read on the forward strand.
TGGCGTTTTGGCATAAACAGTGGTTGCGCAAAATGGCCGGCAACCAGCGCGCTGGCGTGCACCACGCCTTCGGCATTCTCAAGGCGCGCAGCTCGGTATACGGATCCCTTTTCTACTGGCCATTGTTTGTCCTGTTCCAGCTCTTTGCCATAGGCTTCAATCTCGGTCTTCTTGCGGCAACGCTGATAAAAATCTCCACCAGCGATCTGGCTTTCGGTTGGCAATCGACCCTGCAGTTCAGTGTCGAGGCCATCCACCGCGCCATCATGCTCATCGCTCTGCCCTGGTCCTGGTTGGTCTCCGACGGCGGCTATCCGACCCTTGCCGAGATCGAGGGCAGCCGGATAATCCTCAAGGAGGGCATTTACCATCTGACCACGGAAAATCTCATCGCCTGGTGGCCTTTTCTCGTTTTCTGCCTGTTGTTTTACGGCCTCTTTCTCCGCCTGGCTCTGCTGCTTATCGGCAAGGTGATGGAACGCAAGTCCCTGCACAAACTTAAGTTTGACACCCCGCCCTGCCTTGATCTGCTTAGGCGTATGCAGACCCCTCTGGTCACGACCCAGGCCGCACCGGAAGCGCAACAGACCAACCGACACAACCATCCCGGACCACGGATACAGCCCCTCCCGTCTTCGGTTCCAAACCGGCGCGGGCAAAGCAACCAGGCAAGACCGGCACAACAGACGGTTCTTATTCCCGAGGATATCGCCGCCCTCTGCCCGACTGACGAGCTTGATGCTCTGCTGCGGCAAAGAGGCCTGGCCATAGAGGCAGTGCACAGCTTCATGAGCAGTTACGATGCCGACCGGCAGCTACTGCAGCATTTGACGGAAAAAGAATGGCAGCCCGGAGAAGGTGTCTTTATTGTCATGGAGGGCTGGATGGTTCCTCTGGTCGATTTCCTCAGCCTGGTCAAAGAGCTGCGGGGAATTTTACCGAAAAACGCCATCATCCACATCGGCCTGGTTGGTCGGCCGCAGGCAACCGCCTTTACCCCGGTTGCCCCGGAGGATTTTACCATCTGGCAGCAAAAGATCGAAGCCGTCGGCGATCCCTACCTGACCCTCTTTTCTCTCATCTCCTGACAGGAAGACTTCATGACACCTGAATTTGCCATATTGGGCCACCCGAACGAAGGTAAATCCTCCGTTCTCTCCACCCTTGCCGAAGATGATTCGGTACGCGTCAGTCCGACCCCCGGCGAGACCGCCGAATGCCGCACCTTTCCGGTGGTGATCGACGGTCGCGAGGTGGTGCGGTTCACCGACACCCCGGGCTTTCAGAACCCGGGCAGGGTACTCAGTGAGTTACAAAAACGGGCGGCAAATGAGGCAAATCCCCTACAGACATTTCGTGAATATGCGGCAAGCATCCCGGAACTGCACGATGACTGCGAGCTGCTCGGCCCCGTCGAAAGGGGGGCGGGCATCATCTATGTGGTCGACGGCTCGCGGCCGGTGCGCAACGTCGACAAGGCGGAGATGGAAATCCTGCGACTTACCGGCAAACCCCGTATGGCCATCATCAACTGCAAGGAAGATGCAACGGAACACCTGCCGGCCTGGAAAGCCGAGTTTCGCAAGAATTTTAATTCCAGTCGCCTGTTTAACGCCCACCGGGCCACCTATGCCGAACGAATCCTTCTGCTCGAAGCGCTGAAATCGATCGATCAGGACTGGCATCAGGTTCTCTCCGAGGTGGTCAGCGCCTTTAAAAAAGACTGGGCGGCCCGCAACACCGCCACGGCGGATGTCATCACCGACCTGCTTTCCGCCAGCCTCTCCCTGCAGCTGAACAATGACGTGAGCTCCGAGGCAGAGGCAGAAAAATGCCGGGAAAAACTCTTTGCCCGCTACAGCGAAAAGATCAGCCGGATGGAACAAGACACCCATCAGCGCATCCGCAACCTTTTCAAGCATAATATCTTTCATTACGATCTGCCGCCCCATTCGATCCTCAACAAGGATCTCTTTGACGAACAGACCTGGCAGCTCCTCGGTCTTACCCGGCAACAGGTTGTCATTGCCGGTGGACTTGGCGGGGCAGCTATCGGCGCCGGGCTGGAGATGGCCACTTTCGGCCATGGTCTCGGCGTGTTCACCGCCGTGGGCACCATTGCCGGGGCGCTCAGCGCCTTTTTGGGCGGAGAAAATATCTCCACCAAGGCTAGCTTTCTCGGTCTGCCCCTCGGCGGCAAACGGGTCCAGGTCGGCCCGGCCAAGTCCATTGACCTGCTCTTTATCCTGCTGAACCGCTCCCTGCTCTACTACCAGCACACCATCAACTGGGCCCATGGCCGAAGGGACTATGAAAAAGTGCCGCAAACCCTTCGGCCAAACGACTCGCCGCAGGGATTTACCCAGAACTGGTCGGCCGGAAACATAAAAATCTGCCATGATTTTTTCAAAGTCATTCGCGATGACAAAGGCGACAACGGCAGAAAGGCCACTGAAAAATTCAAACAACTGCTGCTCGCGACGATGCAGGAGATATCAGAAAGCGATTAGCGGGGTTAAAGATGATCTTTAACGACCGCACTGGCCAGGCTTCGCTTCCTGCATTAGAATAGATGCAGTACTTCAAATTCGTGACAAACAAAAAAGACGAGCAATCAGTGTATGGCGACAAGGAGGAGTGAATGGCTCAGGTTATAAAAGGTATTTTCCCTGAAAGCAGCAAAAGCGAAACGAAAAAAGACGACAAGCAGGTGCCAAGCTACATCCTGCATATTTCCATAACTTTCTCTGACCCACTCATCTGGCGACGCATTCAGGTGCCGGGAACATTCACCCTGGCGCAGCTCCACGATATCATCCAGGCGAGCATGGGCTGGAGCGACTCCCATGTCCATCAGTTCCTCGTTGGCAAGATTAGCTACGAACCGACCATAAAAACCAACGCGCCCCGGGAATCCAAGCGATTCGACGAGCATAAATACAAACTGCACTCCCTCGAAGAAGGCATGCGCTTTGTGTTTACCTACATCTATGACGCCGGTGAGGGATGGGAGCATGAAATCCATCTGGAGGAGGTCGTCCCGCCGACCAGACAGCTCAAACACCCGATCCTTCTGTCTGGGGAAATGGCCTGTCCGCCGGAGACGGTAGGTGATATCCATCACTACCTGCAGCTGGTAAGCGCCCTCGAATCCCCCGACAGCAAGAATCACAACAGCCTCTATGAGCTGAGCGGCCGCCCCGATTTTGATCCGACCTTTTTCGACCTTGAGGCGGCAAAAAAAAGGGTGAGCGCGGGACGATAAGCCCCCTGCGCATTATCGCTCACTACTGCTGGTTAACTTTTGGTGACAGCTGGTTACATCTGCAGCAACACTGCCGGGACGGCGTCTTTTTTGGTATCGATTGCCGTATCGCAGATCAGTAGGCGATTGTGGGCGATGCCGTGTTTTTCTTTGAGCAGATTCTGCACCGCCACGGCCCGCTGCTGACCGAGCTGCAGTAATTCATCCTCTTTTTCCCCATCGACTGCAACAACTCCGCCCGGTACCGCGGCCTTTTCTTCTTCGGTCAAATACTCCCAGGAAGCCACTCGGGGACAGAGCTGGATATCCGCTTCAGGACGATCCTGTAAAATTTTACCGATCCTCTGCAGATATTTAACATGTTCGTCGGTCAGCGACGCTTCCTGCGGCACGAACACCACCGGCGGCAGCTTTACCTCGAGCATTTTTTCGCCAACCTTCATACCGACATAGGCAAGTGCCCCGTATGGCCCAAGAGCGTACATGAGATAGCCCGAGGCGGCGGGCACAATGGCCTTGCTGAGCGCGGTGACCAGGACATCGGATATACCGACATTTAACTCGCTCACGGGTCCGCTCAAGGGGACATCAAGTGAAATATTCCGATCATTGTCCCGAAGAAGCGACAGCGCGGCATCAAGAGAAACGGGTAACTGATTGTTCAGTTCCGCCGCCAGTTCCGGCTCGATAGTCTTGGTTTCCAGCTTTCGCAACAAAATGGTATTCTTCATGTCCAGTTTGTCATCGGCGAGGGCAATTGACGTTTTTAATTGCAGCTGTCCACTGGCCAGCGCCGTACCAACTGACTGGACGGTATAGGCCGACAGACTGGAAAGCGGATAGTTTTTTAGATCCAGCTTCATATCGATGGCCGGCTTTGCTTTAAACGGGAAAATATGCCCGATCATTTCCAGAGGCGCCCGTCTTTCCAGCTCCCCCTTGAGCAGGATTTCGGTTATCTCATCAGGCTTGCTCGAATCAACACCGGTTAGCTCCAGCCGGGTAATGTTCAGATCGGTCTTATAGGGGACGGCCAAGGTATAATCTTCAAAAATGACCGAACTGTTCCCGGCAACAATAATTTTTTGCAAGGCAAAAGGTGCACTCTGCGATTCTTCCCCGGCAGCTGCTGTTGTCGTCGGCTCAGTTACAGACTCGGCATCCGGTTCGCCTGCTGGAGTCCCCTCCGGCTGAGCCACCTGTTGCTGCATTTCGGCCAGCTGCTGATTGATATTGATATTTCCCTCCTTATCCCGCACGACTGTCGCCACCAGGTCGTCAAAGGTCAGCGTATCACCTTGAAGACCTGCATCGCCACTCCACCTGATTGCATCCAGGGCGGCGTCACGAAAGGAAACGGCCGCCCTCCGGCCCGCGTCATCTTCGGTTCCAAGAAAGGCGAAGTCCTGCAGCTGGACTTTTTCGGCCTCGACCCTGGCCGTAGCGTCTATAGAAAGAGTACTGACCGTCAGCTCATCCAAGCGGACAAGTTCAGCATTATTATGCATAGCCGTGATGAGGGGATTTTTCACCTGCAGCTCGCTGATTTTGAATGCTGCCAGGTCCTCCGTGAAAAAGTCCGCCAGCCTGATTTCGGGGACAGCAATCTGCAAAGGGAAGGAACCGGCTATTGCCCCCTGCACACCGCTAGCAAGAAGCTCTTGCAATACAATCGTTTTACCGCCCCGCCCCTCCAGCTCCACTAAGCCCAGTTCGTCAAAAGAAAGGGTCGGATCCTCATTTTCACCTTCGAAAAGGGCAAAACTCATCAAAGAAAGCGAACTCAGCCCTTTGATATCCAGGGGCTCCCCCAGACCGATAGTGGTTTTTGTTTTCAGTTCCACCTTCTCCTGCGCAAGACGTAGAGCAGGTTCCAGCAGAGTCTCCTGCAAGCCATCCCCGCTGAGTGTGCCATCAAGGACAAGGACGATCTTTTTCCCGGAGTCATGCTGACTGAAATCAACCGCCCCCTGCCAGGTGACCGCCTTGCCTTGCGCGGTAAAAGAAGTCGCGGGGTCGCCGCCGTCAACGTGAAAGGCACCGAGGTCAAGTGCACCATCGGCACGAACCAACAGCCCCTCCTTTTTATGATTGGAATCGTATTGCACCGTGCCCTTCCAGGAAAAGCTCTCTTCTACGATGCCATAGGGCGGCAGCTGCAGATCGACATTTTTCAGCAGCAGCCCACCATCGTGTTCAAGGAGAATATTTTCCGCGAGGGTTAGGGTGGTCTTCCCGCTCAGTTCGATGCCTGTCTTTTCGACGACCAGCCCCGACGCAGGATTGCGCAGATTAAGGCCACGAACCGCAAGCAGACCATCCGTGACTATCTGCCGCGGATTCCTTTCCGCTCCGGCATAGTGCATGGTGCCCTGCCAGGTGAAACTCTCCGCCTTGGTAGTAAAGTCACTATTGCCGAGATCCAGTGCCGAGAGACCGATGGTCCCATCATAGTTGGCCTCAATCCCCGTTTCCGCCCCCTGACTAAAAAGAAGCTTGCCATCGAGGGCCATCTCTCCGGCCAGGGTCGGCAAAGCATCACGCAGCAGATTGGCAATTTCTTTGAGTTGAAAGCCGGCAACCGAGACACTGCCGCCAATACGTAGCTGAGGCACCAGCTGCACCGTATCCAGCTGCAGGGCAATCGGACCGTCATTGAGGTGCCCCGTCAAGGAGAAGCTCCCGGCGGGATGGTCCTTCCGGGTTGACAGACGAGCCAACTCGGCCTCGTCAATGACCAGTGTCATATTGAGCTCAGGGGTTTTCAGGCGGACACGACAATCAGTCAACGTTACCATATCAGCGAGAAAATTCCACGCCGACGCCACATCTTCGCCGGAATCCACCTTCTTCTCGTCACTTGCCCCCTGTATGGTATAGGAACCAAAACGCCAACTGCCATCCGCATACTGTTCGAGGTCAATGGAAAGATCTTGATAAAAAGCTTTTTCCACATGAATATCGCGATTAAAAAGCGAGGTAATGCCAAGATCCAGCACCATGGTGGCATTACGGAGAATAGTCTCCCCATCAAGTTGCACATCCATGCCCCCCAAGGTTACTTTTCCAGCAAAAGGATTGAACCTGAGTCGGGCGATGGTCGCACTATCCGCCCCGTTTTTCTCCAACCAGTCGGCAAGATAATACTTGGTACCAAACGGCAGAAGCAGAAGGAATAAGGCCAGAACGACAATCACACCGCCCAATATTTTCATCCAGCGCTTGACTCGGAATAGCTTTTTTTTCGTCTCAGTCATTGTTTTCTCATCCCTCTTTATTCATCGGCTCATTGACATACTCGCAGGTGCATAACTGCCGGGCATCCCGCAGCAACTATGTGTTGCAAGAGTTATCCTTCATAGATAACGCATATCGCATGGTACGCCAATTGAAAATTGTCAAATTCAGCCATGTTAACCTAGGGTTGCTGGATGAGCTGTCTAGCCGAACCAAGGTTTGATAAGAAATTCCGCAGGAAAAAGGAGCCGATTTTTCGGCCCCTTTCCTTTCTTGACAACCTTCTATAGCAAACATCCCCGGCAAATCTTCTGCCCGTCCTTCTCCTCCATCTTGGTACTCATGGTCGGTTCGCCGCAGCACCCACAGTTAACCGAAGGTTCGATCCGTGCTTTTTCAGGAAGCGGCACGGTGATTTCGCTGATACTGAACAATTCCTCAGGGCGCATATCGAGAATTCTTTTCGAGGCTTTCTCATGCCTGGTCCGGAATTGACTCCGCTCCTCGTCGGTGGCAGTGCCCTGCCTGATTTTGTCCAGCAGCTCGCGGTGTTGCGAGTCGAGGGGATCCTCTTTTTCCGACTTACGGGCTATGCGCACGCCTTTGCCGGTCTGGCGGCTGAAGAAGGTGAAGGCTGTCTTGCCGTAGTCATGATAGATGAAGTTGCCTTTGCCAAAGGTGCAGCCGGTAATCACCTGGATGGCGTCGCAGCCGCAGGCATCGGTCTCGACGACAGCCACCACCTCTTCATCCTCGGCACGATTGGTTGACAACCAATCCATGCCTGCCATGGCCGCCTGATAGCCAAGTGATAGGCCGGGGCAGAGGTGGCCGTGAAAATCCAGGCATTTCTTGAAAAGATCGCTTTCGACGATAGTTTGTGCAGACATGGTGAAATCTCCCATTGAGGTATTGTTGAATTAAACGGATATAGCATTAATGCCTCCTGTAAGCCATTGTAAAAATTTAAGTCCCAAGGCGGAAAAACGACATACCGAAGAGTTGGTGTCGCCACCTCATCCACCATGGTCGATGATTTTATCCGCAACAGGATCAGAAGGCAAATGATGCCTTAACAATGGCCGAGAAAGGCGGGCCGGCGTAATAGCTCGCTGCGCCGCCACGATTGTCGTCGGAAGCGGTAATTACCGAGATATACTCCTTATCGAGAATATTGTTCAGTTCCAGAGAGAGTTTGATCGACTTGCTGGACAAAACATTCTCCAGGATGTAGTTGACGGAGAGATCGACCAAAGTGTAAGAGTCAATTTTTTCTTGGTGGTCAGCGTCACCGTAGCGCTCACCGGTGTAACGCACCGACGGGATAACCTCGAGGTTGTTCCAGTTAAATATCAGCCCGGTCCGGATCATCCATTTAGGCGTGTCCACCAGCTGGTTGTCTTTGGTTTGCAGGGTGCGTCCCTGATAGGTCAGGTCGTCATCATATTCCAGGACGGTATAAGTCGGGTTGACAAACAGGGTCAGATTGTCGTGCAGGAAAAAATTGGTCTCCAGATCAAGGCCGTAGCCGGTTGCCTCACCAGCGTTCTGATTGTAACTGAGGTCGACTCGCGGATCGTAGACCGTGACCATCAGGTTGCGGTGCTTGCCGTAGAACACGGTCGGGGCAATTTCAAACCACGGGGTGGTGATCCGTATACCGAGATCGAAGTTGTCCGACTCTTCGATATCAAAGCCTTCAAAGAGATCGTTCAAGGTAACTCCCGCGGCGATGAATTTCGGCCGATTGGTGTTGTAGAGGTTGACCAGGGGCATATACCTATACGGTCGGATGAAATTTTTGCCATAGCTGGCATAGGTGGAAACATTGTCGCTGAATCGATAGCCCAGGCCAATTGTCGGTAGCCAGATGTCGTAGGTTTTCTCCTCCCGATCAAGGTCCGGCGCCCGTAGGGGTATAAAACTTGGCGCCGGTGAGACAAATCCCTCGCTGGCGGAATCTTGAAAACGGAAGTATTTCAGACCAGCCTGCCAGTCAAATTTGGCCAGTGACCCGGCGAAGTTGACATAGGGACTATGGATCTGGGTGTCGCCGCTGGTGGCAAAAACCCCATAGCCTTGGGACACCAGGCCACCAGGGGTGATGGCAAAATTTTCCGAAGAGATGTTCATCTCTGAATTTTCAAAAAGATAGCCAACCACCGAGGTCAGCCATTGGCTTTCCAGCGTCCCCTCGGTGATGATCCCGGTGCGGTCGATATCGCGGTCGCGCTTCTGAATCCTGCAGCCGGCAGAGGTGACGCCCTGATATATCTGGGTATCCTCGCTGGCGAAGTAGGGCTTGAAGTCGATGCGCAGCTGCTCCGAGGGGGTGATGGATATCAGGCTGAGCAGGTCGGTGTTGGTATAGTTGCCTTTGTTATAGTCGTAGAAGAAAATGTCCTGCGCCGTCCTGCCGGTCTTGCTGCCATTGTAGTCCAGGGTATAATTGGCGGAGAGATTATTCACCTGGGTATAATTGAGCGGACGAAACAGATTCTGGTCGAGGTCGTTGTAATTCAGCCAAACCTTGATATCCACCCTCTCCCCTACCGCCTGAGAAAACATCAGGTTGGCGTTGTTACGCGGGCCGATCTCCCCTGGCCCTTTCCACTTGTCGGCCTGGGAAAACGAATACGAACCTGAAAATCGTGTGTCACAGGGACCGAGAGAACCGGAGTCAAGGCGCAGGAAAGTGCGCAGATAGGAATCAGTCCCCAGGCCCTGGGAGAACCGCGCACCGAACTGCTCCTCAGGCCACTGCGGCCGCAGGACGATTGCTCCGCCGCGTGAGCCGACGCCGGTACCGATATCGCCGGGAACTGCCCCCTTGTATACCGAGATCGTCTGTATGTTTTCCATATCGTAGAGGTAATCCCTCGGCCAGTTCAGGGAGTGAGGTACTGACTTGCTTTCGGATCACCCTTTTCCTCCGTAATAAATTTTGATAATTTGTGTTCTGAATACTGCAACCATCGTCAATTAAAAAGTTGCCGTCTGCCCACGGCGGCTGATCCCATCTTGTTCATAGGTCGCCTGAACCTTCGCATACTCTGCCATCTGCCGGGCACCGTCTCTCTGTTTACCGGTACCCGACTCGGCGGTCATTTGATAGTACCGGGCGGCCTCCTTGTAATTATCACCCGTATACAGCAGATCGGCCTTCAGCATTACCACTTTGGGAGACATCGCCTCCTCCGAGAATTTTTCCGGGACGGCCAGAGCCTCATCCGGCTGCTCCAGCTGTTGCAAGGCGATAACCAGATTGGTCAGGAGCTGGGGAGATTTTTTTGCGTTCAGGAGGGTCTCGTAGAGCGGCGCTGCCTTCTGCGGCACACCCAGCTGCAGGTAGAGATCGGCTGCAAGCTGCATTTCCTGCTCGGAAAGCGGCTCCAGATAGCCGGTTACCAGCAGGCCGGTAAGTGCCGGCTGGTACCTGTTCTTTTGAAGATGAATATGAACGAGCGCCCGCCACCATTTGGGCTCCGTCGGGGTTCGGTCAATCAGTGGATTGGCAAGAGCGAGGGCTTCCTTTTCCATATCGAGCTGCAGGTATTGATGCAGGAGGATCTCCTGCCACTGCATCTGCCTTGCTCCGCTATATTTCTCAGCCAGGTTGCGAATGTGGACCAAAGCGCGATCATGCTCACCCACGGCTAAAAGAGCATGAACCAGATTTTCCCGCCACTCGGGAAGGAATGCATCGCTGTGGGCGGCCAGCAGCCGTTCGAAAACTTGAATGCTCTGCTTATTCTGCTTTGCCAGGAGATGGGCCACCGCGGAGAAATATAAGTGCTCGGGGTTCTTATCCGGCGAGAGAAGGTAAGCCTCGTTAAAGCACTCAGCCGCTTTTCCGTAATCGTGAAGTTCGTAAAACGATTTGGCCAGATTCAAACTTACAGAAAGAAGGTGCGGATTTTTCTGCAGGGCACGTTCAAAGCAGCGGGCTGCTTTGCGGAATTTATTGTCGAGTAGATAACAGGTGCCAAGGGCCTGATGGATCTCAGCATGGAAATGTCCTTTCTGTCCGTCTCCTCTGTTACCCCGGCTGTAGCCTGGGCCTGAAAATCAACCAAAAAGGCAATGGCTTTTGCATAGTCCTTGTCGTTCATCAACTTGCCGGCCTTGACCAGGATTGCCCTGGCTGCGTTGGGAATATCTCTTTTGCATTGGTCGGCAAAGCTTCGATCCGGATTCAAGAGTACCAGGCGAACGAAAAAAACCATAAAAACAATGCATTGGATCCAGCGTGGCATAAACCGGCACAGCCATTTTCCACGTCTCATGTAACACCTCCTCTCATCTTCTCATCAGTCCAGTTTAAAGCGGACAGTTGTCTCCGCCCAGGTTTTGACAGGGAGCCCGCCGATCGTTCCAGTCTTGAATCGCCATCCGGAAACAGAGCGGATAACGGCATCGTTAAAGATGTTTTTTGGTTCGCTGTCTGCCACCGTAACGGTTCCGACACTGCCGTCCTCATTAACGACAAAACGAACCCGAACCCAGCCCTCAACACCCCGCCTTTTTGCTGACATCGGATACATTGGCGGGATGCGGACCAGCATAACCAGCGGTGAGTCGAGATCGTTGATGGAGAAAACATCGGTAAGGTCATCGAACTGTGGGGGCGGCACCACCGGCAGGGTAAGGGCTCGCGGCTCGGCGGGCAGGCGTGGGTTGACATCGATGGGCAGCGTGAGCTTTGCCTGCAGGGGGTTCTGCGCAGCCGGTTTCTCGGGTTTGGGCTTCGGCTGTGGTTCCGGTGGTTTTTCCTTTATTCGGGTAACCGAGGTTTCCGGCTGTTTGAGACGAATGACATTGACCGGTGAAGTCACCAGTTCCTGCGATGCAATCGACGCGTTTCTGGTGAGCAGGAAGGGCATCAAGCCAAACATGCCCAAATTGATTGCCAGCGCTGTAATCACAAATCCAAGGCGGCAAAGCCACTTGCGAAAAGAAGCGGGCTGCACACTTGCGGGTGAGGAGAGAGGGGATTCCATTTTTCTTCTTCCCGTTATTCCGCCTGGGGCAGTTTCGCCGCAAGTGAAACGTTTTGTGCACCGGCCATCCGGCAACCGTCCATCACCTGGATGGCTGTACCGGTAGAGCTTGCCTTGTCGGCGACCACCACCACTGAACCTTCGGGATTTTCCGCCAGCGCTCGTTCGACATTGGCCCGCACCGCCCGAACGTCAACTTCTCGATTGGCGATATAGATACTGTTTTGCGCGTCAATACCGATCAGAATAGTTGATTTTTCATTACTGACTGCCGTTGCAGCTGTCGGTCTGCTGACTTCGATCCCCGTCTCTTTGACAAAGCTTGTGGTGACCAGAAAAAAGATGAGCAGGATGAAAACCATATCAATCAACGGGGCCATATTCAGCTCCACTGTTGAGCGATTGGCCCGCCTGGCTGCGGTGATATTAAGCATCGAGTTTTTCCTTCCTTACAGCCGGACAGGGCTTTTAAAGTGATGTGGATTCATAATTGCTACTTGTGCCAAATGTCCTAAGTTGCGATGGCTAAGTAAAGAGCTTCATATGCGAGGCCACGAAGCAGATGAAGAGTTTTTACGACGCCATCATAATTGCCTTCTTAAATAGAGACCGGCGGCGGTAATCCTTTTACTGAGATTTCGAACCCGGCGATCCAGAAATCCATAGCAACATGAAACCACCTTTTCAGAACAAAAGTAACACGAAACAATCAATAGTGTTACACTTACGGAAGAACAGTGATGTATCAAGAAAAATAACATGAACTATAACTTCGTATTACATGTGTGCTGCACTTTCCATTTTCCAACACAAGATATTGTTTTCTATATAAATAATCACCTGGCAAAGTTGATCATCGATGTATAATTTTTTTGCAACGTTGACATAATCGTAAATTCTCTCATGTTCTTTGATCGCATCTGGCAATCAGTGCGCAGTGTGACTGGAACATGGAGTACTCTTTTGTTTGTTAGGTAAGGAAATATCTCGTAAACATTTAATTTACAGCTTACACTATGCCTATTATCACAAGTTTTTGATCACAAGTTTTTGAAGGCATGAACCTGCCAACCTTTCGGTTGCACTCCCTTAAAAAAATAAGAAAGATTTTACGCTGTAATTATTCGTGCAGACTAACGGATCACTTTTTCGTTTGAAGGGGAAAGCCTGTGATGTCGATTTTGTGGACTATCATTGCAGGAGGTTACGTCATGGATATGAAAAACCCAGTATACCCCGGATTGCTCGTCAAGGAGTGCCTTGAAGACTTGGGGAAAAATGGAGCTGATACATTGCCACAAAGCCTCTTTTAATTTTCAGGAAACTTCAGCCACGATATCGTTCTCATGATACATCAAGGATCCTGCATTGATGTCTTTTGGGTACAATTGCAATGTTTACAATGAGGTTCTAGTAGGTTACAAAATACAGTGTTGGCCTTTTTTGCCGGCAGGATAGTAAAATTCAAAAACAACGAAGGCTCTGGCTTAAACGTCATCGAAGCATCACAGTGAAAAGGAGATATTTTGGACGAATTCGCAACTCTTACTTATAACGGTAAAGAAATACTGCTCCCCGTGGTTACCGGAAGCGAAGGGGAAAAAGCTATAGATATATCCAGCCTGAGGGCTGAGACCGGATTTATCACCCTCGACCCCGGGTATGCCAACACCGGCAGTTGCCTGAGCGCCATCACCTTCATGGATGGAGAAAAAGGTATCCTGCGCTACCGTGGTATACCCGTAGAACAGCTGGCCGAACATTCCTCCTTCAAGGAGACCGTTTACCTGCTCATCAACGGCAGGTTACCCACGAGGGACGAGCTGACCCGATTTTCGGTGATGCTTAATGACAACAGCCTCGTCCATACTGATTTAAAAGCCTTTTTTCAGAATTACCCCAGGGGAGCCCATCCCATGGGCATCCTGTCTTCCATGGTCAACGCCCTGAGAAGCTTTTATCCGGCACTTGATAGCCATGAAGAAGAAATTAACATTACCATGACCCGACTCCTCTCCAAAGTGCGGACCATGGCGGCCATGTCGTATAAAATTTCCAGGGGTCATGAAATTGTTTTTCCACGCCCGGATCTGACCTATTGTGAAAATTTTCTGAACATGATGTTTGACTCCCCGGTAAAACCCTACGAGATCAAACGAGAAACAGTCAATGCTCTGCGGGGATTCTGGATCCTCCATGCCGACCACGAGCAGAACTGTTCGACCTCCGCCGTCCGCATGGTCGGCAGTGCCCGGGTCAACCTTTATGCCGCTATCTCTTCGGGCATTGCCGCACTTTGGGGACCGCTGCACGGAGGAGCGAACCAGGCGGTCATCGAGATGCTCACCGCCATCCAAAAAGACGGCGGTAATTGCCGGAAAACCGTCGAACGCGCCAAAGACAGAAATGATCCCTTCCGGCTCATGGGATTCGGCCACAGGGTGTATAAGACCTATGACCCACGGGCCAAGATTATGAAAAAGATGTGTGATGACCTGCTGGAATCAATGCAAATTAACGATCCACTCCTAGATATCGCCATGGAGCTTGCGGAGATTGCCCTGAAAGACCAATATTTTATCGACCACCATCTCTATCCCAATGTAGATTTTTACAGCGGCATTGTTCTACGAGCCATTGGTATCCCGACGAATATGTTCACGGTGATGTTTGCCCTTGGCCGGCTGCCTGGATGGATCGCCCAGTGGAAGGAAAGTATGGATGATCCCCATTGGAAAATCGCTCGACCACGCCAAATCTATACGGGTAACCTGTGTTATGATTATGTGCCGATACACGCTCGTTAACCGCCGTCGAGAAACACTGCATGGTATCAATTGATACTGAAGAGACTCTTTGAGTATAAAGCGCTGTTGCGGGGTAAAGCAATTTCCATTCCCAGGAGATATTGCCGAACGAGCGAGGGAGGCTGCAAGCCTCCTTCGCTCGCCTGCAAGAATAAAACGGCGAGACAGTTTATTTTTTCTTCATTTCCTGATTACAGCACTGCAATGGGACGGAGCATTTCCCCGGGGATTCCGTATCACAAGTACATGCCTTCTTCACTATAAGCTCCAGTCCGCACAACTCGCAGACAAACAGATCGCCTTCTTTCATGTCGCAACAATTAGCCATTTTCATTCTCCTTTGGTTTGTTTGTGGTTAGGTGGCAGGCTAGATGCCAATCATGGCAAAATAGCCCATAAACAATATCACCAATGTGTATTGTTTTCTCTTACAAATAATCATAGGTATCCATTTTCTAACGTTATCTCAGCTTTGATGGGAAGCAGGATGGTGAATGTTGCACCTTCACCAGGCTGGCTCTCAACACGAATTTCTCCGTGATGTTTTTTGATGATCCCGTAGCTGACCGACAAACCTAAGCCGATTCCCTTGACTTCGGGTTTGGTGGTGAAAAAAGGCCGAAAGATATGTTCCATGTTCTTTGGCTTTATGCCAACTCCATTATCCTTGATTGCCACCGCCACTCTGTCATTTTCTTGCCAGGTGCTGACCGTGATAACACCGCCGCCCTTACGGCAGGCATCCGCTGCATTGGTCAGCAAATTGAGAAAAACCTGTTTAATTTGATCCGAAACTGCCATGATCCGCGGCAGATTCTCCGCATAGTTTAGTACCACGGAAATCTGTTTGCTGTTAAAATCACTTTTTTGCAAAAGCATGATGGCGTCAAGCGAATTGTGTACATCCGTCAACGTTTTCCTGCCCGAGGAGGGTCGGTTAAAATCCCGGAGACTGAGGATCAAGTTCTTCATCCTTTGACATTCCTGGAGAGCTAGGTCAACGAGTTCGGCTTCTTTTCTCTTCAGGGGGACATACTTTTTCATCCCTTTGATAATAGTCATGATACTCTGCAGTGGATTGTTGAATTCATGAGCGATGGACGCCGACAACTTGCCGATTGCCGATAGCTTTTCCGCATGCAGATACTGTTTTTGAGTTTCCTGCAGCTCGAGGGTTCGTTTTTCGACGAGTATTTCAAGGTCCTCTTTGAGAGCCTGAAGTTTCTCCTCGGCAAGAAATTTGGCCAGTGCGACAACTAAGTAGCCCGCGAGTCGTTCCAACAGGGCAATGGTTTCAAGATTGAATCGTCCTTTGCTCCGATCGTTCAGCTGTAGAAGCCCCAGGCGTTCCGTCCCATGATACAGGGGGATTAGAGCTACCGACTCGTACCCCTCGCCGTTACAACGATTGCGTGTGCGGGACTGCCGGTCCGCTGCAGATGTTGAGGCAAGCAGTTCGGTGGTGCAATTGCTCCAGAAACTTCCCTGTGCCGTAAAAAATGGTTTTGAAGGATCAAAGCGACCGCAGATGACGTTGCCGCACATACATTCGAGCACAGGGTTACCGGTACTGTCGGAGATCGGATGCCCGGCCTCGTCGCGGGTGCAGAGCCAGTTTTCGGCGAGGACGAACTCTTTTGCAAAACCCCGCGTCTCGTAATAAGGATAGTCATTGTCCTTTTTCAGACGGATGCCTACAGCTTCGCAACCTGTTTGTTTTTGAAGAAAGGTTGTTGCCTCATGGATCAGTTCTTCGATTCCCCGGCTATCGTTGATAAAACGCAAAAATTCGATTGTTGCCTCTTGCTCATTCTCGACCTGTTTTCGCTGGGTAATGTCTTCATATGTTCCCAGTAAACCAATTATTTCATTGTTTGCGTCACGTATCGGCACTTTAGAGGTCAATAGCGTAATGTGCCGACCATCGGGTGTCGTCTGGGGTTCCTCATAATTCAGTTTTGGGTTTCCGGATGTCATTACATCAAGATCATCTGTCCTGTACTTATTTGCCTGCTCCTTCCACCCCAAGGTATGATCATCACTGCCAATCATGTTTTCTGAACTGTTAAATCCAGCATCCTGAGCGAACAAACGGTTACACCCCAAGAAGTGTGAATCAAGATCTTTCCAAAAAAGGCGTACAGGGATAGTCTCGATGATCAACTGTAAAAAATTGAAGGCTTCTTTATTTTTTGGTTCACTTACTTTCAAGGCGTCTTCAGCTTGTTTGCCTTCGGTAATCTTTTTGTGACTTTCAAGTTCACGAATCTTTTGTTCTAATTCCTCATACGTAGGCTTAAGCATGTATTTCCTCGTTGGATTCTCAATACATGAGGCGTAAGTGGCAACCTGAAACTGTATCTACTTTTTAAAGATTATATCAGATTAAACAAAAATCCGTAGCAGATGTTTCCACAGTATGCGGCTGCACCCTCTTTTTTGACGGCTCTTGCTTTTCGGATCGCTATCCGATATGCTTAGCAATGATTCATTCTCTTTGAATCGTATATTCTCCTTTTTTCATCAGTCTATCTCTTCACCTGATCCCGATGATCGATTGATCGATTCATAATACCATCTTCGAGCAGAGGCCAAGCTTTCAGCCTCAACCTATTTTTAGAATCAACTGTTGTCACTGGAGATACCGATGATTGACCATTGTATAGCAGATATTTCTCAACTGGATAAGGTGCCGTTAAAAAGTACCGATCTGTACGCCGCCGCCATGGAACGGATGGTTGGTCATGTCAACCGAGAACTTGCTGATCACCCCGGTATCTCTGATCTGATAGGCCATAATCCTCTACTGATGATGGAGATGAACCATCTGCATCATGCGCAATTTATGCTGACCGTGTTCAGGCTGCAATCGTTCGAGCTGCTTGTTCGCACAATCCCTTGGGTATATAGAGTTTACCACTCCAGAGGCTTTGTCTATGATTATTTTCCAATCGAGCTGCAAAGCTGGAAAAAGACAATAATTGATAATCTTCCCGAAGGCGATGTTCAGCAGATCATTGCGGTTTACACTTGGATGATAAATCACCATAAGGAAATGATTGAACTTTCTGTGAATTGTGACACTCTTGGTTTTTCATTGCCGGATGAAATGGACGAGATGCAGCAGATATTCACCGCACTTCTCCTTAATGGTGACCATAAAGGCTGTCTCAAACTTGTCGAACAATCCATCACGACACCCAGCCAACTGCAACATTTCTACGAGCATGTTGTCAAGTATGCTCTCTATAATATCGGTACACTCTGGGAACGCAATGAGATATCAGTTGCCGAGGAACACCTTGCCACCGCTATTGTTGTTCGAATTACATCGTTTCTCTATTGTCGTTTCGTCGGGACACCACAGACCAAAGGAACGGCGGTGGTAAGTACGGCTCCCAACGAATTCCATGAAGTAGGTGCCAGGATGGTTGCTGATATGCTCGAGCTTGACGGCTGGGATGTGACCTACCTGGGTGCGAACACGCCCCCGGAAGAGCTTACGAAATTCCTCAAACAAAAACAGCCTTTTCTCTTGGCTCTTTCAGTAGCGACTGCATTAAATCTTGAAAAGGCACAGTCGCTCATTACAGTTGTAAAAAACACGCCGGAATTATCAGCTACACGTATACTGGTTGGAGGAGTGGCATTTAAAAGTGCACCTCAATTGTGGAAGGATTTCGGTGCGGACGGGTATGTTACAAACCTGGCTGAGGTTATCACACAGTGTGACATCTGGTGGCAAAAAAGGATGGAAGAGTGATGTTTGCAGAATTAAGAAAAATCAACCCGGAATTGGCGGATCTTCTGGCTATTAAAAGCAGTGTTCCTGTTTTACAGATTGACGACAAGCAGGTTATAGCGGATTGTAATAATGGTTTTCTAAAGCTGTTTAACCTTTCAAAAAAGCCGATTGGTGCCGGGTTGGCCGATTTTCTTTTACCAGGCAATAAAGAAGGAGGCTTTGATACAGAATCACAAGAGTTTGTATGCAATGCCAGAACCGGGGTACATGGCATTCTGCTGGCTCATCGAATGCGGCAGGACAAAGGCTTACTGCTCTGGTGCGAACGTCTCTTTAGTACCAACAATCAAGTTGTTGAGCAAATGGCACTTTTAAATAACGAATATATTGCTATACAACGTGAGCTTGCCAAAAAAAATCAATATTTGAACCGGGTACAACAAGAACTGAAAGAGAAGGTTGTAGAATTAGAAGCAACACTGTCTCATGTTAAATTGCTTGAAGGGATTATCCCAATCTGCATGCACTGTAAAAAAATCAGAGATGACCACGATAGTTGGCATAAACTAGAGGATTACATCACCGCACACTCTGAAGCGCTTTTCAGCCATGGCATTTGCGATACCTGCTTGAAACAACACTATCCTGAGCACCTAGAAGAAACGTAGAAGATGTTGTAATATCTCAATTAACAGCCTACGGAAAAAACTTCTCTCACCCCACTGATTGGCAAGAGTATTGCACATACTACTTGAATCCCGTACTAAAAGAAGATAAGTTGGCAAGGATTGTTACAATCAAGAAGGAACACCTCAACTTATTTCAATTCCTGCTTGCTTGACGTCACAAAAGGTCAACGCCTCGCAAACCCTAACCTAAAAAACCCTTCTGCCGCCCTGTAGGTCAAGGCGAAAAAACAACGCATGCCAGCGACACGGGTCTATAACATATCACCAAACGACATGACAGAAAAAGCAACGATAACTAAAGTTAAATTTTTGTCCAGAGGGCTCCGAAGAGGCACCGACACCAGCCAATACCGTCGCATGCTGCCGGACAGCTCACCTGAATGGGGAAATTGTTCTTTTACCTTTGATATTGATGACCACAATTACGATTGGCTGGTGGTATATCACGATATTCCCAGTATAGGTAAATGGATTATTGAACAACCATTATATTGCCCAAAGGAAAGAACCATCCTTGTTACCCTTGAACCGTCATCAATCACTGTTTTTGGTTCTGACTACGTCAAGCAGTTTGGCACGGTAATAACATTTCAGGAACCGTGGGCTTTACGGCACCCCAATGTCCGTCGTCGCGCCCCGGGGCTCGTATGGTATTATGACTATTCGTATGATCACGGTACCTGCTCCACCTACAATGAATTAGCCATGGAGCAACCTGCAAAAACCAAGCTCATTTCAATTATGTGCTCAAGCCGAACCGGCAAAATTACTCTGCACAGCCAGCGACTCGATTTTTCCAACAGGCTACAGCAGGACATCCCCCAACTCGATGTTTTTGGCCATGGTGTCAACCGTATTGACAATAAGGCCGAGGCGATACGTCCATATAAATACCACGTTGTCATTGAAAACCATGTCGCGCCGCACCATCTCACGGAAAAACTGCCTGATGCATTTCTTGGCCACACACTGCCGTTTTATCACGGCGCCCCGAATGCAGCGGAGTATTTTCCGAAAGAGAGCTTTATACCAATTGATATCAATGATTACAAAAAATCTGTCGACATCATCACAAGCCACATCAACAATAATGAATATGAAGACAGACTACCGTACATCCAGGCGGCCCGGCGCAAGGCACTCGAGGAACTGAATGTCTTTTCCATACTTGACGAGGAGATTAGTAACGCGCACGTTTCAAAAGAAAATGTATCTTCACCTTCCGTCATAAAAAACAGGAGTACTATGCGACTGAAAAACCCAATGGTAGCCGTGCGTAGTCTCTCCGAGAAAATCTACATTAAGGCACGACACAAACTCAATTCACTTTCCCGTAATTGATGGCGTCATAAAAACATATGAGCGATAAAACAGTCATATCGTCTATATGAAGTGGGGAACCCTTTACAGCAGTGCATATGTAAACCGGTTGTACGGCATGGTAAAATGCAATCTTACTCGTCCATACAATTTCTACTGTATAACGAACAGCGGTGCAGGAATACGAATACATCGATGGATGTTTTCCAGGCCGGCGGGTATCCGGAAATCTACGAAAACTATCTTACAAATCGTGAAACTATCCATAAGCGTTACTGAACGGCGGAACAGGAGTATGTTACCCGCACGCTCTATGACTTTGGTAAAATCGAGTTCTTGCCAAACGAGTGGGTCATATCGTTTAAGGAGCATTGCCTGCCTTCTTGGCCGCTTCGCTGGTGGAAAACACCTCAACTGCCTCCCGACGCATCCATTCTGTCCTTCCGTGGTCGGCCTCTTCCCGAAGATGCCATAGCGGGGAAATGGCCGCTGGAGGGTAAACCGTTCTGGAAAGCATTGTATAAACCCACCAAACCCTGTCACTGGCTCGAAGATTATTGGCGACCGTGACCGCACTCCACACTCGTTGTGCATCTTTTCTCGGATAATCTCATCCAAAGAACTGATGGATGGCCGAATACTGGCGATTCGATCCAACCGGGCGAGGAATATTATCGGCCTGCTGCGCGGCGAAATTTTTACCAAAAGAGCCAATTTCATTGGCGATACGATACATCTTAACATCTCATTTATTGATATCGTCGTAAAACTCTTCATCCGAAGTTTACGCTTATCTGAAAGACACCTTTTTCAAGTAATTTGAGAAAAGGATTTGCAGAATAGAGAAAATTTTATTTATTTGATGATTAAGGTCTGACACTACGGCGTATTTGTAAGGCAGCAGTAATAAAAGCTATGACAAACTACGGAACTCGCAATGGACCAACCAGCGGAACAAAGGAAGCCCCTTAAGGTTACTCCCGATCGGATCAGGATCAGCAAAGCCAAAACAACTTTACTGGTCGCACTTACAACAGCAATTGCGCTGGTCGTCACTCTCCTTGCTCCTTTACAGCACCAAGGTGCTCAGCTGACCGCTCCCCGGATGGCGAACCCCATTTCTACACCTTCGGTTAAATCTCCAACTAAAACATCGGGGGAAGAGCTGTACCAAAAAGGTATGTCCGCCCTCATCGACAGACAGTTTCAGGAAGCGATCAACTCCTTTGCCGAACTTCAGACCAGCAATCCGGAGATGCGCGATAAAATCGACTTACCCTATGCCGAAGCCTTGCTTGGCCTCGGTGACAACCTGCGTAAAAGCCATCCACAACAGTCCATTCGACTTTATAAAAAGGCTACCCAGATCGACCCGCAAAGTTTCCGAGCGCATTTTCAGCTGGCCATCACCCTCACAGAACAAAAAAATTATGCTGCTGCAACAGTGAGTTACAAAAGAGCCATTGAATTAAATCCACAGTCTCCAAACACTTTTTTTAACCTGGGCTTTGTTTATGCCGCATCAAAAAAATATGCTGCAGCGGAAGAAATGTATTCACAAACCGTAGCGCTTGAACCGGTTTATCTTGATGAAGCGCTTTTTAATCTTGCTCTGGCCCAAAGTAAACTGGGTAAAAAAGAACAAAGCATTGCCAACCTGAAGAAGGCCTTGTCAGTAAATCCGGACAACCAGGCGGCACAAAAATATCTTAAACAATTACAAAGTGGCTCGGAACAATGAGGTCAGCACAGCGCATACATCTTGTCTATTTTCTTAGCCTGTTCACTGCTCTGGTTTTCGCCGGCTGTGTGCCTCAACCAAAGCCTGTTATGGATGATGTGGCGCCGGCACTAACTATTGGACAAACGGCAGAGGAATATTCCGATAGCGTCTATGCATCGGGCGATGAGGCCTATCCGGCCGGCTATTATATCCATACGGTGAGCGTGCCCAATGAAAATATCTCCATCATCGCCAAATGGTATACGGGGAGTCAGAAAAACTGGGTGATCCTGGCAAAATGCAATCCGGCCATTAAGCCCAACCGCATATTTTTAGGCGATAAGATCAAAATCCCACGCAGTTTAATGACCAGACATACCGCACTACCGGCCAAATTTGTCCATCAATCGCATTCCGGAGTAAAGAGGAAGAAAACTTCAAAGCCCTCGGTTCCCCTGGTTCAAACAAAAACCAAAGCGACACAGCCGCCAGCGGAAGAAAAACCGACCAAACCGGCTGGAGAAGAACCCCCATTTTTTGGTCCAAAGGGATACTAACGATGAGTAAACATTGCTAAAGCGCATATAGCAGCCTTATTTGTACCCCAAAGTCGAGCGGCCATTTGATCGAACCTTTTCAGCAAGAGGTAGCGGAACGTGCGCGGTTGATACTTTGGTTTCTAATTGACCCATAGTGATTACTCTTTGATACTTTTTCTATTGAAGCCTGCCAATACTGTATGTGACAGTACTCCCGCAGACAGCAGTTGTATTCCCTTGCGGAGCTTGCTGTGTCACGACCTGCTCACCGCCTAAACGAAACTCAATCCGGGGAACTAATCCTGCTTTTCGGATCATCGACACAGCTACATTTTCCGTTTTATGCATAATGTCCGGCACTCTACAGGCAGCTTGCATTTGCAGCAATGGAGGCCTGATAATCGGTGGCACCGGTACTACGGCAACCGGCTTTTGGGAAATATCAAGATGGACATGAGTCCCCTGTCGAACAAGAGTGCCCGCCCTTGGTGACTGCGAAATAACCGTATCCGCCGCCATATCTGCTCGTGGATGTCTCGTTGGATTACTTGTGCTTAACCCCACACCCTTTAAGATCACCGTGGCTCTCCTATAGGACACTCCTGTTAGAGAAGGCACCTCTACCCCGGCCTCGGCAACGGTCAGAGAAACCGGACTAAATTTTCGCACCCGTTCTCCAGGTGGAGGATTTTGACCGATGACGTTACCGGCTGCTGCATTGGCGACAAGTTGTCGTTGCTGGGAGCCGACTTTAAGCCCTGCCCTGCCAAGCAGCTCATGTGCCCGGTCTACCTGATAGTTCCGCAGCTCAGGCACCACCACCGATTCAGCCTCAACAGTGACTGCAACAGACGTATACGGTGCTACCCTGGTCATTTGTTGAGGGGTCTGGCTGGTTACTGTTCCCGGCTCAAATCTTCCGGTCATCTGCTCTTTCACCTGGCCCAGCTCAAGACGAGCATTTTGCAGGGCATACTTCGCATCATGGAGCATCCTCCCTGTCAATGCTGGCACCATCACCGACTCAGCCTCAACGACAATATCGACCACACTTTCCACCGCCACCCTCTGCAATGGCGGCGGATTTTGTTCGATCACTCTACCAGGGACAGCAGTCCCGGTAATGGCAGTTTTCACCTCGCCGGGAACCAGCCTGAGACCGCCGATACGCTGCATGGCAACATGCTGTTCCAGACCAACAAGCTGCGGCACACCCCGCTCCTCTGCCCGGTAGATGAGCGTTACTCCCTGGTTTTTGTTTATGCGCCCCCCCGCCTGCGGATTTTGCGCAATAACCCGGCCGATAGGTTGCTTTCCCTCAATGCTTCCCACCAGCTTGCCGACAATAACGTTGGCGGCTTTCAGTTTGTTTTGTGCCGCCTCAAGCGGTAGCCCGGTCACATCCGGGACCAGACGGGAGATTTCTTTCTTGCCTGCCTTTTGCTCCACCTGGTTTACCCAGTCAATAATCCTGTTTGCCTGCTCACTGGTCAAAGCGGTTTTTCGTGGTGCAACGCCCGGGGTTAAAGACACCTGTTCGAGACGTGACAGTCGCAACGGTGCAAATTGACCGGCTCCTGCTTCCATCCTGACCACACCGGAAATTACCGAAACCGTAACGGTATCGCCGGGTCCACTGCGTACCTGAAACTCGGTGCCTTCGGTATTAGCCGCGGCATACCCGGCGTCGATCCGCAAGGAATCCTTGGCCTTGACAAACACCTGCCCAATCGCCTCTCCCGTGCTCTTGAACAGCTTGATAATATGATTGACGTTCACCAACTGGATATGTGTCTCAGGCGCCAATATCAACTGACTGTCCCCTTGCAGCCAGACAATGGCCGTCACTCCGGGAAGGGTGCGGATTTCATCACCTTTTTTCAGTTCCGTTGCTACTTTTGCAGCTGTTGACTCTCCCTCTCGCATGAGCATCACGGCGGTCTGGGTCTCGCCGCTTACGGGCATATCGTTAATCAGTATATGACTTATTTTGCCAGGCGCACATCCCCCGGACAGCAGCACGACAAGACACAATAACAGTAAGCGATAGTACCAATCGTCTCTTTTCATGTCAGAATCCTTTTGTCTATCCTTCCCATGACCAGATATGCAATGGCAAATGCTCCGACAGGGTAAAGGATGTTGAGCAGCAAGTAATAAGCCGCATAGAGAAAAAGCGTACAAGCCAATACCAGCAGCAAAACAATGGCTGTGAAAATGAGCCGTGCAGAAGCGGGACGTGCAGACAAACCGCCACGGATATAGCTGCCGGCAAAGCCAAGAATAACCATAAGCACAACCTGCAGGGTAGTATCCGGGTACTGCACGGAGGAACCATTCAACAGGGTGTTCACCGCTTCGGCATGATACTCCACGCCGTATCGCTTTTCCTCGAGCAATCCCCGTCTTTCCGAGAAAACATCGTCATGCTCGCCGCCGACCAAAACCAGTCTGCCAGCAACAAAATTCACCAGCTCGGCTGGGGGCATGGCGAGCATGGTCGCATAATCAGAGCGATGGCTTGGGTCGCGCAACGCGGCTGCCGGCACCGGAGCATACAGCATGTTGCCCACGGTGTCACCGTCGGCAACAAGTGCACACCAGCTCTTTCCCTTGGTGTGTATCACCTCGGCAAAGTTCATTGAGAAAGAGTCGCCGCCCGGGGCGGTGAAATGAATCTGCCTGCTGTCCATATCCCTTGCCGCATTAAAATCTATGTCCACCCCGGTAAAAGCGGCATAGGCCAACAGTGAAAGCGCAAAATAGGGTGTCGATCGATTTTCTTCCTTTTTATCCACGACCAAAGGAACAAAAAGGGAAAAGCCAAGTTTTCTACCGATACAGGTGTTTCCCAAGCCATGGGGGATGGCCCGTTCAATTCCAGCGGCAATTTTAGCTCGATTATCATCATCCAGCTTCTGGACCCCGACAACTGTCTGCGTCCCTCGTGCTTTTGCCTTTTTTATAGCTTGTACAAAATCATGGTCGTAGGCGGTTTCGTCTTCAAAGGTCATATCAAAGGCTACCGCTTTTGCTCCTGCCTGGGAAAGTTTGTCGAGGAGGTCCGCGTGTTGCTCTGCTCTCCAGCTTTTTTCAACTTTTTCACCGGTTGAAACGATGATGATATTCTCGTTCAGGGGAGTGGCGCCAAGCCATTCGCCCAGCCGCATTGTGTACATCTCCGTCAAGGTATCAAGGCCGAGCAGGTCAAATGCACCCACCCAGGAGAAGAGAAACAGAACACAGGCGATAATGGCAACACTGATCTGTCCAGACCGCCGCAGCTTTTCCATGCGGACCAGACGGCCCATCTCGTCGTTATATACATCTGATCCGGTAATCGCCCTGTTTTCTCGATAGGTATCGTAAACGGCTTTGGCCCGGTGAAGATCCGCTTTGGCCCATGGTATCTTGCCGGCGACAGTTGCACTTTGCGCATCAAAAAGAACCCCCTCCCGTGCGCGAAGATAGAGAACAGGGGTACAGTAGTCTCTCGCGGAATGGACCTCGGCGGAGAGCCGATTCCGGGCGTGGACCATGGCCACGTCAACTCGGCCGGTATCCCATCCCCTGAAGAGTTTCCGATAAAACTCTCTGGCAAACAGGACGGCGGACAGGTCATCAACGGCGTATTTCATTGCGACCACAGCGGGAATGCCGCGTACAACCAGGCCTGGTGCAAGACCTGAAAAAGACCGTGTCGAAGAAATCGAGGCACCATGACAGCTATTGAGTACGACCAGTTTCATGGTCGGGTGGTTCTGGAACAGAGTGGCAAAACGGTTCTCATCAACATAATCCACCCCACCTTCCCCGGTATTGAACAGAAGGGAACCGCAATCATCGACAAACTCCCCATGGCCAATAAAATGCAGGCAATTATAGGTTCTCTCCGTCAGTTCGTCCAACAGCTGTTCCAGCGTAACATTGCCTTTCAAGTAGTGGACGTGCACCTGTTTTTTTACATCCTGCAAGGCCGTATCGAGATGGGCTGTTTCTGTTGCCGAATCAAGTTCAGGATAGGGCGATACGCTATTGGGAATCACCACGAGCATACGAAGGGGTAGGGATATGGAGAGTTGCGAAATGGGGCTGGCGATTTCCAGATAACGTACCAGGGGACTGTTCATGGAACTAGCCATAAAACAGTTTTTTGCCGGAAAATACATGGCCTCCCAGGGCAGGGCGGCAATTTCCGGCGGCCATATTTTCAACCGTATGCGCAGTCCGGTATCCCTGGTTGCCAGGGCATGGCCGAAACTTTGCTGAAAGATGGTCTCGATTTCGCCGGTAAACAGGTAGTGATACAGTTCGACACCGAAATGGACAAGGGTTGCCATGTCCGTTTGACATTCTTCCAGACGGTTCAACGCTTCAAGAAGAGCAGGATGCTCCGGGTCAAGCAGAAGTGTCCCCCGGGCTTCACCAAAATACTCCGATTCAGCCCGCACCGGGTAACCACCGCTGCCGCGTTCGTCGATGGCGATATCGAAATTATTATAGAGCATGACAGGGTCCTACTCTTGTTTCGCTTTAATTCGAACTTGAATCGAGTTCTATTCTTACTTAATTATCAAGTTAGGTAAGGTTTTGCAATTTTTTTCTCCCATTTCTGCTCACTGTCTTTTTGACCTAAACAAGCTCACCTCTTGCACAATTCAAACATTCGTTTTACATAATCAGCAAAGAGGAACTTCTTGCACCATCAAAGGCCGAATCATGAAAAAAAGATTACGCATCGTTATTCCGCTTCTTCTGCTGCTCTTTGGCGGCATCTTTGCCTATAACACCCTCAATAATCGCAATGACGACACATCTCTGCGCTTTTCCGGCAATATTGAGGTCACCGAGAGCCGGATGAGTTTTCGCATCCCCGGTCGCCTCCAAGAACGACTGGTGCAAGAAGGTGATACCGTCGTCGCCCGGCAGACGCTGGCCCGGCTGGAAAATACCGATCAAAACATTGCTCTCACCCAGGCAAAGGCCAATCTGGCCTATGCCGAAGCCGTACTCGCCGAACTTGAGGCAGGTAGCCGCAAAGAGGACATCGACCGGGCCGAGGCCAAGGTCATGCAAGCCCGCCACAGTTTGACGGAGCTGCGCAATGGAACGCGCATCCAGGAAATACTGAGTGCCAAAGCAGACCTGGACAGTGCCGATGCCGCCGAACAGTCAGCCATCGTTCGGCTGAAACAGGCGAAGAGGGATCTCGATCGCTATGTCAATCTGTTCAAGGAAGAGAGTATCAGCAAAAACGTCCTTGAAACCTACCAGATCCTTCATGAAACTTCGGAAAACCAGGTAAAGGAAGCCCGGGCCCGAACCAGGGCGGCAAACCAGAAACTCGAACTGCTGCAAGCCGGACCGCGCATTGAACAGATCAACCGGGCGGAGGCGGCCCTGCAGCAGGCGGAAGCGGAATATGCTCTGATCAAGGCCGGCCCGCGCACAGAGACTATCGAGCAGGCGCGAGCTAAGGTCCAGGTCGCGGAGGAAACAGTGAAACAGGCCAGCCGACAACTGAACTACACCGAGTTGTTGGCCCCCATGGATGGTGTGGTGCTCAGCACCGCCACCGAAGCGGGAGAATATCTCAATCCGGCCTCTCCGGTGCTTACCCTCGGCCGGATGGACAGACCGTGGCTGCGGGCCTATATTCACGAAGCCGATCTTGGCCGGATTAAGCTGGGCCAGCACGTTACTGTCACAACCGATTCCTATGCCGACAAAAAATATACGGGGTGGGTGAGCTATATCAGCAGCCAGGCCGAATTTACGCCAAAAACGGTGCAGACCTTTGAAGAACGTGTCAAACTGATGTATCGTATCAAGGTCTTGCTTGGCAATCCCAAAAATGAACTCAAACCGGGCATGCCGGCGGACGGGGTCATTGACCTCGGTACGCAGTAAGATGCACAAGACGCCAAAGGAAGTAAAGGGGGCACCCCCGGCCATTGCCGCCGAGGGATTAACCAAGAAATTCGGTTCCCTCACCGCCGTCGATGACCTGCGTTTCATGGTCATGCCGGGGGAAATTTTCGGCCTGGTCGGCCCGGACGGCGCAGGCAAATCGACCAGTTTGCGCATGCTGGCGACGATTATGGATGCCGACTCCGGTACGGCGCGAATCGCCGGGTATGATACGGCAAGCGAGGCCGCTGCCGTCAAGGACCATCTCGCCTATATGAGCCAGAAATTCGGCCTGTACCAGGACCTCACCGTTGGCGAAAACATCGATTTTTACGCCGATCTCTACGGTATGAGCCGCAAGGGCCGCAAGGGCCGGATCGAAGAGCTGCTCGATTTCAGTCATATGCGCCCCTTCATTAGACGCCGGGCCGGGGATCTCTCCGGCGGCATGAAACAGAAGCTGCAATTAGTCTGCGCCCTCATCCACACGCCGAAGGTCCTCCTGCTCGACGAGCCGACCAACGGCGTCGATCCGGTGAGCCGCCGGGATTTCTGGCGCATCCTCGACCAACTCCGGCAAGAGCAGGTGGCGGTGCTCGTCACCACCGCCTATCTTGATGAAGCAGAGCGCTGTGACCGGGTCGGCCTCATCGATCAGGGCAAAATGATGGCCGTCGGGACGCCAGGTGAAATAAAAGAACTGATGGATGGCCGGTTGCTGGCGATCAGGTCCAGTCGGGCGCGAAAAATTGTCGGCCTGCTGCGCGGCGAGTCCTTTGGCAAAAGCGTTACTCTCTTTGGCGATACGGTACATCTGGTTTGCCGGGACAGCCAACAGACCACAGAGCAGGTAAGCGCTCTTCTTCTGCGCGAGGAAATCGTTTACGACCAAATTCGCGAGATCGAGCCGTCGCTGGAAGATGTTTTCATCAGCCTGCTCGGCAAAGATACGCAGGCTGCAGCCAAGACACAGGAGACCATGCACCTGGTATCGGCTGCGGCAGTAACAGTTAATGACCTGGCCGTACAGGTCGAGCATCTGACCCGCCGATTCGGTACCTTCACCGCCGTCGACGCTGTTGGTTTCCAGGTAAAAAAGGGCGAGATATTTGGCTTTCTCGGGCCAAACGGCGCCGGAAAGAGCACAACCATCCGCATGCTCTGCGGCCTGCTGCAGCCCAGTTCTGGTACCGGGACGGTGGCTGGTTTTGACATTCTGCGGCAAACCGAGCAGATCAAGCTGCACATCGGTTATATGAGCCAGAAATTTTCCCTCTACGAGGATCTCACCGTCACGGAAAACATCCGTTTTTACGGCGGCATCTACGGCCTGGCCGGCAAACGGCTGGATAATCGTCTTATCTGGGCCCTGGCGATATCCGGTTTAGAGGACCATCGCGCCTCCCTTACCGCCATTCTCAGCGGCGGCTGGAAACAACGCCTGGCGCTCGCCTGCGCCATCCTGCATGAGCCGCCGATCGTCTTCCTCGACGAACCGACCAGCGGTGTCGACCCCTTAAGCCGCCGGCAATTCTGGGATCTCATCTACAGCATGGCCGATGAGGGCATCACCATTTTCGTCACCACCCACTATATGGAGGAAGCGGAATACTGCGACCGCATCGCCCTCATCTACGACGGCAAAATGATCGCCTCGGGCTCGCCCATGGAACTGAAGACCCGGTTCATGCACGATAAGATTATCGACCTGCGCTGTGCCGACCCCCAAGGCCTGGTCACGCCGCTGAAAGCCCTGCCCCAGATCCGCGACGCGGCACTTTTCGGCTCGGGTTTGCATATCGTCACCCCCGATGATGTGGCAGCCACGGCGGCGATCACACGTCTGCTGGAAACCCGTGGCCTGAGCCCGGCAAACGTCCGCATGGAGACCATCCTGCCGAGCATGGAAGATGTGTTTATCTCGCTTATCGAGGAAGTAGACAGAAAGGCGGCCGAATCATGAATTTCAGACGTCTTCTCGCCGTAGCCCGCAAAGAGACCCTGCACCTGATTCGCGACTGGCGCAGCCTGACTCTGGCCCTGGCCATTCCGCTCATCCTCATCCTGCTCTACGGCTACGCCCTCACCCTTGACCTGCGTCTCGTACCGACCGTGGTCTGGGACCAGTCGCGCACGCCGCAAAGCCGCGAGCTGCTCAGTCTCTATAACAGTTCGCCCTATTTTGCCGTCAAGGACTACCACGATAATTATCGTGGACTGCAAAAGGCCCTCGATAGGGGCCAGGCCATGGTCGCCCTTATTATTCCCGGCGACTTTGCCGCCAAGGTGCAGGCCAACAAGCCGGTGAAGATCCAGATTGTCGGTGATGGCAGCGATGCCAACACCTCCCGGCTGGCCATGGGCTACGCGGCGAATATCGGCGCCATCTACGCCCTGCAGGTTACTTCGGAACAGATGCAGTTCAAGGGGCAGGGAGAGCTGGAGCAGCCGCTCGAACTGGTCCAGCGCGCCTGGTATAACCCCGGCCTGCGCAGCCAGAACGTGCTTATTCCCGGCATCATTGCCCTGGTCATGGTCGTCGTCGCCGCCCTACTCACCAGCACCACGGTGGCCAAGGAGTGGGAGACGGGGACCATGGAACAGCTGATCAGCACCCCGCTGCGCGGCCCCGAGCTGATTTTCGGCAAGGTCCTGCCCTATTTCTGCATCGGCATGATCGATGTGGCCATGGCCGTGCTCATCGGCAAATGGATTTTCGCCGTGCCGATCGTCGGCAACGCCGGCCTGCTCTTTGCCCTTTCGGCTGTTTTTCTCACCGGCGCCCTGTTTTTCGGCATGACGCTGAGCATCAAACTCAAATCCCAGGTGCTCGCCAATCAACTGGCGATCATTGCCGGTTTTCTGCCCACGCTGATTTTGAGTGGGTTTGTCTTCGCCATCGAAAACATGCCCCTGCCCCTGCAGTTTCTCACCTATATCGTTCCGGCCCGCTACTTCATCGCCATTTTGCGCGGCATCTACCTGAAAGGTATCGGTCTGGAGATCCTCTGGCTGGACGCTTTGCTTTTAGTTTTTTACGCGGCCTTGATGATCGTGCTGGCCAACCGCAATTTTTCCTTTAAACTGGAGTAGGCGATGCTGCAGCGACTTTTGCGTATGCTCATGAAGGAATTTTTGCAGATGCTCCGCGATCCACGCATGCGGGTGGTTATTTTCGGCATGCCGGTCATTCAGATGACCATCATGGCCTTTGCCCTCACCACCGATGTGACCAATATCCGCATGGCCGTGCTGGACATGGACAAGACCCCGGCCTCTAGAGAACTGATCAGCGCCTTTACCGCCGGCAACTATTTTCGTATTAGTGCGACCCTGCTGTCGCAACAGGAGATCACCCCGCTGCTCGATCGTAGCGAGGTCCGGGCGGTGCTGCATATCCCGGCGGGATTTTCCAGGGATATCCTTACCGAACAGACGGCGCAGGTGCAGCTTCTCACCGACGGCACCGACAGCAACAGCACCTCCATCGTCCTTGGCTATGCCGGATTCATCGTCAATGATTATAATGATACTATGTTACAAAAACGGCTTGGCAGAAAAGGTGTCACCCTCTCCCCGATGCAGATCGAAACGGAGAGCCGCGCCTGGTACAATGTCAACCAGGAGAGCAAATTTTATTATGTCCCTTCGCTCATTGCCACTATGCTTTTTATCTTCAGCCTGCTGCTGACCAGCATTGGCATCGTCCGCGAAAAGGAGATCGGCACCATCGAGCAGGTGATGGTCACGCCGATCCGCGGCATCGAATTCATCCTCGGCAAGACCATTCCTTACATGATCACCGGCTACATTTCGATGTCGGTGATGCTCGTCGTCGCCTTTGTCGTCTTCGGCGTCGAGGTACGGGGCAGCCTGGCCCTTCTCTACGGCCTGACCGGCATCTATCTCGCCGGCAATCTGGGCATTGCCCTGATCATCAGCGGCAGCGCCGCCACCCAGCAGCAGGCCCTGCTCACCAGTTTTCTCATCCTCATGCCCTCGGTCATGCTCAGCGGCTTCATGTTTCCAATCAGTAATATGCCCGACCCGGTGCGCTACGCCACTTTCTTCAACCCGATGCGCTGGTATCTCGACATCCTGCGCGGCATTGTCATGAAGGATGTCGGCATTTTTGCCCTCTGGCCGGCAATCCTTGCCCAGATCGTTCTGTCCGTCACTTTTCTGACCATTGCCATTGGACGCTTCAAAAAAACCCTGGCGTAAGCGAAAAAAGGGAGAACAGCTGCCATGATAAAAATAATCGAGACGGAGAAAAAGCCGCTAAAACTGTGGTTGGATGATATCGACCAGGATACCCTGGAGCAGGCGAAAAACCTCGCCAATCTGCCATTTGTGCACCATCATGTGGCGATCATGCCGGACGCCCATGTCGGTTACGGCATGCCCATCGGCGGGGTGGCGGCAACCGAAAAGGTGGTTATTCCCAATGCAGTGGGGGTGGATATCGGCTGCGGCGTCTGTGCCGTGCAGACCTCCCTGCACCATCTGGAACAGTCGGAGCTGAAAAAAATACTTCAGGCCGTGCGCCAGACGATACCTCTCGGCTTTAAACACCATACCCGAGCCCGGCCGGACAGCAAAATGCCGCATGTCGGCCGAACCATCACCGCAAAAGAGCTGCCGGTGGTCTTTCGGGAATATGAAAACGGCCGGCTGCAGCTCGGCACCCTCGGCGGCGGCAACCACTTTATTGAGATACAGCACGGAGACGACGACTTTGTCTGGCTGATGATCCACTCCGGCAGCAGAAATATCGGCTACCAGGTGGCCGGCCATTACAATCGACTGGCAATAGCGTACAATCAGGCCCATGGCGCAAAGGTTCCGGCCAAATGGCAGCTCGATTATCTGCCTCTGCAGTCGGACACCGGCCAGACCTATCTCCGGGAAATGCACTACTGTGTGCAGTTTGCCGCAGCCAACCGGCGGACGATGATGCAGCGAGTCATGGACATCCTGCACGACTTCGAGCCGGCGGTTACCTTTTCCCCCGCCCTGGATGTGGCCCATAATTATGCCGCGCTGGAATTCCATTTCGGCAAGGAGGTTCTGGTGCACCGCAAAGGGGCAACCCGGGCAGAAGCAGGGGCAGCAGGGATCATCCCCGGTTCCCAGGGGAGTCTCAGTTATATCGTACGGGGCAAGGGCAATAAGGAGAGTTTCTGTTCCTGTTCCCATGGGGCCGGAAGAAGACTCGGCCGGAAGCAGGCGCAGCGACAACTCGATCTCAAAGAAGAGATCCGCCGCCTGAACCAGCAGGGCGTTCTGCACACCATTCGTCAGAAAAAAGATCTTGATGAGGCCGCAGCGGCCTATAAGGACATTACCGTGGTGATGCGCAATCAGCGTGATCTGGTGGAGATACTGACAGCGCTGAAACCGCTGGCGGTGGTGAAAGGCTGAACAGTCAAGGGGCCAGTCGCTCGATGACCCACTCCTTTGCTTCGCCTGTCCTGCTGTAGAGAAAACGGTCGTGCAGGCGGTTTTTGCCTCCCTGCCAGAACTCGATTTCGACCGGTTCGACGCGGTAGCCGCCCCAGAAAGAGGGCAGCGGTACCTTGCCGGCGCCAATTTTTCTCTTCATCTCGTCGAATTTCTGCAACAGCATCTGCCTGGATGACAGGGGATGACTCTGACTGGACACCCAGGCGGCCATCTGACTTTCCTTTGGTCTGGACATGAAATATTTTGCCGATTCGGCCGCCGAGACCTTCGAGGCGATACCGTTGATCATGACCTGGCGCTCCAGATCGAGCCAGACAAAGAGCAGACTGACCCTGGAATTGTGCTGCATCTCTTTTGCCTTCCGGCTTTCATAATTGGTAAAAAAGACAAATCCTTTCTCATCATAGTACTTCAACAGGACCGTCCTCTGACTGGGCTGACCGTTGTTGCCGACGGTTGCCAGCGTCATCGCCGTTGGGTCGGTTATCTCGGTTTTCTGGGCCTGCTCGAACCATTCGGTAAACTGCTGCATCGGGTCACTCTGCAGATTGGCGCGAGACAGCCCTCCCTTTAAATATTCCCGACGGAACTGACTAAGATCCACACTTCCCTCACTCTAATAAAAACCGCCATCAAGTTTCTTTAATACCTTCCAGCTTCCAGGCCTCGGTCCCAACCGGTCTTGCCCAGGTCCATTCTTCACTGAACTTTATCGGCGAGGTCATACTTCCATCGACCAGCTCGCCGGTTTTATCGTCGACGGTGTAATCGAGCAGATTTGCGGCAAACAGCACCGTGACAAAATCTTCCCCATCAGCACTCCCTGCCTGGACGATCTCCAGGTTACGAACGGCGATGGATTCGAGCTTGTTGATGTGTCCCTTGCTGCGCATTTCGGCAAAATGATCGGCATATTCGCCGGCCAGCTGCTCGCCGAGAAGGTGTTTATACGAGTCTAAATCCCGTCGCATCCAGCCGGCCTGGACCTGAAAAAAGACGTCGGAGGCTACATCTTTAAAATAAGCAGGATCAAAACTGCTGTCGTTTTCACGAATCTGTTCAAGACCTTCCTCTAAGAGATTACCGCCGATAACCGGCGCACTCGGAGGAGGCTGTGCACTATTGCCGAAAGCCCCGCCAAACATGTTCGATGGGCTCTGCGGTTCGGCGTTTTGCTGAGAGGACTGATAGCTGGTCTGACGAGACTTGGTCGAAAAGCGTTTGAAGAGGAAATAGGCGCCCCCGCCAAGAAGCAACAAAGGCAGAATTCCCATGCCGGAACCGCCGGCGCCGAACATCGAACCGAACAGCATGCCGCCGATCGCTCCACCAAGAAGCCCACCGGCGAGACCGCGCCCAAAGGTAGAACCTCCCTGCTGCTTGGTTGTTGTCGCTGGCGCGACACTTTTGGTTGGGGTCTTTGGCGCCATCTTAAAGGATCTTCCACCGGAAAAAGACTTGGCTTCGGTGTATTGGGCCGTCAGCCCGGCCTCAAAAAGGGTAAAGGCTATAAAAAACATTAAAATTGGTGCCATTTTTTTACAAAGCATCATCATAAATCACATCCTTTGAATTTTTTTGATTGATCATCTACAAACCCGGACTACATTACCGGGCACATTATAGTACAACTTGGCAAAGAAGCCAGAAAAAGCGGAAATTATTCGCAAGAGAGTCCCATGCTGATTGTCCACCCTCCCCTCACCAAACCCTGCGAACCGCCGGCGGCGCTGGCCTACCTCTGTGCCTCTCTTGCCACCCATGGCCACCCGTGCACGATCTACGACATGAACATCGAAGGCCTGCAGTATCTCTTTGACACGGCTGAACCGGCAGCGGACACCTGGTCCAAAAGGGCCTTCAAGCACTTGCAAGAGTCTCTAGCCAACCTGCAGCGCGGCGAAATATACCGCAATAGGGACAGGTACCGCCGAGCGGTAGCGGATATAAACCGTGTTCTGGAAAGAACAGGAAAAAGATATGGCCTGCAGCTGTCGCTGGCCAATTATCAGGACGACAGCAGATCCCCGCTGAAAAGCGGCGACCTGCTGCGGGCCGGAAAAGAGTATGCGGTAAATATTTTCTACCCCTATTTCAGCCACAGACTGGAGGAACTTCTTGCAATCGACACTTCCGGGCATATAGGGTTTTCCCTCAGCTATCTCAGCCAGGCATTGTGCACCTTCGCCATGATCGGCTACCTGAGGGCGCACCATCCAGAAGTGCGGATCATTCTCGGCGGTGGCCTGGTCACCACCTGGTTGAGCCGGCCGCAGTGGCATAATCCTTTTGGAGGTCTGGTCGACCACCTCATCGGCGGCCGGGGTGAGGGTCCGCTGCTGGCCCTTCTCGGCAAAGAGCAGAGAGCCGAGCAGATCCGCCCCGACTATGGCCAGCTGTTACACAACAAATATCTCTCGCCCGGCTTCATCCTCCCCTACACCAGCTCCTTTGGCTGTTTCTGGAAAAAATGCAGCTTCTGCCCCGAGACCAGCGAGGATAACCCCTACCAGCACATCGCCCCAACGACAACCATCGCCGATCTGCAGGCGCTGACCGCGGCCACCTCGCCGAGCCTTATCCATCTTCTCGACAATGCCGTCAGTCCGGTAACATTAAAGGCCCTGGCCGACACGCCGCCGGGCGTTCCCTGGTATGGTTTTGCCCGCATCGACCGACAGCTCGGCGACCTGG
The DNA here is from genome assembly GCA_964412665.1 of uncultured Desulfopila sp. Classification (GTDB taxonomy): domain Bacteria; phylum Desulfobacterota; class Desulfobulbia; order Desulfobulbales; family Desulfocapsaceae; genus Desulforhopalus_A. The sequence goes on from CAYPPR010000015.1 coordinate 46,278, forward strand.
AGTTTTGTCGTCGGTTGAAGGATGCCGGTTGTCACATGCTGAAACTCGGACTCGAATCGGGCGACCAACAGGTGCTCAACAGCATGCGCAAAGGCATCGATCTCGAGCTTGCCGCACGTGTGCTGGAAAATCTGCATGCTGTCGGCATCGCCACCTACATCTACCTGCTGTTCGGCACCCCTTCGGAGAGTTATCAAGAGGCCGAGCGAACACTTAGCTTTGTCGAAGAGCATTACCAGGCGATCAGCTTTCTCAACCTGGCAATTTTTAACCTGCCCATCTCCAGTCAGGAAGCAGCGGAACTGGAAGTTGCCGATTTCTATGATGGCGATTTATCGATCTACCGAAATTTCACCCACCCAAGAGGCTGGAACCGCCAGGAAGTAAGGCGTTTTCTTGACAACACCTTCAAACGTTCGCCCAGGATTGCCGAGATTCTGCGGCGAGATCCACCGTTTTTTACTTCCAATCATGCACCCTTCATGACCGGTGTGCGATAAGATAAAAAGGTGGAAATCTATAATCATTCAAGGGCAATTGAAAAAAAATTTGGATTAAACAGTAAAAAAAAGATAGGATGAAGAAATGTACTTTTCGAGAAAGAAATTAATTACTTCATTACCATTACTACTGCAGAAACATAACATGAGGATTGCCATGAACAAAATGAGTCACACACCTGCCTTGTATCGACTGGGACCAGTTCTCCTTCTTTGCTCTATTCTTCTTGTCGGATGTGCTGATTCGCCAACGGAATATCGGTATGACGACAGGATAGCCACCTCGACAATCGGCCAACATGATAAAACAACCGCTCACTACATCCTCCGACCGGGCAACCGGCCTGATATCCAGCCCAGATTGAAACCCGCGACAACGGCAACCGACCAGGCCGGTCTTCCCGTAACCCAGGCAAGCGACCTGCAGATGGTGCTCGAGGTCTCCGACATACTCTTTGATTTTGACAAGTGGGTCATTAAACAGAGCGTCGTCCCCGAGCTGGACCGCTGGGCCGGTTATTTCCAGAGCAATCCCCAGGTAACCGCCGAGATCTATGGCCACGCCGACAGCACCGGTCCAAGCGCCTATAACGAAAATCTTTCCTACAAGCGGGCCCAGGCCGTCATCAACTACCTGGTCAATAAAGGCGTTGATGCAAAAAGATTGACCGCCAAAGGCTTTGGTGAGAGCCAACCGGTCGCTCCCAATACGACAAGTGAAGGGCGACAGAAAAATCGGCGGGTTGAGTTGAATCTCTAAGTCTGCAGCCTCTTATAGAGGTGTTTACCGCCAACCAAAATGCTTCTTCTCGACCCTGGAACGGGGTTGAGAAGAAGGTCTGGACATGACGATCAACGGTAACTGCGAAAACCGGAAGATCTCCTGGAACGTCTTCTGGAGAGATACAAGGCAAGCAGGCCTGAAAGCCCCATGCCGACAACCGCTCCGCCAAAAAACATCCCCCAGCCACCCCCGGAGGCTGCAGCGGTCTCCGGCTTTTCCTCGACAGGCAGGGCTACTGCAGGTGGCGGGGATGTCGGTGCGGCTATTTTTTTCTCCGGGATCTGCTCAGTTTTGCCCACCACTGCTGCCGCCTCCGCCTTCGGCGGCACCAGAGCAAACCCCTTTGCCAATAGTTCCGCTGCCGTGGCATCACGAACTTTCCGGTCCTTACAGCCCATGACAATGGCGATAAGGCGCACCCCATCCCTTTGGGCGGTCGCCATTATGGAAAACCCCCCAGCCCGAAAGTAACCGGTCTTAAACCCATCACTACCGGCGAACATTCCCAGCAGATGATTATGACTGCGCATGATAAACTTGCCGTCACGAAAAGGCCGCTCTCTGGTATTCGTGTACTCTAAAATTGCCGGGCGCTTGGCCAGTTCACGGCCGAGCAGCGCGAGGTCATGGGCCGTGGTCTGATCCGGTTTCTGCCCCTTTGAGGGCGGCAGACCATGCACGGAATAAAATTTACTGTCCTTCATGCCCAGCTCCTTGGCCTTGCTGTTCATCAGGTCGACAAAGCCCTCGGTCGACCCGGCGACATGGATAGCCAGCGCCACAGCCGCATCATTGGCCGACTGCACCGCCAGAGCGTAGAGGAGGTCTTCAACGGAAAATTGTTCCTTGGGATCAAGATAGACCTGCGATCCGCCCATCCGCGCTGCTTCTTTGGTCACCTGCACCATCTGGTCCAACCGCACCTTGCCCTGTTCAAGGTGCTCAAAGACAATCAGCATATCCATCATCTTCACAACGGAAGCCGGATAGACTACGGTCTCAGCACGATCTTCAAAGAGGATCTTGCCCGAGGCAGCCTCTATGACCAAAGCCGACACGTATGGATCCCGGACGATATCATCTATCCTGGCACGCTCCGCCCATACGGACTGACTGCACAAAATACCGACACACACTACAAGAATAATTCGTTTCATAACCTTTGTTTGAAAACCATCTTAAAGTTCGACTTTTTACGAGCTTGTCATTCGTTAAATATTTTTCCCCAGCGACGTCCCCGCCGAGCGGAGATCGTGGCAGGCACGAATAATGCGATCCGCCATGCCGCGCTCGGCTTTTTTACCGTAGGAACGAGGATCGTAGACCTTTTTATCGCCGACCTCCCCCTCAATCTTCAACATGCCATCGTAGTTTTTCATGACATGATCGACCAGGGGACGGGAAAAGGCATATTGGGTATCCGTATCGATATTCATTTTCACCACACCGTATTCGAGAGTCTCGTGTATTTTTTCAAGCTCGGAACCGGATCCACCGTGAAAAACCAGGTCGAGTAAAACATCCGGGCCAAGAGCTTTGGCGACGGCCGCCTGTCCTTTCTGTAAAATCGCCGGCGTCAGTTTAACGTTACCGGGTTTATACACCCCGTGCACGTTACCGAAGGTGGCCGCCAAAAGAAAGCGCCCCATCGAGCCGACTTCCCTGGCCGCCATGACCATGTCTTCCGGGGTGGTATAAAGTTTGTCGGCGGCGACAGCCGAGGTGTCGTGACCATCTTCTTCCCCACCAACGATGCCGGTCTCAATCTCCAGGATAATGTCATTTTCGACACAGACCTGCATGAGTCGTTTGGATTCGGCAATGTTTTCGTTCATCGGCAGGGCCGAACCATCGAACATATGCGAACTGAACAAATTCGGCTGTCCCGCGGCACGACGTTTTTTCGTCTCCTCAATGAGCGGCAGCAGAAAGCTCTCGACATATTCTGGATGACAATGATCGGTATGCAGGGCAACGTTGATATCGTATTCCGCCGCCATGATATGGGTGTAAACCGCCAGGGCAACGGCGCCTTTACTCATCGAGCCGACGCCGATGCCCGATGCAAACTTGCCACCGCCGGTGGAGACTTGAATAATGCCGTCGGAGTTGGCCTCCTTGAAAGCGAGCAGGGCCGCATTGATGGTTTCGCTCGAGGAAATATTGATTGCCGGATAGGCGAATTTATTCTGTTTCGCATTATCGAGCATGTGACAGTACTGCTGGTAGTTGACAACCGGCATAGTATTATTCCTTTGTTTTTATGTGTTTTTTTATTATTGAACAGTCTGCATGAAAATTTTCCTCAACTGTACGTTTAACTACTTTACAGGAAAAAATTTTCATGACCAGAAAGATACCATACTTCGTCTCTGGTCAGATGAATAATTTCCATGCGATCATTGTAATTTTTCTTGCAAACGCACATGACAGAGGTAAAACATAGCAGCATGATTAAAGGTTATCTTTTTATACTTTCCGCGGCAACCTGCTGGGGACTCATTGGTATTTTCTCCAGTATTGCTTTTTCGCAGGGAATTGGGCCGATGGAGGTCGCATTCTGGCGAGCTTTCTTGACGTGGATATGTTTTGCAACACAAGCGGTTATCCAGGGAAACACCCGGTTTGATGTGAAAGACACGCCTTTGCTGGTTGTCTTCGCTTTCTTTGGAATATCTCTCTTTTATATATCTTACCAGTATGCAGTGAAAACCGGTGGCGCCGCATTTGCCTCCGTACTCTTATATACTGCACCCGCCTGGGTTGTGGTCTTTTCTTACTTTATTTATAAAGAAAAACTGACCCGTATAAAAAGTATTTCCGTCATTCTCGTCATTGCCGGAGTTTATCTGATATCAAAAACAGGCGGCGATGCCGGCGGGACGCATTCTATCGGATTTATTGCGATCCTCTCCGGCCTTACCGCGGGGTTTTGTTATTCTCTCTACTACACCATAGGAAAATATTTTTCGACGAAATATACCTCAGCGAATCTGTTTTTATATATTCTTCCCCTCGGCGCACTGGGCATTCTCCCTTTCGTTGATTTTGCTTATAAGACACCTCTCGCCTGGACAGCACTCATCTGTGTCTCGGTTATCTCAACCTTTGTTGCAAATCATCTTTATTACAATGGTCTGAAATGTCTTGAGGCAGGGCGAGCCTCAATTGTAGCAACTGTTGAACCGGTGGTTGCGGCACTTGCCGCTTATATGCTTTTGGGAGAATATTTTACTTTTCTCGGCTACTGGGGAGTCTTTTTTATTCTTACAGCCGTGTTTGTAACCATCTATAAGAAATAGCAGCAACCTTGATGGTCATTTTAAAATCCGACTTGATACGAGTTTATCAAGAATTGACAAACTCGTATCAAGCTGCGACGAGTTTTTACGACGCCATCGGCGTCAATGCCGATCAGGGAGCAGCACACTCAACCAGTTCAACTTCAAAGATGAGATCCTCTCCGGCGAGCGGGGGATTCGCATCGAGGGTGATATGCGTATCGGTAATTTCCGTCACCACTACGCGCAGAATTTCTCCATTGGCGCCGCCCATTTCCAGCCGCATACCCAGTTCCGGATTCAGGTCTGGTGGAACCTGCTCTATCGGCGCCTGAATAACCATTTCATCGTTACGTGCCCCATAGGCCTTGGCCACGGGAATCTCGAATACCTTTGACTCGCCAACTTTCATGCCGACAACGCCTTCTTCGAATCCCTCAATAACCTGTCCACTGCCGACAGCGAATTCAAGCGGTTCACCTCCGGTGGAGCTGTCAAAAACAGTCCCGTCCGTCAGCTTTCCGGTATAGTGTACTTTAACGTTGTCACCTTTTTTTACATCAGTCATTTTTCTCCTCCAAGCCATACGGCTCTGTATCTCTTTATTCTTAAATTTATGCTCCTTCGCACCTCATCCACCGACAGAGATAGAAAACTGACAGCAGCCGACAACCCGACAGGCAGAGGATTTTTTTATCCTCCGGCAAGAAAGAACATCCAACGGAACATCAATTCTGATGACCTATTTCAAACTACCATTATACATCTCTGATGATTTTTCAACCGTAAACCGGGAACGAATTTTATGAAACCGTGAGATATTCGTTCGCCTTCTGTTGTCTCTCTATTTGTTCTTTTTCTTTTCTCAGCTCTATAGTAATGTCAGAGCATGAACAAGACAAAAATAATTGCGACTCTCGGCCCCGGCACAGAGAGCGAAGAAAAGATAGTTGCATTAATTCGTGCCGGCATGAATGTGGCGAGAATCAACCTCTCCCACGGCGACCGGAGCAGCCATGCCAAATTTATCGCGCTGGTCAAAGAGGCACGACGGGTGACCGGCACCGACACAGCTATTCTGCTCGACACCCGCGGACCGGAAATTCGCGTCAACGATCTTGATGCGCCAATTGACCTGCGAGTTGGACAGACCCTGACCATCACCTCTAACCATGCCTCCTGCTCCACCGATCGCATTAGCGTCAACTATCCTGGTTTCATCGACGACATCCACCCGGGCAACCGGATACTTCTTGACGACGGCAAACTGGTTCTGGTGGTCGAGCGTATCGAAAATGGCGATGCTCTAACCCGGATACTGGTCAGCGGCAGACTGTCCAGTCGCAAACGGGTCAGCCTGCCGGACTGCACCGTCAATCTGCCTTCCCTGTCCGACAAAGATAAAGATGATATCGCTTTTGGCGTACAGCAGGAAGTCGACTTCATCGCCGCATCCTTTGTCAGAAAAGCTGACGATGTCTGGGCGGTACGAAAGATACTTGAGGAAAACGGCGGCAACCAGGCGATTATCGCTAAGATAGAGAACAGGCAGGGCGTGGAAAATCTGGAGGAAATCCTTCAGGCGGCGGAAGGCCTGATGGTCGCCCGGGGGGATCTCGGCGTGGAAATGCCCGCCGAAGAGGTGCCGGTTATCCAGAAAAGAATCATTCGCGCAGCCAATCTTGTCGGCAAACCGGTTATCACCGCCACGCAGATGCTCGAATCGATGATTACCAGCCCTTCGCCGACCAGGGCGGAAGCCAGCGATGTCACCAACGCCATCTATGACGGCACCGATGCCGTCATGCTCTCGGCGGAAACGGCAGTGGGCGCCTACCCGACAGAGGCAATCCAATTCCTCGTCCGCTGCGCCACGATTACCGAAAACTCCCTCGACTACGAGGCGATACTTGCCACCGGACTCCGCTACAAACGCCGGACCGTTACCGATGCCATCTCCTATGCCTGCTGCGCCACCGCCGCCGATCTCGGCGCGGCGGCAATCATCACCTCGACCACTTCCGGGTCCACCGCCAGGATGGTGGCCAGACACCGGCCGAAAACACCGGTTATTGCCGTCAGTCCCAACCTGGAAAGCCTGAGGAAACTGCAGCTTATTCGCGGGGTGACGGCGATTTTTTCCGACTGTGCTTCGACGATGGACGAGCAGCTCGACCGATCGACTAATGCCGTCCGCCAGGCCGGTCTCATCCAAAACGGGGATCTGATCATCATCACCGCCGGTATGCCCATCGGCACGACCGGCAATACCAATATGCTCAAGGTCCGCACGGTTGAAGACCTCTGTTTTACCGGCCAGGGTGCAAGCGGCGGCAGCACGGAAGGTAAAATCCATATTATCGAACAAAAAAGCGACTGGCTGAATCTCCCAGAAGATGCCATTGTCGTGGTCAGCGCCACCGACGAATCGATGCTCGTCTATCTGCGTCAGGTACGGGGAATTATTACCGAACAGGCCGGACTCACCTCCCATGCCGCCATCGTCGGCCGAGAGTTGAATATTCCGGTCGTCGGCAATGTTCTTGATGCCACCACCCTGTTTAAAAACGGCCAGACCGTGACCATTGACGGCAGCACCGGACGTATTAGCTACGGCAGCGTCTCTTCCCGATGAGCCTTGGACGAACGATCGTCATCGGCGGAGGCGCCGCCGGATTAATGGCTGCCGGCCGGGCCGCCCAAAGAGGTGCTGCAGTACTCCTACTGGAAAAAATGGGCCGGACCGGGCGGAAAATCGGCATCAGCGGCAAGGGTCGGTGCAACCTCACCAACACTGCGGCGCTTGACGATTTCATGCGCCGTTTCGGCAAGAACGGCCGTTTCCTGCGCCAATGTTTCCAGCAATTTTTCACTGAAGAATTGATGCGCTTTTTCGAGAGCCGTAACCTGCCCCTGGTCACCGAGCGAGGTGGCCGTGTCTTCCCCGCGAGCAGCCGCGCCCTTGATGTCGTGCATGTGCTGAACAACTGGTTGCAGGCGGAAGGGGTCGAGGTGAAAAAAACCGCAGCCGTGTCCGCCATCCTGGTTAACCAGGGTCGGGTGACCGGAGTGGTCTACAATGGCGAAAAGTTGGCCTGCGACAACGTCATCCTGGCCACCGGCGGCAAATCCTACCCGCGGACCGGTTCGACCGGCGACGGCTACCGCCTTGCCGAAAGCCTCGGCCACTCCATCGTTCCCCTGCGGCCGGCCCTTGTGCCGCTGCTCAGTCGCGACCCAAGGGTACACCGGCTGGCCGGGCTCGAACTGCGCAACGTGCAGGTTCGCCTCTACCTTGACGGCAAACGCAAGGGGCAGGAATTCGGCGAACTCTCCTTCACCGGCTTCGGCCTTACCGGGCCGGTCATTTTAACGCTGAGCAGCGACATCGTCGACGCATTGAATAACGACCGGCTGGTGTCGCTGTCTCTTGATCTCAAACCGGCGCTTGACGACAAGAAACTGGACAACCGGCTGATCCGCGATCTCGTCGGTCGCGGCGGCGAGCCGATCGACAGCATCCTCCGTGGCCTCCTGCCGCGGCAGATGATACCTATCTGCCTCGAATCCTGCGATATCCCTGTGGATGTCGACACGAAAAACTTTCCCGCCAAAATGCGCAAACGTCTGGTGCAGTGGCTGAAAGATTTTCGCATCGCCATCAGCGGCTACCGCTCCTTTGATGAGGCAATCATCACCGCCGGCGGCGTGAGCCTGAAAGAGATTAATCCCTTGACCATGGAGTCAAAAATCGTGGGAGGACTGTATCTTGCCGGGGAACTCCTCGATCTGCAGGCCGATACCGGCGGCTATAATCTCCAGGCGGCCTTTTCCACCGGCTGGCTTGCCGGCTCCTCGGTCTCTTGAGGCTTGATGGCGTCGTTCTTCATCAGTACAGGGTCGACCGAAACTCCTCAAAGACCTTTTCAATGGGAATAGCAAAACCGATCCCTTGGGTATTACGAAGGATCATCGTGTTCACCCCACGGGCAAAGCCGCGTTCATCGATGAGCGGTCCGCCGCTGTTGCCGGGATTAATGGCCGCATCGGTCTGCAGATAGACCTGGCCATTGGTTTCATGTTGCCGGTAGCCGGAAAAAATACCCGCGGTTACGGTATGCCGCAGGCCGACGGGACTGCCGATGGTGTACACCTTATCCCCCTGCTGCATGCCGATCATGCCCGGGGGTCGCTCGATATATGTCCAGTTTCCGGCAAAAAGCGACAACAGTGCCAGATCGCTGGTCTCGCTCACCAACAGATAATTGGCAACATATTCGCTGCCGTCGGCCAGGAAAATTTTGATATCCGACGGCTGGATCTTTCTGTCAATTTGCTCCAGCTGTCGTTCCCCCTCCTCAAACTGGGGCAATACCCGGTTCAACGCATCTTCCCGGTCGGCGATAATTATGGCGAGCTGACTTCGTGACGGACCTTTGGGCATCTGCCGCCAGGTCCGTCTCATCTCATCGATTTTCTGCCGTTCGAGCTCTATCATTCGCCGGTTCGTTTCGATCCTCTTTTTTAATTCAACAAGTTTATCGGCATCATATTCGACCACGTGTCGATTGGTAACGATATAATTCTCATTGACGAAAAAGCCTGAACCATTCCCCCAGGGGGTTTCAATAGACACTGTCGCCTGGCGCGCCTTTTCAATGCCACTTTGCGTGTTGCCGGCTGCTTGCGGAGGTGCCTGCACTTGGGTGACCACTGCCTGTGCTTCGGTCTGCGTCGGTGTCTGTTGTAACTCCTCTGCCGGCAGGGCGGCGGTATCTACAGGTGCGGTGACGGCAATGTGCTCAAGACTCTTTTGCTGCCGGTAAGCGGTGAAATAATAGGTCGTTGCGGCAACCACGACCACCAGGACGAGGGCCTGAAGGATTTTCAGGCCACCTGCTCTTGCCGCATTCCCGGCCTTTTCTTGCTTCTTACGCTCGAGAGCCCGGCGATATTTGGCAAATATCAGCCCACAGGCTGCACATTCCAGGGTGTTTTTCTGTTCGTGCTTGCATTTAGGACAGCGCATTGTTCACCAGATTAATGATAAAAACCACTATAATTGTCAGAGAAGTATGGACAGAATCGATTCATCCATCTATCATATCAGGATAAATGCGTCTCTTCAATGCGCTGGCTCTCTTTTTAAAAAATTCGCTCTTTCGTCCAAAAAACCTCAATGACACTGCCAATCAGCAACAGCGTTTCCATCCCTTTGCACGAGATTACCCTGACACCCATCCGGGCGCAGGGTGCCGGGGGGCAGAATGTCAACAAGGTGTCGAGTGCCATTCACCTTCGCTTCGACATCCTCGGTTCCTCGCTGCCGGAATTTTATAAAGAGCGGTTACTTGCCCTGAGCGACAGCCGTATAACCGACGAAGGTATTATCGTCATAAAAGCCCAGCAGCACCGAACCCAGGAACAAAACCGGGAAGACGCCCTGGCGCGCCTGGCCCTGCTCATCCGCCGGGCGGCGCATACGCCGAAAAAAAGAAAGCCGACCCGTCCCTCCGGCAATGCCCGCCAGAAACGCGTCGACAAGAAAACCCAGCGGGGAAAGGTCAAAGCCCTGCGAAAAAAGATCTCCGACGCCTGAGACTGCACCACGACACAGAGGCCCCTTCGAGATAAACATTGCAATTTGACGACAGTTCTGGTATCAAACGAGGTTCTGTATTGTTAGTGTCAGACCAGACTATAGATTTCTGGGGAAGTTTTGCAAAACCTGGACAGACACGAACACATCGGCCGCTGGGAACCGCTGGATGGTTTTCATGTTTTCATGTATTGGGAGGCCGATATTTCTTTCCTGGGCAGGCTTTACACAACGAGTTCTTCTTTTGGAATCAACCCATTTTATCTATAGGTATTTCTATGTCTTCCGAGTACGAATCAACGCCGTTTTCTTTTACCGATTTTGACCTTGCCGCACCCCTTCTTCAAGCCGTAAACGAGGCCGGGTATGAAACCCCAACGCCTATCCAAAAAGAAATGATCCCCCATGTCCTGGCGGGACGTGATGTGGTCGGTCAGGCGCAGACCGGCACCGGCAAAACCGCTGCCTTTGCCCTGCCGCTCCTCTCCATGCTGCAACCGACGAAGGGCAAGAGCCCCCAGATTCTCGTCCTTGCTCCGACCCGGGAACTTGCTATCCAGGTGGCGGAATCTTTTACCGACTACGGCAAGCATCTGAAAAATTTCAATGTCCTGGCGATCTTCGGCGGTCAGGATTACAACATCCAGCTGCGCCAGCTGCAAAAGGGTGTCCAGGTGGTCGTCGGCACCCCCGGCCGAGTCATGGATCACCTGCGTCGCGGCACACTCAAAGCGACAACCATCCACAGTCTGGTCCTCGACGAAGCCGATGAGATGCTGCGCATGGGTTTTCTCGACGATGTCGAATGGATCCTCGAACAGCTGCCGAACCGGAAACAGACAGCACTCTTTTCGGCGACCATGCCGCAGAACATCCGTAAGATCGCGCAAAAATACCTGCACGAGCCGGTGGAAATCACCATAAAAAATAAAGCAGTAACCGCCCAGACCATCAACCAGCGCTGCCTGATCACCGCCGGCGGCCTGATGAGTAAGGTCGAGGCCCTGTCCCGAATTCTCGAGGCGGAAACCGTCGACGGCATCCTCGTTTTCGTGCGCACAAAAATACAGACAGCAGAAATCGCCGAAAAGCTGATCGCCCTTGGCTACCTCGCCGCTCCCTTGAACGGTGACATCCAGCAAAGCCAGAGACTGCGGACCATCGACCAACTGAAATCGAAAAAAATCGATATCCTCGTGGCAACTGATGTCGCGGCTCGCGGTCTTGACGTGGAGCGGATCAGTCATGTGATCAATTTCGACATTCCCTTTGATACCGAGTCCTACATTCACCGTATCGGCCGAACCGGGCGAGCCGGCCGCAGTGGCGAGGCGATTCTGTTTGTCAATCCGCGCGAACAGTCGATGCTGCGTTCTATCGAACGGGCAACCAGGCAAAAGATCCAGACCATGACCCTGCCGTCTATCGCCGATATCAACAAAAAACGCGTCGAGAACTTCAAGGAAAAAATCAGTGGCGCTCTCCTCGGCGATATCGCCTTCTATGAGACCCTGATCGAAGAATATCTGCAGGAAACCCAGGCGGACCCACGCCGATTAGCCGCAGCCCTGGCCATGCTCACCCAGGGCAACACACCGCTTTTAAAGCCTGAACCAAAGTTCAGCCCCATGGCCGCGCCGGAAAATCGACGAAGCACCCCGGAAAATCGCCGGAACGCGTCGGAAAATCGCCGGACCAAACCTGCGGAAACCCGGGCCAGGACCAGGAAAAATACGGCCGTACAGCTCCCCCCGGAAGAGGGCATGGAGCGTTTCCGCATTGAACTCGGCAACGACCAGGGCGTCAAGCCGGGAAATATTGTCGGCGCCATTGCCAACGAGGCGGATATCAACAGCAAATATATCGGTCGGATTGCCATCTATGACAACTACAGTACCGTCGATCTGCCCTTCGGCATGCCCGAGGATATCCTGCGCGTCCTACAGCGGGCCCGTATCGGCAGCAAGGCCATGAAGCTGCAGAAGACAAGCGATGTCGCGGCGCCTGCCTCCCCGAGCTCCGCCGGACCAAAACCAAAAAGAAGAAGTGCCGAGTCCACAAAAGCCCCACGCAAGGGGCAGTCAGCCAACGCCGCCCTTTAACCAGGAGGCCGTCGGATTATGCTGCAGCATACCTTCTGCCATATTCCCGGCATCGGCATGAAGACCGAAAAAAAGCTCTGGGGGGCGGGCATTACCAGGTGGGCACACTGGCGGACGCCGTCTCCCATCCGCCTGCCTGTTGCTGCCCGACTTGATGCGACCAGGGTGCTAAACGGCTCCCTGGTCGCTCTAAACAACGACCCGAAGTTTTTTACCGAGCGGCTCGCCGGCACGGAACCCTGGCGGATTTTCCCGCACTACCGGGACTGTACCGCCTACCTGGACATTGAAACCACCGGCCTCGACGATTATGCCGAGGTTACGACCATTACCCTCTATGACGGCCATGAGGTGTTTACCTATATCAACGGCAGGAATCTCGATGAGTTCGCCGATGATATCCAGAAATACCAGGTGATCGTCACCTATAACGGTAAAAGTTTCGATATCCCTTTTCTCGAGAGATATTTTCGCATACGGCTGGACGTAGCGCAGATCGACCTGCGCTACGTGCTGGCCCGGCTGGGCTTTAAAGGCGGCTTAAAAGGCTGTGAAAAACAGCTGGGTTTACACCGAGGCAACCTTGATGGCGTCGATGGATATTTTGCTGTGCTCCTCTGGCAGCAGTACCAAGATCACAAAGACGAACGCGCCCTGGAAACACTGCTCGCCTACAACATCGAAGATACGGTCAATCTGGAAAGGCTGGCCGTTGAGGCATACAATCGAAATGTTCTCGACACCCCTTTTGCCTCCGAACTGCTCCTGCCCTGCCCGGCGCCTGCGCCCAATCCCTTCGTCGCGGATTATGACTGTATTGCCGCAATAAAGCGCAGACTGCCATTGTATTGATGAAAACAGGGCTTACAGACTGATTTCCATCCCCTCCCGGGCATAAAACACCTCGGTGTCACCAAACTTCCCCGGCTGACAATATATTTTCGCCAGTTCATCCAGCTGGGTGTCACTTCGGTCCGGATCATGGTGGAACATGGCAAGTTTTTTCACCCCGGCTCTGTTGGCTGCGGCGATAGCATATTCCATCGTCGTGTGTCCCCAGTTGATCCGCGCGCTGTAATACTCGGCATCGGTATACTGTGCATCGTAGATGAGCAGGTCGGCACCGGCAAAGAACTGTTCGATTGCCAGATTCTGCTCCATGGCCACCTCATTGCCCTCGAAAGCCATGGCCTCGTCATAGGCCGGATTGTCCGGATCAGTAATGAAAAGATTGCGAAAGGGTTCGGTATCGTAGCAGGTGCAGACGATACGTCCCTCGTATTCAAAGCGATAGCCGAGAGCAGTGATCGGATGGTTGAGCAACTTGGTTGCCAGGCGCAGACCATCGCCCAGATCTATGTCGGGATCTTCCTTCAGTCGGACATATTCGACATCGGAGGCCAACTCCCCTAAGTTGATGGGGAAGTAACGATATTTCATCTGCCCGCCAACGACCTCTTCGAGCGGATCTTCCTCAAAGGATACCGGCCCATGCACCTTTAATTGCGTACCGGGAATATAGATAGGCGTAAAAAAAGGATAGCCCATGATATGGTCCCAGTGGGTATGGGATAAAAAGATATCCGCCTTGATCGGCCCATGGGGCAGATCGTTGGCCATAAGGGCATTGCCAAGCAGGCGAATGCCGGACCCGGCATCAATGATGATTATCCTGTTGTCCGGCCCGACCCGCAGTTCAATGCAGGCGGTATTGCCGCCGTATTTCTGGGTCGTTGCCCCTGGGCTGGGAATTGATCCCCGAACCCCCCAAAAACGAATTTTCATGTGCGAACCTTCATGTGGGCTCCGGGTTAAATTTTCAAAAAGATCTCGGCTTTTTGTATTTCTTCAACCACCCTGTCGCCAATGCCGCAAAATTCCTCCCAGGATATGTCAATATCGGCCAGCAAGGGGCCGATCTCTTCTTCTTTGGGGAAAGGATTGCCGGCATAGCCATGGTCAAGAATATTGGCATAGACATTACCAAGAGCAACGCAGGTCACCTGCCGCCCCAGTTGTCCTTTGAGATTTTTTACCTGATGATGACTGCCTATACAGGTGCTGATAACCTGATTGAGTTTCCACTTATCGGCAATCATCAGTCCGACTTCCTGGTGATCGATGCCCATGACATCGAGCTCCACGTCGTTTAAGGGCAGCTGCTCAAATTTGGCAATGTTCAACACTTCAATGTATTCATCGCCAAACGGCACCTTGCCGAGATCATGCAGGAGTCCGGCGAGAAACAGCTCTTCCCTTTCCATGACCGGGATCCCTTTTGCTTCGCCAAGCAGTTTGGCACTCACACCGGCGCCTATGGAATGCGCCCAGAACTTGGTAGTCGGCAGGGCCCTGGACTTTTTTGCTCCGGCAACACTGCGAATAATGGCGGTACTGAGGGCCATATTTTTCACGGTGTTCATGCCCAGCATGGTGATCGCTCTGGTGAGGGAGGTGACCTTGTTGACCAGCGAATAGTAGGCGGAATTGATGAGCTTGAGGACCTGCCCGGTCAGAACCGGATCAAGGGAGATAACTTTATTCAGCTCATTCGGTGATGCATCGGTGCGGCTGCAGATTTCCATAACCTTGCCGACCGTCGTTGACAGGCTGGGCATCCTTTGAATAAATCTGTCGATGTCCCTTCGCTGCTTTTCTTTATTTATAACCATAATTCAGTTTTAAAATGGATAAACGTTCACCGAAAAAGCTTTATAACAGCATATCCTCTAAAGGTGGAGACGTTTACCGGTGCCGCGGATATGCGCGTGATCCAACCGTCATTACTGCAAAATATTGTATCGAAAGAAAGCGACAAGGTCAAGATTCATACGGAAATAATCGTGCTTCGTGCAATTCCCCGCGACAATAGGCCAGGGCCTGCCTGTAGGTCAGTCTTTTCCCGCCGAATATATCCAGGGCACTGCCGATAGTCACATCGATTTTATCTTTGCCGGCCTCTTGCACCAGCTGCAGATCCGACAGATCCCTGACGCCGCCGGCATAGGTGGTCGGCAGAGGACTCCACTCGGCAAGTTTTTCCACCAGATATCGATCGATGCCGGCGCATTTTCCTTCGACATCGGCAGCATGAATAAGAAATTCATCACAGAAGTCTGCTAGTTCGGCGAAAACATCATGGCCAAGGACCACCTTGGTGAATTTCTGCCATCTGTCGGTGACGATATAATAGGCATCACCTTTTTTTCGACAGCTCAGATCAAGGACAAGCCGTTGTCGGCCAACCGTGTCAGCCAATTCTTTCAGGCGGGCCATGTTAATCTTACCGTCTTGAAAAACATAGGAGGTAACAATGACATGGGAAGCACCTTTTTCCAGCCACATCCGGGCGTTGTCGGCGGTGATGCCTCCACCGAGCTGCATCCCGTTCGGCCAGGCTGCAAGAGCCTCTTCAGCGGCCGGGTTATTACCCGGTCCAAGCATAATGATATGTCCCCCGGTGAGGTTATCGGCACGATACAACTCGGCAAACCACGCCGGTGATTTTTCGGCGACAAAATTGGTCTGCACCGCCTCCGGATCGGCATCGTTTAACGTCGAACCGACAATCTGCTTCACCACACCGCCGTGGAGATCAATACACGGTCTGAATCTCATAACTTCACCTTCTCCATACCGGAAACACAAAAACGGGATGCTTCGTCAGCATCCCGTTTTTTATCCTGCAATTCTTCCATGAGCCGGCACCGGCACAAGGGGCCTTCTCGGAAAGCTCTTCGACAGGGCCTAGACCTGTTTAATAAGCATCGTCGAAGGATCAAGCATCAGCGTCGAACCGGGGTCAACCGAACAGGAGTCGCACTTGACTATATTCAGATTCATGGCATCCCCTTCAGGCTTGATCAGCAGGATGGTATCGAACAGCATATCCACCTCATGACAGGGAGCCGGAACACCGTCGGGGCTGACCCGCGTGTCCCCACGATGGCTGAGCGCCGAGAACCAGATCATTTTCAGACCGCGCGTATTCATGAAATCGCGCAGCTCCTCAAGTGATTTTTTGTCATTGTTTTCAAAATCATACCCGTCTATAATCAGACATTCCGGCTTATAGATATTCTGCTGCACCAGATCATCAAGTCTTTCTTCGAGCTTGGCTTTGGAGAAAGAACTCTCCTTGAACGTCATGATCATGCGATTTTTCATGACTTCCGGGATAGACTCCAGTTTCTCTCCATCGGTCAGCAGAGAAAGAATATCATCGTACCAGGTCCGCGTCTTGTCGACCCCTTCGCCGATAGACACATGCAGCACTTTATTGCCAAGCAACATACAATCGAGGGCGAATTGCACCAGAATTGCAGTCTTGCCCAGTCCGGCCCTGGCCATGACCAAGCCCATCATTGCTTGACTAGTAGCGTCGCCCGCCTTTTCCTCAAGACCAAGAGCCCGAAGTGGATTATTAACAATCAGCTCATTTCCCATGGCAGTTCACCTTTTTTAATCCTTTTCAACCTGCATCGTTAGTGCAGTCATCCGTATATTATTACAGCCTGTCAACAGACCATGCAATAGACCTGTCAACAGACTCTAGTTGTAATCTGAAGCAGAAACTTTATCAACCGTTCTTCCGTTCGTCCTGATACTCTTTAATCAACTGCTCACTGACACTCTTCGGCACCTGCTTGAAGGTTGCGAATTCCATGGTGAACTCGGCCTTGCCCTGGGTCAATGATCGCAGGGTGGTAGAATAGCCGAACATTTCGGAAAGCGGCACCTCGGCCTCGACAACGGAGTAGTTGCCTTCCTCGGTTGTACCGATAATCATGCCACGTCGCTGATTGATCGAACCCATGATCGATCCCTGAAACTCGGAGGGTCCCTCGACGGCAACTTTCATTATCGGTTCCATAATCGCCGGTTTCGCCTTGAGATAGCCTTCTTTAAAAGCACCAACCGATGCAAGTTGAAAAGCCACATCGGAGGAGTCGACGGCATGGTAGGCGCCGTCATTGATGACACAGCGTACACCGGTAATCGGTGCGCCGCACAGGGAGCCCTTCTCCAGGGATTTTTTAAATCCTTTATCACAGGAACCGATAAATTCACGGGGAATAACACCGCCGACGATGCTGTCGACAAATTCGTACTCACCGTCCTCAAGCGGTTCCAGATAACCGGCGACCCGGCCAAACTGACCGGAACCACCGGTCTGCTTTTTGTGGGTGTAGTTGAAGTCCGCCCGCTGGGAAATGGTCTCCCGATAAGCGACCTGCGGGGCGCCGACTTCGACGACGGCGCCGTACTCGCGTTTCATCCGCTCGATATATACTTCCAGATGCAACTCACCCATGCCGGAGATGATGGTCTCGCCGGTTTCATGGTCGACAAAGGTTTTGAAGGTTGGATCTTCCTTGGTGAACCGGTTCAGCGCCTTGGACATATTGATCTGTGCCTTATTATCGGCAGGAATGACCGCCAGGGAAATAACCGGCTCGGGAATATGCATCGAGGTCATCGAACAGGAGATGCCGTCGGAGGTGAAGGTATCACCCGAGGCGCAATCGATACCGAACAGGGCGACGATATCCCCGGAACCACACGATTCGATCTCTTCCATCTCGTTGGAATGCATGCGACAGAGACGACCGACTTTCACTTTCTTGCCGGTCCTTCTATTATAGACCGTGTCGCCTTTGTTCAAGGTGCCCTGATAGGTTCGCGTATAGGTCAGCTGTCCATAGCGGCCGTCTTCCAGTTTGAAGGCGAGCATAATAAGAGGATCTTTGGGATCGTTGCTGACCGGGAATTCATTTTCGCCGTCGTTCAGATCAAGGGCCATATTGACAACGTCCGTCGGACAGGGCAGATAGCCCTCAACGGCATCGAGCAAGGACTGAACGCCCTTATTCTTATAGGCTGAACCAACGAGAACAGGAGTAAACTGAAGGGCAAGCGTTCCTTTTCGAATGGCGTCGTACACCAACGCGGTATCGACTTCGCTCCCTTCGAGCAATGCTTCCATCAGCTCATCGGAGAACATGGACACTTCTTCAAGCAATGCCTCCTGCTTCTCTTGGGCTTCATCAAGCATTGCTGCGGGAATCTCTTCTATACGGATGTCTTCCCCACTCTCACCATCAAAATAAACCGCTTTCATGGTAACAAGATCAACGACACCTTTCAGGTCACTTTCTAAACCAATCGGCATCTGCAGCAGATGGGCGTTGAGGTCAAGTTTATCCCGCAGCTGCTTTGTCACTTTTTCAGGATTGGCACCGGTACGGTCGCATTTATTGATAAAAGCAATCCGAGGAACATTATAACGGGTCATCTGCCTGTTGACGGTGATTGACTGGGACTGCACCCCGCCAACCGAACAAAGCACCAGTACCGCTCCGTCAAGAACCCTGAGAGCCCGCTCAACTTCAACGGTAAAATCAACGTGTCCAGGGGTATCAATTATATTAATGTCAATATCTCCCCAGGAACAGTAGGTCGCGGCGGATTGAATGGTAATACCACGCTCTTTTTCAAGTTCCATGGAATCCATCTTTGCCCCGACACCGTCTTTCCCGCGTACCTCATGGATCGCATGGATCCGCTTGGTGTAAAACAGGATACGCTCGGTCAAGGTCGTCTTTCCCGAATCGATATGGGCGCTGATACCAATATTTCTTACTTTTGATAAATCCTTACTCATGGCTGCTGTCCTCTGCAACGTTGCAACCGGCTTCCATCCGGCCTCGCTTATAAAAAGCTGTGGGAAAATAAAAAAGTAAGGAGTTGCAGCTTGCTGCAACTCCTTACTCAACTGACTCAACAGGGTACTACTATCATTATTGGCGTCCTACAATGGCGCCACTCTTAAGAGCTACATACGAACAACCCTTTTTAATACATTATGCGTCAGATAAAAGCTACATAAAAAATCACGCCTATCATCTTTATATTCCGCCATTCTTTCGTGTCTTCCCCAATATTTTCGTCTTTTCTTGTTTCTCGCCAAGAAAAGTGGCCGTTCACCCGGAAAAACAAAATGGTCGTATAACCTGGAAGGCTGTCAGCGGAACACGGAACAACAGGCATAGCCCCGGCAAAACATCCGGCCGTCGAAAAAAATCATTGACAGAAAAAACGCTCTACTGTAAATAGGAATCATTACTGTGTGCGCAACAAGTCAGCAGTGTTCATTGGAACACGGCCCAAAAACAAACCCCTATATGGAGGATTACATGAGCAAAACCATTGAAAACTTAAAGGCTGCATTTTCAGGCGAATCACAGGCACGCAACAAATACACTTTTTTTGCCAAGGTTGCCCGGAAGGAAGGCTATCATTACGTCGCCAAGATTTTTGACGAGACGGCGTTTAATGAAATGCGCCATGCCAACGATCACTTTAAGCTTCTAAATGGAATCGGCGATACGGCAGCAAATCTGAAAGAGGCCGTTGAAGGCGAAGATTATGAAACCATGACCATGTATCCTACTTTTGCCAAAGAGGCCGAAGAAGAAGGAAACATGGAAGCCGCTATGCTGTTCAAGCAGATTGGCAAAATTGAAGCGGAACACCGTGAAAGATACAAAAGATTGCTCGAAATGGTTGAAAAAGGGACCGTATTTACCCGCGAACAACCCATCAAATGGCGCTGTTCTCTCTGTGGTTACACCCATAAAGGGACCGAGCCACCAGTAAAATGCCCAAGCTGCCAGCATCCGAAAGAGTACTACGAACCTGCCGACATGGATGTCTAATTATAATTAACAAAACCCCGGTTGTGTGCCTGTTGGCACAACCGGGGTTTTTTTTACTTTCCGGCAGACCGGGGAACAGCAGCAGGTACCACTTCATCAAATGAGGTCCACTGTGAGCAAAAACAACCGTTTTGCCGTCATTAAAGGCACAACTAAAGCCGAAATTAAAACCGAAAAGATCCTCAAGGTACTGTTCTCTCTCGCTCTTCTTGTCCTGCTCAGCAGTTGTGCCCGCTCCCCTGCCGGCCTCGCCGAAAGGGAAGTGCTATATCAGCCTCCACCAGCAGTTCCTGGCAAAAGACTGCATACCCCGGTATTTCTCATCAAAAATGCCGAAGAGGCCTACAACCGCATCGGCATGCCGAGCGTCCGCACCCGGGCCGATGAAAAAGCAGAGGTATACGTCGACCCGGATACACCGGCTGTCTTTTTTGAAACCCAGAAATTCACCACCCCCCGAGGAACATACCGCAATCTGCTCTACAGGATACATTTTGAGAAGGTTCCCTTCGCTCTTGACACATGGCACCTGACCGCCGGCAATAATCCCGGCCTGCTGCTAATCTATACTCTCGATGCAAACGATCAACTGCTCCTGGTGACGACGGTGCATACCTGCGGCTGCTTCCTCGCTTTTTTACCGACGACCGCCATGCCTGAAGAGTGGTTTCCCGCGGACTGGCCAACCCACCGCCAGTCGATTTACGGCCAGAGTCTGCCCAGTCGGCTACAGCCCAATCAGGCGGAAAATCTGGAAAAAATAGTCTTCACCTTAGAGAGCGACACCCATCGCATCAGCGATGTCGCACTGAGAGAACACGTCAGCCTGCAGCAGGTTTATGCGAGCCGGGAGATGACAATATTTCCGATGGGCGATCTCTATCAGCTGCCCTATAAAAACGGCACGGAGTCCTTTTTTGAAATGGACGGTCCCCGCGCCGGCTATGTCAGAAACAATACAAAGTTTTTAGAATGGCTGCTTATCAGCTGGTGGGCTTTTGATCGCTATGTCGGACAAGACAAGGCCTATGGGGCGGCTGACACCAGCGATACCATCTTCTACACCAGTCTGAAATTCTGGGCGAGAAAGGCCTCGGACCTGAAAGACTTCCCCGGTTTTCTCACCTATTGGGGCTGGAAACTGTAGGTTTTTTTACTTGGGCTTTTTCGGTTTCTTCGGCTTTTTCGGGCGCAGCACCATTGACCGAGTTAACGGCACACTGTGCCTCGGAATAAAACCGGTCTCCACCTCGCGCACCAGCGCCTGGCCGATGAGACTCTCGATTGCCGTGAGATGTTTCACCTCATCGGCACTCACCAGTGAAACAGCCACCCCCGCCACTCCGGCCCGACCGGTACGACCGATGCGATGGATATAATTCTCGGCAACCTGAGGCAGATCAAAATTGACCACCTGGGGCAGTTCATTGATATCGATACCACGGGAAACGATGTCGGTTGCCACCAGGACGCGAATATCCCCGGCCTTGAAGGACGCAAGAACGCGGCTGCGCTCCTGCTGCCCCTTGTCCCCGTGCAGAGCGGCGGCAACAATACCATCGCGTTCCAACCTCTGTACCAACCGATCGGCGCCCTCCCGCGTCCGGATAAAAACCAGAACCTGCCGCCAGTCCCGATCGCGTACCAGATGACTGAGCAGGCCCGCCTTTCTCGTCTTATCGACCTCGTACAGGTACTGCTTGACACTTTTTGCCGGACTGTTTTTCGGGCCGACCTCTATCTTCAGCGGATTTTTCAGCAGCATCTCCGTCAGGGCGCGTATGTCTTGAGAAAATGTGGCGGAAAAAAGAAGATTCTGTCGCTTTTTCGGCAGCATTGCCATGATTTTCCGGATGTCGCTTAAAAAACCGAGATCGAGCAAACGATCCGCCTCATCGAGCACCAGCGTCTGGACCTGGGAAAACTTCACGGCATTCCGGGTAGACAGATCGAGTAAACGTCCCGGGGTCGCTACCAGCACATCAAGGCCACGGCGCAGTTGCATCATCTGCGGATTAATCTTCACCCCGCCGTAGACCACCCCCGAGGTCAGTGAAAGGTATTTGCCGTAGGTTGCCACACTCTCGGCCACCTGCACCGCCAGCTCCCGGGTCGGCGTCAGAATCAACACGCGGATATGATTGGCCGGTGCGGCGCTGCCGCCGGCCAGACGTTGCAGCAGGGGCAGGACAAAGCCGGCGGTCTTGCCGGTGCCGGTTTCCGCCGCGGCCAAGACATCTCTGCCGGCGAGCACCGCCGGAATCGCCTTTTTCTGAATGGGAAAAGGCGCGTTATAGCCCTGTTCAGAAAGAACACGACGCAGAGGTTCGGACAGGCCAAGAAGAGAAAATGACATAGCATGGTTTTTCGCATTGAGGTTATTGGAGAAAGGCTTACAAGAGACGGACATTATCAAGAAACAGTACGCGCCCGAGCGGAATCAAACCGACGAAGGTCACGGTGACAAATGCGGCGCCCATTCTGAAAAAAATCGACCGATGCATCGAACACCAGTAGCTGTTCTGCACCAGAATGAATATTTAATATTGATATACTGCCAAAAAAATATAATAAAAGAACAAAATAAAGTAGGTTGTGCCAATGTCAGATAGCAATAACGTTTACTTCTCAGCAATGGATTCATGAAAGACACATCTCCATATTTAATAGAATTACAAGGTATTACCAAATCATTTCCCGGCGTGCTTGCCAACGATGCGGTTGATTTAAAAATAAAACCCGGTGAAATCCATGCCCTGCTGGGGGAGAACGGCGCCGGAAAATCAACCCTGGTAAAGATGATCTACGGCATTCTCAAGCCGGATGCCGGCACTATCCTGTTTAATGGCCGACCGGTCGAGATCGATAGCCCGGCCCATGCCCGGGATCTCGGCATCGCCATGGTCTTTCAGCATTTTTCGCTGTTTGATTCCTTATCCGTGGTCGAAAATATTTCACTGGGCATGAACCGAAAGGTGGATCTGCAACAACTGGCCGGTGAAATTACGGAGATATCCGAACGATACGGCCTGCCTCTTGATCCGCATCGACATGTCTACACCCTGTCCGTCGGCGAGCGGCAACGCATTGAAATAATCCGCTGCCTCCTGCAGGATCCTCGCTTGCTGGTGATGGATGAACCGACCTCGGTATTAACCCCGCAGGAAGTACGGAAATTATTTCTGACCTTGAATCGCCTGGCCGAAGAAGGTCTGTCTATCCTTTATATCAGTCATAAACTCGATGAAATAAAACACCTCTGCCACCAGGCAACGATCCTCCGCCTCGGCAAACGTATCGATACGGTTACCGTCGATACACAGAGCACCTCGTCGCTGGCCACCATGATGATGGGCGAAGAAATGGAAAAAATTGCCCGGGGCCAGGTCGTCGCCACCGGGGCAATACGCTTGAAGGTTGACAACCTGACGATGCCGGCAATGGATAATACCAGTATTTCCTTAACCGATATCCACCTTGAGGTGCGCGCCGGGGAAATCGTCGGTATTGCCGGGGTTGCCGGCAATGGTCAGGATGAGCTGCTCAAAGCCCTGAACGGCGAAGAGAGCTGCCGGTCGGCGGCAAGTATCATTATCGAAAACCACCATTCCGGCAAACTTGGCCCCAACGCCCGCCGGAAGGCAGGGATGGCCAGTGTGCCGGAAAAAAGACTGGGTCATGGCGCCATTCCGGATATGGATCTGGTCGACAATGCCTTTATGACCGGATTTCAGCGCATGGGCCTGCTGGCAAGAGGCCTCATCAATTACTCGAAAACGAGAACCTTTGCCCATAAGGTCATTGCCGATTTCGGGGTGAAGACCTCGGGCTCCAAGGTGCCGGCAAACAGCCTGTCCGGTGGCAATCTGCAAAAATTTATCATCGGCCGGGAACTGACCCAGCAGCCGGATATTCTTATTGTCTCCCAGCCGACCTGGGGCGTTGATGCCGGGGCAACGCAGACGATACGTCAGTCACTGCGCCAACTGGCCGACCGGGGCGCCGCAGTGCTGGTTATCTCTCAGGATCTCGATGAGTTAATGGAAATGTCGGATAGGATCGGGGCAATCTGCGGTGGACGCTTGTCGCCCTTTTATCCTACGGCGGAAATGACCGTTGAAAATGTCGGGCTGCTCATGGCCGGTGTCTCGCTGGAAAAAGGAGATGCCCATGTGGCCTCACTTAGTTAGACGCCGGCTTCCTTCTAAATTGATGGTCTATCTGTCGCCGGTTCTCGCCCTGGTATTGTCTATGCTGGCCGGGATCATCCTCTTTATTATTATGGGCGTCCCCCCCCTTGCCGCCCTGCACGCATTTTTTATCGAACCCCTGTCAAGCGTTTATGGCCTGGCCGAGCTCGGCGTCAAGGCCACCCCCCTGGTATTAATAGGGGTGGCCCTGGCCTTAGGTTTTAAGGCCGGAGTATGGAATATCGGCGCCGAAGGCCAGTTAACCATGGGGGCCATATGCGGCGGGGTGGTGGCCCTGTTTTTTTATGAGCGGGAGGGTTTTTATATCATCCCCCTGATGTTATGTGCCGGTGTTCTCGGCGGCGTCGTTTGGGCGGCCATCGTCGCCTTTTTGCGCGTCCGCTTCAATGCCAACGAGATTCTCACCAGTCTCATGCTCAGTTACGTCGCCGGTTTGTTCTTAAACCTGATGATGCACGGCCCCTTGAAAGATCCGGATGGTTTCAACTTCCCCGAATCGAGGCAGTTTAGCGACTCGGCCTTGCTGCCTCTTTTGCAGGAAGGCACCCGGCTGCATATCGGCGCCATTATTGCTCTGGTCGCCGTCGCCCTGGGCTGGATTATTCTCTCTCGAACCCTGCTCGGCTATCAAATCAAAGTCGCCGGTTCCGCCCCGGCGGCCTGCGAGCATGCAGGATTCAGTCACGCGAAAATCATCTGGACCACCCTTCTTCTCGGCGGCGGCATGGCCGGACTCGCCGGCACCATTGAGGTATCCGGCCCCATCGGCCAGTTACTGCCGACCATATCCCCCGGCTACGGCTTTACCGCCATTATTGTCGCCTATGTCGGGCGACTGCATCCACTTGGTGTGCTGCTTGCCGGTTTACTGCTGGCTTTAACCTATCTGGGCGGAGAAACCGCCCAGATTCAACTCAATTTACCCGTCGCCGTGACCGGTGTGTTTCAGGGCCTGCTGCTGTTCTTCTTACTGGCCAGTGATGTCCTGATCCTCTATCGTCTGCAGTTCGGTTCGCCTGCCCGGGCCAGGGAGAAAAGCTGATGGATATACTTATTCCGGCAATGCTGACGATTATCACCGCCGCAACACCGCTGCTGTTTGCCGCCCTTGGGGAAATGGTCACGGAAAAATCCGGGGTGTTGAACCTGGGGGTGGAAGGCATGATGGTGATGGGGGCGATAATCGGCTTTATTGCCGTGCACGCCTCCGGCAGTGCGACCATTGCCGTTATCGCCGCTATCCTTGCCGGAGCATGCATGGCGGCGATTTTTGCCATGTTCGTGCTCACCTTTCACGCCAGCCAGGTGCCTACCGGCCTGGCATTGACTATTTTCGGCATCGGCCTTAGTGCCTTGATGGGGCAGAGCATGGTCGGTATTGCCTACGAGGGCATTCCTAAAATTGCCATCCCCGGTCTCGCCGCCCTGCCGGTTGTCGGTACCTTGTTTTTTCAACAGGATTTCCTCGTCTACCTGTCAATCGCCATGGTCGCCGGCATCCATTATTTTTTGCATAAAACCCGAGCGGGTCTCATTCTGCGCGCAGTCGGCGATTCCCATGATGCCGCCCATGCCATGGGCTATTCGGTGGTGAAGATCAGATTCATGGCGATACTGTTTGGTGGAGCCATGGCCGGACTCGCCGGTGCCTACCTGTCGCTGGCATATTCACCGATGTGGGTCGAACAGATGACCGCGGGACGCGGCTGGATTGCCCTGGCCCTGGTGGTCTTTGCCTGCTGGCGTCCCAGCCGCGTTCTGCTGGGCGCCTACCTGTTCGGCGGCATTTCAATTTTGCAATTACATGCCCAGGCGCTGGGTATCGCTATTCCCTCCCAGATCATGGCCATGTTGCCGTATCTGGCGACGATCATTGTCCTGGTGATCATATCCAGGGATATTTCCAAGATTAAATTAAATGCCCCGGCCAGCCTGGGCCGACCGTTTCATCCGAGTCGTTAATCCAAATGCTGTCTCTTGGCAGCAGTATTTTTTATCAAAATGAGTCAACTCAAAAAAGGAGAAACCATGCTGAAAAAAACGTTATTTTCATTGATGCTTACCGCGAGCCTTGCCGTTGCCGGCACTGCTTGCGCGGAGACCACGGCGGCTTTTGTCTATGTCGGCCCAATCGGCGATCATGGCTACAGTTACCAACATGATCAAGGCCGTCTGGCCCTGGAAAAAGAACTGGGCATTAAAACGTCCTATGTCGAGAGTGTCCCGGAGGGAGCGGATGCGGAACGGGTGATCCGTCAGCTGGCCACCGCCGGCCACGATATTATTTTCACCACCTCCTTCGGCTTTATGAATCCGACCCTGAAGGTCGCCAAGCAATTTAAAAATACCAAGTTCGAACATGCCACCGGCTACAAACGGGCGGACAATGTCAGTACCTATTCCGCCCGTTTTTATGAGGGCCGGACGGTACTGGGCACCATTGCCGGCAAGATGACCAAATCAAATGTCGTCGGATACATTGGCTCTTTCCCCATCCCCGAGGTTATTCGCGGCATCGATGCCTTTACCCTGGCCCTGCGCAAAGTCAATCCCGAGGCAACCGTCAAGGTGGTCTGGGTGAACTCATGGTTTGATCCCGGCAAGGAAGGGGATGCCGCCAAGGCCCTTATCGACCAGGGCGCGGACATTATCACCCAGCACACCGATTCTCCGGCACCTCTGCAGGTCGCGGAAAACCGCGGTGTCTATGCTTTCGGCCAGGCTTCCGACATGAAGGCCTTCGCCCCGAAAGCGCAACTGACCTCGATTATCGATAACTGGAACAACTATTATATTGATCGGGTCAAGGCAGTGATGGACGGCACCTGGACATCGACGGATACCTGGGATGGTCTTAAAGAGGGAATGGTCGAAATGGCGCCATACGGCGACGCTGTTCCGGCTGATGTCCGGCAATTAGCCGACGAGGTACAGCAGGCGATTATCGACGGCACCCTGCACCCATTCGAAGGGCCGATCAAGAATCAGAAAGGTGAGCTGGTGGTCAAAGCCGGAGAGGTTATCTCCGACGAAGAGTTGCTTGGCTTAAACTGGTATGTCGAAGGGGTTGAGGGCAGCATCCCGAAGTAATCGCGTAAATTTCCAGCACCGAATCCGCTGCCAAAAACGCACGGTCTGCCTGGCAGGCCGTGCGTTTTTTCGTGACGGAAGTAATAAATCAAATAACCCCAAGCAGCATCTTCGTCGCCACGCCCAATAGCAGCAGGGCAAAGATGCGCTTCAAGCGGTCCACCGGCAGACTATGGGCCAGTTTGACGCCGAGCGGCGCGGTCAGGACACTGACGGCGGCAATACCGACAAGAGCCGGCAGATAGACATAACCGACACAATACTGCGGCAGCGTGGCGATATTCCAGCCGTTGACGATATAGCCGACGGTGCCGGCCACGGCGATAGGCAAACCGATAGCCGCCGAGGTGCCGATGGCATGATGGACCGGGATATTGCACCAAAGCATAAACGGTACCGACAGCGAGCCACCACCGATACCGACCAGACTCGACACCACGCCGATACCGTTGCCCACGCCGAACATGCCCAGTTTCCCCGGCAGTTCACGTCCGCCTTTCGGCTTTTTATTGAGCAGCAGCTGCACCGCCACGACGTAGAGAAAGAGAACAAAAAACACTTTTAGAAAATTCGTCGACATAGCCGAGGCAAAACAGGAGCCGAGAAAGGTGCCGATGAGGATACCGACGACGATCCGCTTCACCACATCCCAGTGCACCGCCCCCCGCCGGTGATGGGCCATAAAGCTTGACACCGAGGTAAACATAATACTCGCCATGGAGGTGGCCAGGGCCAGATGCATGGTCAACTCGGCGGGAATATTGTTGAGAGCAAAGACGTAGACGAGCATGGGCACAATGACCAGTCCGCCGCCGATACCGAGTAATCCGGCGAGAATTCCGGCAATGGCGCCAACGGCACAATAGGTAATAAATGTGAGAAGCATATGTTTTTTTACGTCGCCATCCGAAGATGTAAGTTTTTACGAGTTTGAGAGGATAAGTTTTTCGCGTGACGGGCTATTGTATCGTTAAGCTGTGCGCATTGCAAGCAGGACGAGCAGTTCTTTGCAAAAACGTCTTGATAATAAACAGTTTTTTACTTAGCCATCCTGTAATCCGACTCGTAAAAAATTATATCTTCGGATGGATGCGTCAAAAGCTTCATATTGGAGGCGTACAATTTTTCTATTATTTCGGCGTACTGAAGTACGTCGTAATGATAGAAAAATTGTAACAACG
>CAYPPR010000016.1:0-3981 GCA_964412665.1 uncultured Desulfopila sp.
AAGAAAAACCGGATGCCGAACGCGTGGCGATATTACGTTCACTCCCTCTCGAGGTGAAAAAACAGATTACCGGCGAAGAAGCGGAGGCATTCATGTACAAGCGTGAACTCCCTGAATCGCTTATGGAAAAACTCAAGGATTACCTCATAGAGGAATAGCTTGAATATTTTTATGTGCAGTTCAAATCAAGAAACATTTAAAAGGAGAAATACATGACCGAAGAAAAACGCACCCCATGTCCAACCTGTCAAGGCAAGAAAGTTATCGAAGGTGTCTGTGAGGCTGACCGGGAATGGAGTGGCACGCAGGAAGAAGGGGATGATATGCAATGTACACCCGAGCAAGAGTGTCCGACCTGCAATGGTAAAGGATACGTAGTAATAGAAGAATAAATCCTGAATATACTTTTCCGCCTATCTGTTTTTGGTGACAGCATAGGCGGAAAAACAGCACCCTCTCCCCCCTGTACCGTCGATTCTCTCTGTGACTTTTATAATTGTTTCCTGGTCGACATAGACATCATTGCTCCACTTGCTGGTAATGATTACGTTATTATTTCATGAAATGATAACAAAGGATGCATTTCTACTTACAGGAGAATGACATGCGTGCCCACTATCTGCAACATGCTCCCTTTGAAGATCTTGGCAGTATTGGTCCCTGGCTCGAATCTGCCGGTTACCGGGTAACCGTGACGCGGTTTTACAGGTCGACTTCCGTACCATCTCCCGACCAGTTTGATCTCCTCGTCATCCTGGGCGGTCCTATGAGTGTCAATGACGAAGAACGTTTTCCCTGGTTGAGGTTGGAAAAACAGTTCATCCGACAGACCATTGAATCCGGCAAGGCAGTACTCGGCATCTGCCTTGGTGCCCAACTTATCGCCAGTGCATTGGGAGAAGCGGTATATCCCAATCGTCGCAAGGAAATCGGCTGGTTTCCCGTGCAGGGTATTCCTTCCGAACATGAAGGGATTTTTTGTTTTCCGCCTGTCATCGACGTTTTCCACTGGCATGGTGAGACCTTTGATCTGCCTGAAGGCGCAGTGCTCCTGGCAACAAGCGAAGGATGTGAGAATCAGGCCTTTCAGGTCGGACACAAGGTAATAGGCCTGCAATTTCATCTGGAAACTACGCCTGAATCGGCCCGGGCGATAATGACAAACTGTCGGGCGGAAATTTTGCCGTCAAAATTCGTCCAGCCCGAAGCAGTGATACTCGATCAGCCCCCGGATAAATACCAGAAAATCAACAACCTGTTGGCGGAAATACTTCTTTTCTTGACAAGAAAACAGGCTGCTACCGACGATAGAACTAGAAATTTTTTCTGACGATATCCGACCCTACTGCTGCTTCATTACCGGGCGTATAGAAAAATTACAGAAGTGACCACCGAAACAGTAACAAAAACGACACGAGAAGAGGCAAGATGAAAACCGTTGAAGGAGATTTAATTACGACTCTTTTCTGCCTGGCTATTTCGCCAGAGGTTCACTCGCCTGATCCACCAGGTAGAGAATAGACCGGTAGGGAATGCCGCCGTGCAGAGACAAGCCAACTTCACAGGTCTTGCTGGTGGAGTAGCCCGCCTCGCAGGTACAGACGTGGTCACGGAGATCTTTTAAGGCTGCTTCGTTTAATTCCGGAAAACTAAATCCGCGGTCGCCGGCAAAGCCGCAACAATAAACATCCGCAGGCATGATAACCTCCCTGGCGCAGGCCCTGGCCAGCTGTTCGAGCTTGTTTTCCAGGCCCAGCTTTCTAGTGGAACAGGTCGGGTGCACGGCCACTTTAACATCCATTTGGGTAAAACTGAGCCGGTCCATCAAATAGGTGAGGACAAATTCGATCGGCTCAAAAAGCTGCAGGCGTTTATCAAGGGTTGCCTGCATGCGGTAAAAGCAGGGGCTGGTGTCGCAAAGGACCGGAATAGCACCATTATTGGAGGCCGCCAGGAGCGCATCGGACAATTCGTCGGACTTTTGGTCGGCCTGTGCCATGAAACCTTTACTTTCAAAGGCCTGCCCGCAGCACAGGCTGTCCAGCCTGTCGGGAAAAATGATCGCATAGCCGGCTTTTTTCAACAGAGACTGGGTCTTCCGCGGCAGGGAATCGCGTTCGGTATCATCTCTGGCCGGGCCGCTCATGGCCCGGCTGGCGCAGCTTGGAAAGTAGACTACCTGCAGTTGATTGGCCACAGCCTCCGTCTTTCTGCTAATTTTCGACACTCCGGACGGCATCTCTTTATTCCACAGGGGAAGCTGCCCCATGGTCGCTTTCCTCGCTAACGATGAAGCCGTCTCCATAAACGGTGTCCCGGTCTTTTCGTGGATCGAATCAACGACATTCAAGGTGGTGCTGATGGTCCTGGCCACACCGCCAAAATGACCCGCTACCCAGTCGGCGACACTGTTGCCGATCTTGCCGTTGGCCTCCTGCCGCAGGGCCTTGACCAGCTTGCCGGTGTCTATACCAACGGGACAGCGTGTGGCACAGAGGCTGTCGGCGGCACAGGTATCTTTTCCCGGATAACGATAGGCCTTAACCAGGGCCTTGACCTTTTTG
The DNA here is from genome assembly GCA_964412665.1 of uncultured Desulfopila sp. Taxonomy (GTDB): domain Bacteria; phylum Desulfobacterota; class Desulfobulbia; order Desulfobulbales; family Desulfocapsaceae; genus Desulforhopalus_A. The sequence goes on from CAYPPR010000016.1 coordinate 2,565, forward strand.
ACATCGCCGCCGGCCGCAGCCAGCTGCCTGCTGATCTCCCGCCGCCCGACGATGCGCTGTCGCGGGGTAAAGGTCAGATCCTTGGACGGACAAACCGGCTCACAGAAGCCGCACTCGATACACTTGTCAACGATCTCGTGGGTTGCCGGCAACGGCTTCAAATCCTTGATATGCGCCTCGGCGTCCTCGTTGAGGATGACCCCGGGGTTGAGGAGATTGAGCGGATCGAAGATCTTTTTAATTACGCGCATCAGATTAAAGGCCGCCTCGCCCCATTCTTTTTGCACAAAAGGAGCCATATTTCGACCGGTGCCGTGTTCCGCCTTCAAAGAGCCATCATATTTTTCGACGACCAGCTTGACCACCTCGTCCATGAAATCGCGATACCGTACCACCTCGGAGGCGATGGAAAAGTCCTGGGTAAAAACAAAATGCAGATTGCCATCAAGGGCATGACCGAAGATAATCGCTTCATTATAGGCATATTTTTTAAACAACTCCTGCAGATCAAGAGCGGCATCGGCCAGGTGTTCCCCGGGAAAGGCAACGTCCTCGATAATGACCGTGGTGCCGGTCTTGCGGACGGCGCCGACCGCCGGGAACAAGCCTTTGCGAATTTTCCACAGGGCGGTGAACTCGGCCGGAACATCGGTAAAGAGAATAGGTTGCGCTGTCGGCAACGCCTGCAAGGCCTCCTCTATGGCGGCGATCTGACTCTTGAGTATTTCCGCCGACTCGGCCCGGGTCTCGACGAGGAGGGCAGTGGCGGTGTCGGACAGCTCCCGCAGATATGCCGGCATACCGGTTTTATCTTCCACCGAACGGAGTCCGGCCCGATCGATCAGCTCAGCCGCGGCGACCGGTTGTTTGCGCAGGATCGGAATGGCCTGACAGGCGGTTTTCACATCCGGATAGAAAATCAAGGCGCTGGCCTTATGACGATGCTCGACCACGGTACGATAGACGACATCGGAAATGAAGCCCAGGGTGCCCTCGCTGCCGATCATCAAATGAATCATGATATCATAGGGATCCTCAAAATCGACCAGGGCATTCAGACTATAACCGGTGGTGTTTTTAATTTTGAATTTATAGCGAATCCGCTCAGTGAGCTGCTCGTCCGCCAGGACTCGGGCCCGCAGCTGGCGCAGCTTTTCAAGAACAGGTGCATGGCTCCGCTCGAACTCGGCCCGGCTTTTATCCTCGGCGGTATCGACGGCTGTCCCATCGGCCAGCACCAGGCGCATGCTGTCAAGGGTCTGGTAGCTATTCTGCTCAACGCCACAACACATGCCGCTGGCGTTGTTGGCGAGGATGCCGCCGATCTTGGCGCTGTCTATCGAGGCCGGATCAGGCCCGATTTTTTTATCAAATTCGGCAAGTATCGCATTGGCATGACTGCCGATTATCCCCGGCT
>CAYPPR010000016.1:3991-67452 GCA_964412665.1 uncultured Desulfopila sp.
CCAGTTGTATGTTACCGGCATTGTCAAAAACTCTATATTTCCGCCATCCCTGGCCCAGCCGCACGAGGATGGAGTCAGTTATGGCCTGGCCGGACAGACTGGTGCCGGCCGCTCTAAACGTTACCGGCAGCCGCAGCTTATTTGCTTCTCGAAGGATTAGCTGCACCTCTTTCTCGTTTTCGACATTGATAACAATTTTCGGCACCAGACGATAAAAACTGGCATCGGTCCCAAAGGTAATGGTTCTGAGTGCATCAGTGATGATATTATTTTTAGGGATGATCCCGACAATCTTGCGATAAAATTGCTCATATTTTTCCGGCAGCATGGGTGACCTCATAAAAAGAGTTATTCTTAATTGAGAACTATATCCATTTCCCCAATTCTTTTCAGCGGAAAAGCATCCCTCATTTGTAATAATTACTCAAAGGCGTTAGAATCCGATCGTATATGTGCACGTTACAAGCCGTAATTGACAGAAAATTAATTTTACAATAATAGCCAAACAGCTTCGCTGGAGAAAGCCATGGTCACATCTTTTATTCTCATGAACGTCGAACGATCAAAAATCAACGAGGTAGCAGAACAGCTGGAAGGTATCCCGGGGATATCGGAGGTCTATTCAGTGAGTGGCAATTATGATCTGGTCGCCATAGTCCGGGTTGCGACAAACGAAGAGCTGGCAAATCTTGTGACAAAAAAGATGCACGCGATACAGGAAATCACTAAAACCGAAACGATGCTTGCTTTTAAGGCCTATTCCAAGCACGACCTGGAGGCGATGTTTTCCGTGGGAATGTGACAAGAAAGCAGGAAGGGATAAACACAGCAGCACCACGTTTATCCCACAGTTTTTTCAAACACTATCCTTTGGAACAGTGGGGGCAGGTATCGATGACAAAGTGCGGGTTGTCGTTATTTTCCAGCAGTTCATCAAAACTTTGCCATTGCCGGTTATATCTGTTCAATATTTTCCGGCAGGCCCGACAAATCTCCACCCCGCTCTCCAGTATCTCCAACTGATTTAACGCCTCGCGCAGCTCAACCACCGATTCCGAAAGCGAAGATTGGGTGCGAACCAGTCTTTCCGCTACCCGGGTCCGTGCCCGAAGCTCATCGTCGTTAAACGGCTTGGTCATGTAATCATCGGCTCCGGCATCAAAGCCGCGGACAATATCTGTTTTACTATCGCGACCGGTCAGCAGGATAATATAGGGCGGGTTCTCAACCTCCATCTCTTTCACCCGCCGACACACTTCGACGCCATCAAGCAGGGGCATTTCCCAATCGAGAATAGCAATATGCGCTGCGTCCGGCTTCTGCAGCTGGGCCAAAGCCTCTTCTCCGTTGGTCACACTCTCCACACGATATCCCCAGTTTTCCAGACAGACTTGGACCATCATCCGCGTGGTAAATTCGTCTTCAGCTATCAGTATTTTCAAATTTTTCCCTCACAAATTTTTTCTCAGCCGCTTCCCGCCGAGAGACGGCTTATTCTGCGTCGTGATCGTAAATTTTTAATTCCCTCGCACCTTGACTTTTTGTCATGGCAATGTCAATACATCATCAGACGAAACCATCTCTTCCAGTAGAGCGTACAGGGTTATTATATTTATTATATTCCAATATTTCCTCGTGTCATGTCAAGGAAGATCGACCAATCGACCGAGGAGGCTGTCTGCGACGCCGAACATTTTAGACAATCACCATGGCTGAAACTTCGTACTTTGCATTAAAAACCCGGTTTATTGCTGCGTATCGGTCCGATGAATCACCATCAGACCCGGCCATCTGGTTTATTTTTCAAGATGAAAAACTGCTGGTAGACATACAGGACAACGACAGCAGCACCATCTGCACGCGCTCTCCGCAGCAGCTCGGTCTCGTGCCGATTTACAGTCAGTTTCTCGGCCGATACGGCGCGATAAACTGTTTTGTTGCCGAAGTCACCAAGAAAACCTCGCCACCCGTATCAACGCGGTTCACGGGTCTCAGAACCCTGTTTGGGATAGTCGAAAACGACCTTTTCATTCTCGCTGGACGGGCGATGCAGATCCTACACTGGCACAGAGAACATCGGTTCTGCGGAAAGTGCGGTACGCCTATGCAGAATCGTCAAACCGAACTGGCCAAGATCTGTCCGGCCTGCGGTTTCGTCAGCTTCCCCCGACTGTCACCTGCGGTGATCATGGCGATCACCAGGGAAGACCATATTCTTTTGGCCCGCGCGCCCCGCTTCCCCCCTGGAATGTTCAGCACTCTGGCCGGTTTTGTCGAACCGGGAGAGACCCTTGAGGAGGCGGTGAAACGAGAAGTCCGGGAAGAGGTGAATATCCGCATCGGCAATATCCGCTATGTCGCCAGCCAGCCCTGGCCCTTCCCGCATTCGATTATGATTGGTTTTTCCGCGACGTATATCGACGGCGAGATAGAAGTCGACAATGACGAAATAGAGGATGCCAGGTGGTTTTCCGTGCAGGACCTCCCACTGCTGCCGTCAAAAATAACCATTGCCCGACTGCTGATCGATAATTTTGTGGAAAGCTGCTCGGCAACGCATGTCCCTAGCGAATTTGACTAAGACAAAAATATTTACTGTGCTCCCCGCAATAAACGGGAAATAAGTCGGGACTCTTTTGGATTCCTCCAGCGTGCTGTTTTTAGTACTCTTACAAGAGTGCAAGTACCCCTGGCACCTTGATTTCAATCAGCTATCGCCGACAGTGCTATAAAGAAGAAATTATGGAAGATTTAGTAATTGCAGACGCACATCTCAACAAGGATTACCATGGGCGAATCCTGCTGTCCGGCAGGTATTCCATCGCTTTGAGACAGCGTCTTGCCGAGTGCATCACATGCTACCAAGCCTTTGAGAATACCGGCAGCGCAGCCATGCTCTATATCGCCGTATGGAAGGGCAATGACAAAAGAATCTGGTATGAATATGCCGGGAAATATCTTCTTTCTCTCTTTGGCTGCGAGCACCATGAGATTGCCGATGTTTTTAGAAAGAGCGTTCTTGACCGTCGTATATATCAAGATCTGGATGTTGCCGCCGGAATGGAAAAACAGGTACAAAACCAAGATGAAATCAGCAGCACATGGGAAGAATTACGGCAGGAAGGGGTAAAGTCCGGAACAATTGAGGCTATATATAAAATCACCCTTGGCCAGGGCAATAAGATCTGGCTCAAAGATCAGGCGACCATCGAGGCATACCAGCAAGACAATATGTATTTGTCGTTAGGCATGTTAACCGTCGTTTCCAAAGAAATAGCAGCGGAAGATAAATTAAAAGAACACCATGATCTGCTCGAAAATATTGTCCAGGAACGTACCGGTGAATTGCAAAGACTGAACAAGCAGCTGCAGCAGGAAATTGACGAACGTAAGCGTACCCAGAAAAAACTCAGCCGCAGTTACCTGCAATTACAACAGAGTCTTGACGAAATTGTCAAAGCGATGTCCCTCACCCTGGAAGAACGAGATCCTTATACGGCAGGCCATCAAAGGCGTACCACTGATCTTTCCCTGGCAATTGCCAAAGAGATGGGACTGCCGGAGCATGAGACAAAGGGCCTGCAGATGGCCGGATTAATTCACGATATGGGTAAGATTTCCGTCCCGGGTGAGATTTTGAGTAAACCAGGTCCTCTTAACGATGCCGAGCTGCAGTTGATCAGACGACATCCCCAGGTTGCCTATGATATCTTACATCAGATAGATTTCCCCTGGCGTGTCGATCAAATTGTCCTGCAGCACCATGAGAAAATAGATGGTTCCGGTTACCCCCAGGGACTCTCCGGTACAGAAATCCTCCTGGAATCGAGGATCTTATGTGTCGCCGATGTCGTCGAAACGATGGAAACCCATCGGCCCTACCGACCAAGCCTTGGCAGAGCCGCCGCCCTGGAGGAAATAACCAGGAATAGAGGTATTCTCTATGATCCCGAGGTCGTCGATGCCTGCCTGAGACTGTTTCGAAATAAAGGTTTCCAGTATTCAACAGGCTCTGCCGGCTCGACGACTACGTAAAACACAGCAAAAAACAAGAAATTAATCTGTACGGTACTAAAAACCGTCGATCATTCGAATCAACTGGAAATTATTCAAGAAAGCCGTTCGCCGCACCGCGACTAAATTAAACTGTGCTCTGGACAGGTTGGTGATCGCATCGAGCAGATCGGATTCTCTCTCCAACCCTTCGCTGTACTTGAGCTGTGTAATACGCAGATTTTCTTCAGCCTGCTCAATGGAGCGCTTGGCGACCACGACGTTTTCGAGACTTACCATGAAATCGATATACAGATTGGCCACCTGCTTCGTGAGTTCGTTCTTCAACTCGTCCAGCTCATACTGCACCGATCGGGTTTCGAGTTTCGCCCGGGCGACGGTGGCCTCGGTATAAAATCCCTGGAAGAGATTCATTGACATGACCAGTTGAGCCCGCAGTTCATCCTCTTCCAGCGAGCCGGCACCGACGATATAGTTATCATCATACTTGTTGTAACTGCCCACCACATCAACACGCGGGTAATAGCCACTCAGCTCTGCCTCCGCCCGGGCGGCAGCAGCCTCGATGACTGCCTGCAAGGCCCTTATCTCACTTCTTTGTGCCAGCATTTTACCAGTATAATCATCTTTATCCATGGCCGGAGGAAGTCTATTGAAATCGGCGAAATCCAGATCCGCCAAGGTAATCTCGCTGCCCACCTGCCGAGAAAGCACATTGACACTCTTTTTCAAATCACCATCGGCTGCCTTTAAAGCAATATCGGCATTATCATAATCGACACGAAACTTTAACAAATCATTCTTGCCGATAAGCCCGACCTGATACCTACTTTCTCCATCCCGATAGACTTTTTCCAGTGTCTCAAACGCCGATTCGGCCACTTTCCGATTTGCCAGCCGTTCAGAGACCTCCAGATAGGCGAGAGCGACATTGAGCTGGATATCCTGTTTGATGGCCTGCAGCCGATGCTGCTCAACCTCTTGCTGTTTTTCAGCCGACAGCAAGGTGTATTTATCACGAAAACCGGCAAAAAGATTATAGCTTACGCTGCCTACGGCTATTGCATTCTCTTTTTCTTCAAAACGACCTGCTTCATCAAGGGAATTAGCCGTGTAGGCGATATCCACCGAAGGATAATATCCGCTCCTGGCCCGAACAATATCCTGTTCACTTTGCTCGAGGAAGGTTATGTATTGCCGAACCACCTGCCGGTTATTCAAGGCCGAGGCCTGCATCTCGGCAAGATCCATCGCATAACCCGCAGGGGCACCAAGTACCAGAAGGGTAGTAATAAAGAGACTATACAGCTTCATTTGTTCGACTCCTTTCAAATCGTATAACAAAGGCCAACAGGGCGGGGATGACAAACAGCGTAAACATGGTCGACACGGCCAGCCCCCCCAATAAAATACTTCCAAGACCACGATATAATTCACTCCCCGATCCGGTGGCCAGCACCAACGGGGTCATGGCCAGCAGACTGGTAGTTGCGCTCATAAAGATCGGGCGAATCCTCGTGCGTACCGCTTCGGAAATCGCTTCCAGCCCAACCAAGCCATTATACCGTACGTTATTAAGAGACTGGTGGACAATAAGTATGGCATTATTGACGACGGTACCAATGAGAATGATAAAACCGAGCATAGCCAGGACATCAAAGCCCTGCCGGGTTATAAAAGTATTGACCAGCGTCAGGCCGACAAAACCACCGGCAGCCGCAAGGGGTACGGTAAAAAGAATAATCAACGGATAAAGAAAATTTTCAAACAAGGCAGACAAAAGCAGATAGGTTATCAGCAGGGCCAGGAGCAAATTCCATTTCAGGGCCTCCCCGGTTGAGACAAGCTTATCGGCATTGCCACCGATGGTAACCGTCACATTTTTTAGTTTTCCCGCGGCGGAGAGCGGCTGCACCAGCTCGTTTTCAATAATTTCTATGGCCGTCTGTAACGGCAGATCGGCCGGTGGCGTGACCTGCAGGGTAATCGTCCGCTTACGCTCCAGGTGGTTGATCTGCGGCATGCTCTGACTGTATTGCAGATCCGCCACATCGCCCACCTTGATCAGGTCGCCAAAATTGTTGACGATAGTCGCCTGCAGAATATTTTCCGGGCTATCGAACTCTTTATCACTGCCCTTCAACACCAGATCGATCTTTTTGATGCCTTCCGGACTATAATCATCAATGCGGCGACCATCCATGAGAATGTCCACATAGGTACCGAGATCCTGTTCGGAAAGACCGTTGGCGGCAAGTTTTTCTTTATTGGGGATGACAAGAATCTCCGGGTAACTTGTCTCAAGTGACGGAATTGGCCGTACCTGGGCTCCCGGTATTTTCTCATTCACTCCGCCGAAAAGAGTCATTGCCGAGCCGGCTATGTCCTCTATCTGTTCCCCGGATATATTCACCTCAACAGTCCGCCCCTGGCCAAGTCCCTGTTCAAAGATGCCCGCCTGGATGCTGACACCGAAGATGCCGGGAATGGCCTGCATAATCCTGGTAAAGAGGGGAATCAGCTCCGCGCCCCGGGTTTCATGGATGGACATGGCGCCAAAGAGGGTAAAGCGGTCGGCGCCGACGAAAAACATCTGTTTTATCATGGGGAAACCGTCTTTACCGTCCTCGGCAAAATAGGGTTTCGCCTCCTCATAAATCCCCGCCCCCATCTCTTTGAATTTATCGACGGAATACCCGGGGGGAGGAATAAGAATATTGAGGATGAAATTCCTGTTACCCTGGGGCAGGTATTCCGCCGGTGGCTTAAGGAGATAAATCAGACTGATGGACAGGGAGGTGAAAAGCATCACCGTCAGCAGCCGGGTAAAAACATTTTTCAAGCAGAACCTTGAAACCTGCATCAACCGCTCTGCCAGCCAAGGCCCGAGGTAACTTCTCTGTAGTTTGTTCGGCGCCTTAACCTTTGTGTTTCTATAGAACAGATGTATCAAAGTTGGAATAACCGTAATCGAGACCAACAGACTGATCAGGATGGAAAAGGTTATGGCAATGGCGATATCGCGAAAAAGCTGTCCAGCCTCTTCCTGCATAAAGATAACCGGCAGAAAAACGGCAACCGTTGTCGCGGTGGAGGCAAAGACCGCCCCCCACACCTCTTTGGCACCGTCAAGAGCAGCACTGTAGGCACTTTTGCCCATTTTACGATGCCGGTCAATGTTTTCCAGAACGACAATTGAGTTGTCTACCAGCATGCCCACCGCAAAAGAGATACCGGCAAGACTGACAACATTGAGATTTCTCCCGGCCAGGTAGAGAAAAATAAAAGTACCGATGACCGAGATGGGGATGGCCACCGCCGTCGCCAGGGTAGTACGCACACTGCGCAGAAAGATAAGAAGGACGGCAACTGCGAGGAGAGCACCAATCAAGACATTCCTTTTTACCAGATTGATGGCCGCATTGATATAGCTGCGTTGATCGTACACCAGCTCAATATACAGCCCCTCATCGGCAAGAATCTTCTCATTGAGGCGAATGATCTCTTCTTCAACCCGATCACTCATTTCCAGTACATTCGCTCCGGTCTCCTTGCGCAGACCAACCACCATGATCTGCTCGCCGTTATGCAGTACCGCGGCGGACTCTTTTTTATAAGCCTTGTCGATGGTGGCGATATCCCGTAAGTAGACCCTCTTCAGCCCGTCGTCATAGACCACCACATCCAGAGCATCGGTTGGACTCTGAAACTGGCCGATGGTGCGAATCCGATAATTTTTCCGGCCGATCCCCAACACTCCTGCCGAGGTAGTGGTATTGGCCTGCTGAATGACACCCGAGACTTGGTTGATGGTGATTTTGTTCTGGGCCATCTTTTCCATATCCAGGGTAACATGGAGCTGATCCTCGGTGCCACCGAAGACAAACATCGATCCGACTCCTTTTATCCTTTCAAAATGCTGCCGGATATTATCTTCGAAAAAGGTCATGAAATGGGTAATGTTTTCCGGGTTATCTTTTTTTGGTCTAACGACCATCCAGATAATCGGCGAATTGTTCGCCCCCGCCGCCTCAATCAAGGGTTCGTCGGCATTGTCAGGATAATTCGACACCTCGTTGAGCTTGTTGGAGACCCGAAGCAGAGCATCTTCCACTACCGTCTCCAGGGCAAACGATAAGGTGACCTCACCAAAACTGTTGTAGCTGGAACTTTCCATCTTGGTCAGTCCCTGCAAGCCTTTCAAGGTCTCTTCCTGTTTTTCGATGATTTCTTTTTCTATCTCGAAAGGAGTGGCACCATTCCATGTGGTCTGCACAGTAATCTGCGGCGTTTCCACATCGGGAGTCAGCTGCACCGGGAGTTTATTCAGGCCGATCAGCCCGAAGGTAACCACGAGAATGACCGCCACCGCCACCGACACCGGCTTTTTCAAGGCATATTCGACGATATCCATTTCTATTCTCCCGCAACAACAACCGGCTGATCCGGCCGCAGGCGTTCATTGCCTTCGATCACCACCGGCAGACCGGGGACAATATATGGATTGTCTACCGCAACCTTTTTGCCCAGATAGGCAACAATGTTCACCGGAAGAATGGCGGCCTTGCCCTCTTTGACCGTGTAGACAAAATCCTTACCCTGGAATTTGATTACCGCCGCCCTGCTGAAGACGCTGAGCTGCAGCTTTTCACTACTCGGCACAAAAACATTGGCGGACATATTCTGGGCAACAAAATCCATCGGCGGAATCTTGATTTTCAAAAAGATATTTTTGGTTTTCAGGTCGGCAACCGGATCAATACCGATAACAGTGCCCTCCACCTCGCGGTTATAGGCATTCAGGACCACCTCCAGCGGCTCGCCGAGTTGAATAAACCGCAGGAGATTTTCAGCAATAGGGGCGCGAACGAACAAATCACTGCTCGAACCGATGCTCACCAGCAGCTTCCCCGGCTGCACCCAGGCCCCGGAGTCGACATTTTTATTCAGCACAACACCGCTAAAAGGCGCTTTGATGACCGATCTTCGCTGTTGAATGAGCAGCTTGGCCAAAGTATCTTCAACCACCTGCTTTTCCTTACCGGCATCCTGATAATGATAGAGGGCGTCGTCAAAATCTTTTTCGCTCACGCCGGAACTTTGAAAGAGCCGGTCCAGTCTCTTAAAATTTTTCTCGGTATTATTAATGCGCAGTTCAATTTGGGCGATACGGGTTCTGGTAAGAGCAATTTCCCGCTCGAGAATTTCAGTGTTAAGCTGCACTAGAGGATCACCTTTTTCAACATGGTCTCCCTGACTGACAGTAACCTCTTTTACCAGTCCGACCACCTCGGTGGAAATCTCACTGACCCTTTCATAATAAAGAATACCGGTCACCGACTGGGTCATCGAGACCTCTTCACTCTGCACCTGGCCGACAACCACCTTGGCCGGCGGCGGACCATCCGCAGCGACCAAAGAACAACATGCCAACATGCCTATAATGAATAAAATGGTTCGCACAATTTTCCCCTTTCGCATTATTCTCTCGACATCTTTTCGATATTTTCTCTGATTCCATTGAGCACTTCGACAGCAACCTGCTGTTTTTCTACCTCAATGCCGTTGACCAGTTCGCAACGTAACCCCTCAAAGAGGCTAATCACCTCATCATGCAGTGCTTTGCCTTCTTTGGTCAGAAAAATGAGACTGGACCGCCTGTCGACCGGATTAAGCTCACGGACAATTCTGTTTTTTTTCTCCAGACGATCGAGAATCCTGGTTATATTGGCCGGGCTCTTGCCGGTGAACAGACTCAGTCTGTTCTGGGGCTGCCCGCCATCTCCATTTATTTGTTTCAACACCTGCAGCTGTTCAACGGTGAGATCATATGTTTTCAACCGCTGATCGGCATAACTGCGCATGGCCTGGCCGGTGAGGGCGATCAACCGCCAAAAAGATTCTTCACCCGTGGTCCTCATCTCTTTTCTCCATATCTAATAGTTAACGAGGCAACAATTTACGCGGTAAAAATTATCCTGTCAAAGGAAAAAAAGCGGTTCATTTTTAAGCGGAGATAGACAGTGGTTCAAAGAAGTACTATTCTAAGCTGCGAGAATAAATAACAAACCAGCATCTTCCCTATCATCTCATCTGCCAGGAGAAATCATGCAATGCCTTCGACGATTTACCCTACTGTTCTGTACCCTTTTTCTCCTTGCCGGCTGTGGCTATAACTCTCTGCAGGTTCAGGAAGAAGCGGTCTTCAAAGCCTGGGCCGATGTTGAATCGACTCTCCAGCGCCGGGGTGATCTCGTTCCTAACCTTGTGGAAACAGTCAAGGGTTACGCGAGACATGAAGCCGAAACCCTGGAGGCAGTCATCACTGCCAGGTCAAAAGCCACCTCCGTGCAGCTTAGCCCGGATGATTTGAGTAATCCGGCGGCCATGGCCCAATTGCAGCAGGCTCAAGGCGGTCTGAGTTCGGCTCTTGGCAGACTTATGCTGGTGGTCGAGCGGTATCCCGAGCTGAAAGCCAACCAGAATTTTCTTGATCTGCAGACCCAGCTCGAAGGAACGGAAAACCGGATAAATGTCGCCCGCCAGCGCTACAACCAGGCAGTCGAAACCTTTAACGCCGCCATACGCAAGTTCCCCGCCAGCCTTACCAACAGCATGCTCCTTCATCTTGAGAGAAAAGAATATTTTAAAGCCGACGAAGAGGCAAAGGCCGTTCCCAAGGTCAAATTTTAAACAGGCCGACTATGAAGAATACCACAGGGATATCAGCGCACCGGCTGCTGGTAGTGCTTTTATCAGCGCTGATGCTGCTGACTGTACCGGCAACCGCCAGGGACATACCGTCTCTGACCGCCAGGGTCAATGATTATGCCGCCATGCTTTCATCGGCCACCAGGCAGCAACTCGAAAGCATCCTGGCTGCGCTGGAAAGGGAGGAATCAACACAATTGGCGGTACTGACAATTGATTCCCTGCAGGGCGAAAATCTTGAAGATTTCTCTCTTAAAGTCGTGGAAAAGTGGCGTCTTGGCCAAAAAGGGCTGGATAACGGCGCCCTGCTGCTCATTGCTAAGAATGACCGAAAGCTGCGCATTGAGGTCGGCTACGGCCTTGAAGGCGTGCTCACCGATCTGACCAGCGGACGGATCATCCGCGACATTATTACGCCGCAATTTAAAAACGGTAACTTCGACCAGGGCGTCATCGATGGAGTATCGGCGATGATCGCCGCCGTGCGCGGAGAATTCACCGCGCAGACGGCTGTCTCCTCCGGTAAACAGTCGGCAGATGACATCAGCGGCTTCGTCGTGTTTCTTTTGTTTATCCTGTTTAATATCGGCAGAATACTCGGCCGAAAGAAAATGGTTGCCGCATCGCTCAGTGCGGTTATCGCGCCGGTCATCGGCAGCTTATTTTTTGGCTTCCAATGGCTGCTCTTTCTGGCGCTCATTCCGGCGGGATTTTTCGCTGGTTTTCTGGCCAGTTTGCTTTTGGCTCATATCGGCTCATCCGGCAGACGATCCGGCGTCTTTCGCGGCTACTCATCCGGCGGTTTTAGTCGGGGTGGCGGAGGTTTCAGCGTAGGTGGCGGCGGCTTTGGCGGCGGTGGCTCTTCAGGAGGATGGTAAAGTGCGGAAGAAAAAAACACTGGCGGAAAAATTTCTGACCACAGCCGAACAACAGCAGGTAACTGAAGTTGTTCGGGAAGTCGAACGCACTACCTCCGGCGAGATTGTGCCGATGATTGTTTCCCGCAGCCATGACTATCCGACGGCGGCGGTTACCTGCTCCGTCTGCATGGTGCTGCCGCTGGCCCTGCTGCTGACCAATCTCATCGGCGAAAGAATCTGGATCGGTACAAATAATATGTGGCTTTTTCTCGCCCTCTTCGCAGGATTTTATGCTGTGCTCTATCCGCTGATAAAACGATCGGATCGGTTGAAATCTTTTTTTCTAAATCGCCGGCAAGTCGAGCAAGAGGTCGAGAAAGGCGCGCTCTCGGCTTTTTATACGGAACAGTTGCATAAAACCAGAGATGCCAACGGCATCCTCCTGTATATCTCGGTCATGGAACAGAAGGTGTGGATACTTGGCGATGCCGGCATAAATGCACAAATTGACCAGGCGGAATGGGATTCGGTAGTTGATGCGCTGACTGCAGGAATTAAAGGCGGTACGACGGTCGATGCGCTTTGCCTGGCAGTGCGTCGGGTTGGGCACATCTTGCAGGCCCATTTCCCATATCAAAAAGATGATACGGACGAATTACACAACCTTATCGTACGTTGAATAGTTTGCAAAAATGGCAGTTCTGGACTGCAGACGCAAACAGCGCCACGCCCGCAGTCGACAAAACAGTCATGATTGTCCGCTATTCGCCCCCTTCACCCTCGAGGATGTCCCGGCTCCAGGAGATAGCGGCCATGGCCTGGGGAAAGCCAACGGTTGAAATGAGCAGGAGCAGGGTGTGATAAATCTCTTCCCGGGTGGCACCGGCCTTAAGAGCCCGACGGGTATGAGAATGGACGGAACCTTCGGATCTTGAGGCCGCTGCTGCCGCAAGCTGGACGAGCTGGCTGGTTTTTTCATCGAGAGGCCCAAGCCCCCTGACAGTTGTCCCTAAATTTTCCAGGGCTGCAATAACTTCAGGGTAACGCTTTGAAACATCATGATAGGTTCTGCTTGGGATATGATCTTTTGCCATAATACATCCTCTTGTATTTAATTGATAATCTTCGAAAGCTTGAACTAACCCCAGTAAACGGAGAATAAGTCGGGACTCGGTACAGCATCGAGCCGCAAACCTTTCCCCACTACAGCATATTGTACGAAAAAAGAAAACCCATTTATTCCTTTTACATGTGCTTTATTCTAGACAGACCGATATTGGCGGCGAAAAGAATGGCGGCGGAAAAAGACTTTCGGCCATACCTTGCAATCCCTTGAAAAATTGTATTGAGTATTTACATTTGCCTGGAAAGATGGTTCTCTTAACAATAATTATTAACGTGTTATTCAGGGTACTTTCACCGGCCGAACTCTTCGCCGGAAAAAAATCAAGGAAGACGATGGCTCCAATGGACTCATTTTTAGCACCGATTTGATTGGTATCTAGCGGGCAAGATCCTCCAAAACTATACTACCTGATGGTTTTTTAGCTGATATGCAGACAATTTCTCTACAAAAGGGGCTCGACATCCCCATTTCCGGCAGTCCAGAGCAAAAAATCCGCCAGGGCAATCCTGTTCGTCAGGTGGCACTTATCGGTGATGATTACATCGATATGAAGCCTACCATGCTGGTGAATCCTGGAGACCGTGTCACCCTTGGACAAAAGCTGTTCACCGATAAAAAAAACGACGGCGTCATCTTTACATCACCTGGATGCGGCTTGGTGAATTCGATCAACAGGGGGGACAGGCGTAAATTTGAGTCGATTATTATCGACCTGGACGGTGATGAGGCCGTTACCTTCTGCGACCCGACCGACCAGCCGGAGCAGCTCGAGCCGCCCTCCATCCGTGAGCTGCTGATCAATTCCGGGCTGTGGACCGCTTTTCGGACCCGTCCCTACGGCAAGACTCCAGCCATTGATTCCGAGCCGGTCTCTTTATTTATAACCGCCATGGATACTTCGCCGCTGGCGGCGGACCCGACCGTTATCATCGATGTGTATCAGGCGGCACTGCAACATGGCCTGAAAATTCTTCGGCGGCTGCTTACCTGCCCCGTCCATTACTGCACCGGCGCCGAACAACTGCAGCCGTATGAAGAACTGGACGGTCTGAATTACTGGTCCTTTCAGGGCCCCCATCCAGCAGGCCTGGCTTCGACGCATATCCATTTTATCGATCCGGTGCATGAAAACAAAACGGTCTGGCACCTGGGCTATCAGGATGTTATCGCTATCGGCCATCTGTTTCTTACCGGACAGCTCCTCACCGAACGGGTCATCGCCCTGGCAGGCCCCGGGGTCATCCAGCCGTCACTGATAAAAACCAGAATAGGCGCCTCCCTGACCGAACTGCTCCGCAGAGAACTGTCCCTTGACGAGTTGCGGATTATCTCCGGTTCAGTCCTCAGCGGCCGAGAGGCACGAGGCAATTTTACGTTCCTCGGTCGCTTTCATGATCAGGTGTCGGTCATCGCCGATTCCAGTGGTCGCTCTATCTTCAACTGGCTACTGCCAGGGAAGGGCCGTTTTTCCCTCAGACCGGTTTTCGCCTCAGCGTATATAAAAAACGTAACCTTCCCCATGATCACTGCGCTCTGGGGTGGCAAAAGGGCTATCTATCCCCTTGGCACCTACGACGAGGTTATGCCTTTGGATATTATTGCCACCTCGCTGCTCAAGTCCATCTCCGTCGGCGACACGGAAAAGTCCAAGGCCCTCGGCGCCCTCGAACTCATTGAGGAGGACCTCGGCCTCTGCGGCTTTGTCTGTCCAGGGAAAAACGAATTCGGCCCGGTTTTGCGTGAGGTACTGGGCACCATTGAGCTCGGGGGATAAAACATCGCATCGCGTAGCACACCACTCCTTTTTCGCGACAACACTTTTTAACCAGGTGATAGACGACAGATGAAATTTTTAAGCAAAATTATGCTGCAGGCAGGACATTATTTTGAAAAAGACGGTCCCCTTGCCCGCTGGTATCCACTGTATGAAGCCTTTGATTCTTTTCTCTTCGGCTCCAATCAAAAAACGACGATAGCCCCGCATATCAGAGATTCCATCGACCTGAAGCGGATCATGACCACGGTACTTATAGCTCTTTTGCCCTGTACCCTGATGGCCATGTGGAATACCGGTTACCAGGCGAATATGGTCATTGAGGCGATGGGTCTTGCCGGACCGGATGGCTGGCGGGGGGCGATCATGTCTCTTGTCGGCTATGATCCGTCCAGTCTCCTGTCTAATTTTCTCCACGGCGCCCTCTACTTTCTGCCTATTTATATCGTTACCATGGCGGTCGGTTCTTTCTGGGAAGGGGTCTTCAACCTGGTTCGCGGCCATGAATTTTCCGAGGCGTTTTTGGTCACCGGCCTGCTCTTTACCCTGACCCTGCCCGCGACTATTCCCCTCTGGCAGGTGGCCGTGGGGGTCAGCTTCGGCCTGATATTTGCAAAAGAGGTATTTGGTGGAGTGGGTCGCAATTTCATAAACCCGGCCCTGGCCTGTCGGGCCTTTATCTACTTTGCCTATCCAGCCCAGATGACCGGTGATACGATCTGGACCGCGGTCGACGGCGTCTCGGCTGCAACACCACTCGCCCAGTTTGCCGCCTCGCAACCAGGCCAGGTCATGGCGTCGATAAATGCAACCTGGACCCAGTCCTTTCTCGGTACCATCTCCGGCTCCATGGGCGAGACATCAACGCTTGCCTGCCTGTTTGGCGCTTTTATTCTCCTGATAACCCGGATTGCTCCCTGGCGGGTCATGGCCTCGACCCTTCTTGGCGCCATTATCTGTGCTTCATTCTATTATTTCTCCGGCAATGACATCAATCCCCTATGGGCAATTCCGCCCCATTGGCATCTGGTTCTCGGCGGCTTCGCCTTTGGCCTGGTTTTCATGGCCACCGACCCGGTTTCCGCCGCCCATACGCTGCCCGGACAGTGGATGTACGGCCTGCTGGTAGGCGTGCTGGCCATCATGATCAGAGTGTCCAACCCCGCCTTCCCCGAAGGGATCATGCTGGCCATTATCCTGGGGAATATCTTTGCTCCGCTTTTTGACTACTTTGTTATCCAGGCCAACATCAAGAGAAGGATGCTGCGACATGGCTGAAGAAAACGCTCTTAAACCTTTTTATTCCGTTCTTGTTTTAGCCTTTGTCTGCTCGGCTCTGGTCGCCGGCGCCGCAGTTGGACTGCGTCCGCTGCAGGAAACCAACCGGACCCTCGACCGCAAAAAAAACATTCTCTACGCTGCCGAGCTTTTCGAAGAAGGCAAAACCATTGAAGAGATGTTTGCCCCCATCGAGACGAGAATAGTCGAGCTAGCCAGCGGAAATTTTGTCCCGCAAGAGACGATCGACCCGGAATCGTACAAGCAACTGAAAGCGGCTATGTCCGATGACACCGGCCGGCAACTCACCAAGGCAGAGGATATCGCCAAGATTCGCTATCAGGAGAAATATTCTTTCGTCTATCTGGTCACGGGAGATGACGGCATCAGACAGATCATCCTGCCGGTACGCGGTAAGGGTCTCTGGTCAACCATGTACGCCTATGTTGCCCTCGACCGCGACCTGACAACCATCCGTGGCGTTTCTTTCTATGAACACGGAGAGACACCCGGCCTGGGTGGGGAGATTGAAAATCGTCGCTGGCAGAAGCAGTGGCAAGGCAAACAGATTTATGACGACAGCGGCCAGGTGGCCCTGCAATTCGTCAAGGGCAAAGCCGACGAGGAAGAACCGGCCAAATCCCACCATATCGATGGGCTTTCCGGCGCAACCCTGACGACCGATGGCGTCAATGACCTTATGGAATTCTGGTTTGGCGACCACGGGTTCAAACCTTTTTTTGACCAATTAAAGAAGGAAAATGCCAATGGCTGAAACAAAAACCGAGCTGCTTACCCTCTCAATATTTAAACGTAACCCGATCGCCCTGCTGGTGCTCGGCATTTGCTCGGCGCTGGCCACTACCGGCCAGATGACCACCGCCTTTGTCATGTCGATCTGCGTGACTCTGGTCGTTGCCTTTTCCAGCCTGACTATCAGCATTGTCCGTTTCCAGATACCAAACAGTGTGCGCATCGGCTTACAGATCATGGTCATTGCCACCCTGGTTATCCTGGTCGATCAGATTCTCAAAGCCTACTATTTTGAATTATCCAAACAACTCTCTATCTATGTCGGCCTGATCATCACCAACTGCATCGTCATGGGCCGGGCCGAGGGTTTTGCCATGTCCAATCCGCCGATGGCCAGCTTTATCGACGGCATCGGCAATGGCCTGGGCTACGGTTTCATTCTCATGTCGGTGGCCTTTGTTCGAGAACTTTTCGGGTCGGGGAGCCTGTTCGGCATTGAAATGCTGCCCTTAACCACCAATGGCGGCTGGTACCTGCGCAATGGTTTTCTGGTCCTGCCGGCCAGCGCTTTTTTCCTCATCGCCTTGCTTATCTGGCTCCTGCGAACCATTGATCCCAACCAACAGGAGAAAGACTGATGGCCCACTATCTTGATATAATAATCCGTTCCATCTTTCTGGAAAATCTGCCGCTCAGCTTTTTCCTCGGCATGTGTACCTTCATGGCTATCTCCAAACAGGTAAAAACCGCCATCGGCCTTGGCGCCGCGGTGCTGTTTATCCAGGTGATAACCGTGCCCATCAATAATCTAATCCTTACCTATGTGCTCAAACCTGGGGCTCTGGCCTGGGCCGGTCAGCCGAATCTGGATCTGAGTTTCCTGGGACTGCTCACCTACATAGCCATTATCGCCGCAGTCGTACAGATTCTGGAGATGTTCCTCGATCGTTTTATCCCTGCCCTGTACAACACCTTAGGTATTTTCTTGCCCCTTTTGACAGTCAACTGCGCCATCTTAGGCGGCACGCTTTTTATGGTTGAGCGAGACTACACCTTTGGTGAATCGATCGCCTACGGTTTCGGTTCGGGCGCAGGTTTTTTTCTGGCCGTGGTCTGTCTCGGAGGAATCAGGGAAAGGCTGGAATATGCCGATCCTCCGGCAGGACTGAAAGGTCTGGGCTTGACCTTTATCTCGGTCGGCCTGATGGCTGTCGCCTTCATGGGGCTGGCCGGAATGGAAATGTAACAAAAGCCATGATAGGGGAAACAAGATAATGAATGAAATTTATTACGGCGTAAGTTGCTTTCTGGCACTTCAATTCGTGCTGGTGAGCATTATCGTCATCGCTAAAAAAACCCTGCTGCCCAGCGGTAAAATAACGATTCGGGTGAACGACGAAAAAACCTTTCCGGCTCAACCCGGCGGGAAACTGCTGACTACCCTCTCCGAAGAAGGGATTCTGCTCTCCTCCGCCTGCGGCGGAGGAGGGAGTTGCGGCCAGTGCCGCTGCATCGTCAAGGAAGGCGGGGGGGCCATTTTGCCCACGGAAAGAGGAAAAATAAACAATCGAGACGCCAAATTAGGCGTCCGCCTCTCCTGCCAGGTTGCGGTAAAAAGAGACTTAAACATCGTAATACCACCGGAAATGCTCGATGCAAAAAAATGGCGCTGCAAGGTTATCTCAAACAACAATGTTGCCACTTTTATCAAGGAACTGGTCATCGCCCTGCCGGAAGGTGATACCGTCAACTTCAAGGCTGGTGGCTATATTCAGATTGAAGTTCCGCCCCATACCCTGGAATATCAGAATTTTGACATCGATGAACGGTTTCTTGCCGACTGGACGAAGTTTAAGATGTTTCAGTATAAATCCCATGTCTATAATCCGGTGACCAGGGCCTACTCCATGGCCAATTATCCCGGAGAGAAAGGCATCATCAAATTGAATGTGCGTATCGCCAGTCCGCCACCTGGTCAGGTAGCTCTTCCTCCCGGCCAGGTGTCTTCCTATATTTTTAATCTCCAGCCTGGCGATGAAGTGACTATCAGCGGCCCCTTCGGCGAATTCTTCATGGATGACAGCGACTCCGAAATCATCCTGATCGGCGGGGGTGCTGGAATGGCGCCGTTGCGCAGCCATGTCTTTGACCTTTTCAAGGGAAAAAAAACCAAGCGCAAGGTGTCGTTCTGGTATGGCGGAAGAAGCCTGAAGGAAGTCTTTTACACCGATCAATTCAAGGAAATTGAAGCAAACAACGAGAACTTCTCCTTCCATCTGGCCTTGTCCGATCCCCTGCCGGAGGACAACTGGACCGGACACACCGGCTTTATTCATAATGTGCTGTATGACCAGTATCTGGAAAATCATCCGGCCCCGGAGGATGTCAACTACTATATATGCGGTCCGCCAATGATGAACCAGGCCGTTTTCGATATGCTTGATCGGCTTGGCGTGGAAGAAGACAATATTCATTGTGATGACTTTGGCGGATAAGCTCAGAGTGCTTATGGTTCTATTATGATAACTTACATTTTTACATTGGCCATTACTTTTTCTCTCCTGCTGCTCACCGTGGTGCTTATCAGTTACTGCAAGAGGAGACAGAACCGCACCAGCCATGGCTTAACCGGCATGTGCCATAAGAGCGGCGGTGCCATGAGCAGTTGCTGCAGTGCACAATATCTCAATTATTCCGCAAAAAACGGCAAAACGGCTGCCTGCCGGCAACCGACCAGAGACGAATAAAGCCGGCAGACTGCGAAAAACAGCTGTTTGACCATATATAGCCCAGCCGGAAGTAGTCTGGTGGGGTCTACTGCATTGTGTTTATTTATCAAACACTTACTCCCGCCTCCGCTGAAAATATCCCCCTCCTTTTTCTTTGCTCTCACTAGAATGTCCATTGCACCATTTTACTCTGCCTCGACAGGACACCATAGTCCCGCTATGATAAGCGCACCACCACACAATGAAACAATTCTGCGCTTTAGCGAAAATATTTTTTATTTAGTTTGACTTTTCATCAATTCACAATATAAATAGTGACAAATACATAAAACAAACACACTTTACGTGTTATATTTCCAAGCTTAAGAGAAAACCCATGGATATTGACGAAACCAATATTGCTATACTTCGCCACCTGAAAGATGGCAGAAAATCGTACAAGCTCATAGCTGAAGCCCTGTCGCTGACAGAAAACACCATCCGCAGTCGGGTCAATAAACTGATTGACGAAGATATACTGAAATTTTCCGGCAGTGTGCAAATTAACGCCCTTGCCGGACACAATCTGCTCTACCTGGGCATTAAACTGAAGTCCATGGATCTGCAACAGAAGGCTATGGAATTTAGTAACTTAAAAGGGGTCATATCGTCCGGCATAGTTACCGGTCGATACGATATTATTCTTCAGGTCCTGCTTGGCCGTGACTACAGCCTTCTTGAATTCATAACGGAACAGGTGGCGAAGATAGAAGATGTACAGACAGTCGAAAGCTTTATCGTCTACAAGGGGTATAATCTGAAAGTACCGTATATACTCTAACACCCCACATGGGGAAATGCTTAACTAAGGAGAATAAGATGATTATCGGAATCCTCAAAGAAATTAAAATTGCCGAAAACAGAGTAAGTATGACCCCTGCAGGCGTTGAGGTCATGGTGCACAACAAGCACCAGGTACTTGTTGAAAAAAATGCCGGTAAAGGAAGCGGTTTCTCCAACGCCGAGTACCAGAAAGCCGGTGCGACCATTGTTGATACCGCTGCGGAAGTATACAAGAAGGCCGACATGGTCATGCATGTCAAAGAACCGCAGCCACAAGAATACGACCTTATCCGCAAAGACCAAATTGTCTTCACCTATCTGCACCTCGCGGCTGAAAAAAAACTGACCAAGGCCTTAATAAAGGCCGGTTCGATCAATATCGCCTATGAAACCATCCAGAAAAAAGACCGCTCCCTGCCGCTGCTCACTCCGATGAGTGAGGTAGCCGGCCGGATGGCGGCACAGGAGGGCGCCAATTACCTGCAAATGACCAAAGGCGGCAGGGGCATTCTCCTTGGTGGCGTGCCGGGCGTTGAGCCGGGAACCGTTGTGGTCATCGGAGGTGGTGTCGTTGGTGTCAATGCCGCCCTTATGGCCTGCGGACTGGGCGGCAAAGTCTATCTGCTCGATACCAATCTCGATCGCCTGCGCTATCTGCGGGAAGTTATGCCGAGCAACTGCTTCCCGATCATGAGCAGCGTTCCAAAATTACGCGAGCTCCTGGCCCAAGCCGATCTGGTCATCGGTGCTGTCCTTATTCCCGGTGCGAAAGCGCCCAAACTGGTCACCAAAGATATGCTGAAAGGCATGAAAAAAGGTGCCGTTATGGTGGATGTGGCCATCGATCAGGGCGGTTGTTTTGAAACCTCCAAAGCCACAAGCCACGACGATCCGGTCTTTACAGTTGACGGTATCGTGCATTACTGTGTGGCCAATATGCCTGGGGCTGTTGCTATAACTTCCACCCTGGCCTTGACCAACGCAACCCTCCCCTATGCCGTGCAGATCGCCAACAAAGGCTGGAAACAGAGCTGTCTTGACAATGAGGAAATTGCCCTCGGACTGAACATTGTCCACGGCAAGGTCACCTACAAGGCGGTTGCCGAAGCTTTTGACATGGAGTATACCCCGGTTGCCGGCGTCCTGAAATAACAACACCAAAAAAACGAGAAAGGGCCTACGCATTGCTGCGTCGGCCCTTTCTTTTCTGCGTAACCAAAAGCTATAAACCAGTAAAAACCCGAATCTCTTACTTGCCCAAAAGCAGATAGGCCTTGATGAACGGATCAAGGTTGCCGTCAAGCACCGCATCGACATTGCCGGTTTCATGATCGGTACGATGGTCTTTTATCAGGCGATAGGGCTGCAGGACATATGATCTGATCTGGCTACCCCAGGAGATCCCTTTCTTGTCTCCGGATAGTCCTTCCTGCTGTTCCGCCTGCTTCTGCCGCTCCATTTCATAGAGCTCGGCAGTCAGCATTTTCATGGCCGTCTCTTTATTGCTATGCTGCGAACGTTCATTCTGACATTGCACGACTATGCCCGAGGGCAGATGGGTGATGCGGATAGCCGAATCGGTTTTGTTGACATGCTGCCCCCCCGAGCCACTGGCCCGATAGGTGTCAATACGCAGATCCTTGTCATCAATATCCACATGAATGGAATCATCCAGCTCGGGTAAGACCATCACCGAGGCAAAGGAAGTGTGCCGACGCCCACTGGCATCAAAGGGCGAAATGCGCACCAGCCGGTGAATCCCCAGTTCGGAACGAAGGTAGCCGTAACAGTTTCTGCCTTTGAACATGATCGTGACACTCTTGGTGCCTGCTTCGTCTCCGGCCAGATAGTCGAGAATAGCAGTTTTAAAACCGCGTATTTCCGCCCAGCGTAGATACATGCGCATGAGGATCGCCGCCCAGTCCTGCGCCTCCGTCCCCCCTGCGCCGGCGTGGATGGCCATGATGGCGTTGTTATGGTCGTGCTCCCCATCAAACATGCACTCCAGCTCGGCCAGGCCCAGCTCTTTTTCCATTGTTACAATTTTTTCGGCAATCTCCTGCTCCAGCTCGGGATCCTTTTCCTCCATGACCATTTCGAGGAACATCTCGGTCTCCTCAGCCTCTTTCCACCGTTTCTCCCAGTCGTTGATAACTTCCTGCAGTTGACCGTATTCTTTCTGAATGACCGTTGCTGTTTCAGCATCATTCCAGAATCCAGGGGCCAGTGTCTGCCGTTCCAGTTCATCAAGCTGGTCTTTCTTTACGGCTAAGTCAAAGATGCTCCTTGAGCGCAAGTAAACGAACTTTCAGATCAACAAGTTTCTGTTTTGATACTGCCGCACCGGTTTCAATTGCCATGGTTCCTACCTTAAGTCTTTAATATTGTATTACAATTTGCATGCCCGCCCGAGAGCGTGCCACAATTTTCCTCATTTTGATGAACAGTATAACCGATTTTGTCTGCCCCGTGAACCGTCACAGCCATCGTCTTTTCACTCCGGCAAAGAGCCCCCCGAGAAGCCCGAAGAGCAGACAAGCAGGAGCAAACATATAGCCGTAGCGCACCCAGATCGTCTGTTCTTCACACAGCACCACCTCGGCTGTCGCCGACCAGGGGACAAACAACTCCGACTGCCTGGTAATTGTACCCAGCGGCGTGATGAAAGCAGATATTCCTGTGTTTGCCGAGCGTATCAGACTACGCCTGGTTTCTATCGCCCGCAGCACCGACATGGCCAGGCTGTGCCACGGAGCACTTGACTTACCATACCAGGCATCATTGGTCAAATTAACCAGCACATTTGCCCCTGCCTCCACCCATTTACGGGAGAGTTCGGGAAAAACAGACTCAAAGCAAATGAGCACGCCGCTCCGTGCCTCTCGTCTGACCAGAGGTTCTTCAATGGTCCCGAAACTGAAATCGCCCACCGCTTCAACGAGAGGTGCTAGAAATGGCAGAAACTTTTTAAGTGGGATATATTCGCCAAAGGGAACAAGATGACTTTTGTAATATTTTCCACCCAACGAGCCGTCCGGCAGTAGAAGAAGGGCACTGTTAAAAAAATTTACCTTTCTGGCCTCCCGATCGATGATTTCGTACCAGGGAGCACCGGTCAGCAGAGCAAAATCATGTTCTGCGACAAGTTCCTGCAGCGGTTGCATATAACCATGGGAAGGCGGATAGAAGGGCAGCGCCGTTTCAGGCCAGACGACGAGTGATGGCCGGGCCGCGACAAACAGCGATGCGGTCTGTGCGCTATACCCCGTCACTGTCTTCTGCTGCTGCGCCGGCGACCATTTGACACTCTGATCAATGTTCCCCTGGACAATGCCGACGGTGATTCGGGGGACCTCCGCAGCCGTTATAGTCTGCCGCACTTGCGCATACCTGGTTGTGCCATACGTCGCCACAGCGCCAAGCAAGAGCAGGGACGGCACCAGGATATGCAGGGAAGCCGGAAGAGTGCGTCTCTTCATGACAAGCAGCAGCAGGCCGGTATTGACAAACACCACGACAAACGTCACCCCGTGATGGCCGACAAGATCAGCAATCTGCACAAGCCAGGGAACCCGGTAAAGCGCATAGCCAAGATCCATCCATGGGAAACCGGTGAAAAGTACGCCACGCAGCCAATCAATACCGACCCAGAGAGCGGGCAGCAGCCACAGGGCACCAGCTGCCGGAATACGCAGCAGAATATACCGCGCCGCCAGGGCAAAAAGAACAACATACAGGCTCATGTACAGTGCAAGCAATAGCAATGCCGGCCAGGAAATAAACCAGCCAAGACCGCCATATTTGCCAAGGACGATGACTATCCAGTAGAGCAGCAGAGTAAAATGAACAAGTCCGCAAAGGAGCCCGGAAAAGACGGCCCCCCTCACCCCGACACGACTTAGAGCGAAAAAAAAAGGAACAAGGGCGACAAAGACCAGTGGCCAGGCCTCACCGCCTCCCGGAAAAGACACCCAGAGCAGCAGGCCGGTCAGAACAGATAAAAAAAAAGCACTGCGGCGGGAAAACAACACGATCACTACTCGTCCTTGAGGATCTTGCTGACACGTATCATCTTGATCTGCCTGGCCGTGGCACTCTGCACCTCAAATCGATAGCCGGCAATCTCAACACCGTCACCGGTAACCGCCAACCGCCCCAGCAGATGAATGACGAGGCCGCCCACTGACTCATAGGGGCCTTCAGGCAGTTCGATATGAAAATGGTCCTCGATTTTTTCTATATCAACCCAGGCGTGCACCTGAATAGTATGCTTGTCTATTACTTCGATGATATGCTCGTCCTCATCATATTCATCGTCAATCTCCCCAACAATCTCTTCAAGAATATCCTCCAGGGTGATCAGGCCGCGCACCGTGCCGAACTCGTCGGTGACCATGGCCATATGCAGTTTGCGTTTTTGAAACTCGCGCAGCAGATCGACAATCGGTTTTTTTTCGGAAATAAAGTAGACCGGACGCAGATACGCTGCAAGGTCCGGGGGATCAGAATTGGGGCGGGCACAGAGCCTGAGCAGATCCTTGGCGTGGATCGCGCCGATAACCCGGTCAGGGTTTTCCCGATACACCGGGATGCGAGTAAAACCACTTTCTATTACAATTTCAATAAGTTCCGACATCGACGAGCTCTCGTCAAACGAGACAACTTCCGCTGCCGGGGTCATAATCTCCGAAGCGTAGGTTTCCCGAAACTCGAGAATGGAATTGATCATTCTCTCTTCAAGTTGCGAGATTAAACCATGTTCCTCCCCTTCTTCGAGAAGCTCCTGGATGTCATGATCCAGATCTTCTTTTGTGCCGGGTTTTCTGAAATTAATCGACGATAATAGTTTCTTTAAAAAACCTTTATCCTGGTCCGAGTCCTGATCTTCAGATGTTGTGTCGCTATTCATCGTACAAAGTGGTCGTGCGGCGTCTTACCAGCCGGCATCAGTTATTAATCAAAAGAGGCGCTTCTTAGGCATATAAAATGTGTCTCTAATGTAATAACATCACATGCGGAAAAATCAATCTTCTCGTGATAAAACTTCAGAATCATAGCCGTTCAGCAGACCATCATGCTGTCAAGGAGAAAGAGACATTTCCTGCTGGAAATGGTCTGGTTCAGAGTAAAACCAGTGGCGTATGAGTAATTTTACTTTTCTAATCGGTACTGCATGACTATATTAGCCTCGATTTCAAATGCACGCCATTACTTTCAGCATACATTTACCAAATTGCCAAAAATAACGTAAAAACAATCAATAATCCATCATCCACACTATCTTATATACATAAATTCTTCTCTCGTTTTCCAAAAAAATAATTTCGCGAAGGGAGAAACGTCACTCGATACGTCCCATACGGGGCATTACCAAGCATCCCGTTTATCGTGGGGTGAGACTTGACGAGGAACAGTTTGGAAGGAAAGGTTCTCATTGCCAATCGCGGTGAAATAGCTCTTCGGATCATGGATGCCTGCAAGGATCTTGATCTTGATTATGTCGTTGTCTTCACCGAAGCGGACAAGGATTCAGAGCATGTGCGTCGCAATATCACCAGCGGTCCGGAGCAAAACGCCTGGCGCATCACCAGCTACACTGAACCCAATGACATCTTTGCCGTTGCCGATCATACCGGCTGCACCGCCATTCATCCCGGGTACGGTTTTTTCTCGGAAGATTTTCGTTTTGCACGGCGGGCAACAATTCGTGATCGGCCACTCACCTTTATCGGTCCGAACTGGGAAGTGATACGGGATCTCGGTGACAAGATTAATACCAAGCGTATCGCCAATAAACTTGGCATTCCGACCATTCCGGGAACAGACGCCCCGATTTACAACGAAATCGAAGCGGAAGAGATTGCCGCGGGACTTCTTAACGACCAACGCCAAGCCGGAAGAGACAACCCGTCAATTCTCGTCAAAGCTGCCGCCGGCGGTGGCGGCATGGGCATTGAAGAGGTTACCGAGATTGAACAATTCCGAAGAGTCTACCGGCAATTGGAGAACTACGCCAAACGGCAGTTCGGCGATGGGGGAGTGCTCATTGAGCAATGCCTGCGTGATTACAACCACCTTGAAGTGCAGCTGGTCTGTTCACTATACGGAGAACGGATCCACTTCAGTTCAAGAAACTGCACAATCCAGTCGACCGGTCGCCAGAAGCGGATTGAGGCGGCGCCAGGTTTTGATGATTCCTGTTTTGAGTACGATTTCGACGAAAAAAAACTTCTCGACCAGATCGTCAAATACTCTCTCAAGCTGGCCGATTACGTCAAATATGACAACGTCGGCACCTGGGAATGGATCATCAGCAGATCCGGCCAACCCTTTCTTTTGGAAGTGAATACCCGTATTCAGGTGGAGAACGATATCTCGTCGAGAATCAGCTATATAGGTGGGGAACATCCTAATCTCATTCGGGAGCAGATCCGCCTCGGTCTCGGCAAAAGGATCGGCTACAAACAAAGTTCAGTAAAATTCAAGGGCGCCGCCATTGAACTGCGCATCGTCGCCGAGGACACCCAACGCGGTTTTGCGCCGTGGATCGGTACGATAACCGAATTCAAGTTTCCGGATCACCCTTGGTCTGTGGTCTACTCCCATGTCCCTGGCGACAGACCCTACCCCATCCCCAGTGATTTCGACCCAAATCTGGCACTGGCGCTCGTCTGGGGCGATTCAATGGACGATGCAAAGCTGAAAGCCGCCCGTTTTATCGACGAAACGGTTATCCGCGGCAACGATTCAAGCGGCAAACCGATCATCACCAATCTCGGATATCTTAAAAAAAATCTGGATCGCCTGTTGACTTTTTAGAAACGAATCCTCTAGAGACACACCTGATAAAAATAGTTTCAACATGAATGAATTACTGAAGAAGCTTCTGAAAATAGAAGAACGGATTAACTACCTGCTCCAGGTCAAGGATTACTCGAACTGGGGGAACCTCGACGGATTCAAAAAAAATTGCGACCTGCTCAAGGCGAACATTTATGAGCACACGGAGGAAAAACTGTCGGTAGAGATTCGCAACCTCAACGAATCCATCAGTTTTCTCGAAGAACGGGCGGAAGAACATCTCAGCCCAATGGAGAGGGTTCGCATCGCCCGGTCTATCCAGCGGTTCAGCCTGAAAGACATCCTGGAAAACGTCTACGAGGATTACACCGAACTCGGGGGCGAGGGGGATGCCAATGTCGATCCGGCAATGATCTGTGCCAAAGCAACCATCACCAGACGGATAAAGAACAAACCTTACACCGCCTCGGTCATGGTCATCGGCCAGGAAACCGGACACGGCGAAGAATTCCGTAACGGTGGTTCGTGTAAACCTCAAGGCAACGAGAAGGCCCTGCGCTATATGAAGGTGGCCGAAACCGAAGGGATACCCATCCACTTTTATATTTTCACGCCTGGCTCCTACCCCATCGAAGAGGGCTCAGGAGCAGCCCAGCAGATCGCCAGAAATATCTATGCCATGACTAAGCTCCGGGTGCCGATAATCTCGATGATCTCCGAGGGTGGTTCCGGAGGCGCCGAAGCGATAGGGCTCTCCGACTACAGGATGATGGCCTCGCATGGCTTCTACTCGGTAATATCTCCGGAAGGGGCTGCGGCCATTGAAGGGAAGATTCGTGAAGGTTCCAAGGTCCCCAAGGAACTGATTGAGGTCTGCGCCGATCGGCTCAAATTGACGGCCAAGGACAATCTGGACAAAGGGACTATTGATCGAATCATTTACGAACCGCTACTTGGTGCAAGAAGAGACGACCTCGCCTTTTTCACTAAACTTCGCACCGAAGTGCTCCGGGCAACTGATAAAATAGTCCTGTCCACCAAAAGCTTCAGCGCTCTGCGCACTTACGAAATCAGGAGAAAAAAGCATAAACCTGCCGCAGAAGAAGAGCTGCAGGTGCAGATTACCTGGGATCTCAGCAAAGATGAGATCAAAAAGCTTCTCGAGCTGCGCTCTAAAAAATATATGGCGATGGGCAAAAACGGCTTCACCGGTCAGCCCGAAGCGAAAGAGGGTATCTACAATCTGGCCAAGGTCAGAACCGAAAAAGTCTACTATACGCTGCGCTATGATATTATGAAAAACTATAAGCGACAGGTCAACAAGGTGCTGAAAGACGTGTCGGGAGAGGGGTCGGTTATACTAAAGCGGATTACCGAACCGATAACCGCCTTCATCGACCTCTTCGGCAAGAAAAAGCCCGAAAAACCGCAGCGACTGCTCACCTATTCCGGCGGGACAAATCAGCCGGAAGGCAAAGCGCGCCGCGTCGATCCGCTGGAACTGACCGATACCTATACCAGTCCTCTAGCCAACGCGGATCGCACGGTAAGCTGTCCCAATGCCGATAAATACCGCTGCAAAGACCTGTGGATCCCCGATCTGTATGGCGAATTCGCCGGAATCTGCGAGACCTGCGGCCATCATTTCCCTCTGGAGCACCAGTGGTATCTGAAAAATATCTTCGACCCCAGCTCTATACGACACTTCAACACGGACATATCCTCGGTGAATCCGCTCAATTACACCGGATTCACCGAGAGACTGCAACTGGCCAAGGAAAAGACCGGTCGGCGCTCAGGCAACATGACCTTTCATGCCAAGGTAAACGGCATTCAAATCATTGTCGCCATGCTCTATTCCGACTTTCGCAACGGCACCGTGGGCTCGGCGGAAGGTGAAAAATTTGCCCAGGCCTGTGCTCTGGCCAAGCGCAAGAAACGCCCTTTTCTCGCGTATATCCACACAACCGGCGGCATTCGTATCCAGGAAGGCACTTTAGGCGTCACCCAGATGCCCAAATGCACCATGGCCGTGCGGGAATATATTGACGCCGGAGGATTGTATCTCGTGGTGTACGATAACAACTCCTACGCCGGACCGGTGGCCTCCTTTCTTGGTTGCTCCCCCTACCAGTTCGCCATCAGATCAAGCCGGGTCGGTTTTGCCGGTCCCCGGGTCATCCGGGAAACCACCGGCGCGGACATACCGCCCGACTACCACTCTGCAAGAAACGCTTTGAAACGAGGGCACATTCAGGGCATCTGGGATCGACGGGAATTCAGAAAAAATCTGCATAAAGCGCTGCTGACCATGGGCAGCCCCCGCCTGTATTATCGCTGAAAACCGCACCTTTGCCGCTAGCGGCAGAGGCACTGTTTATTTATAACACCGGTAGGATGGAATATGAAAAATGTAAGCAAATCTGATGACTTCTTTCTCTGGCTGCTGAAAAATGTCATCCATCTCTGTCTCAAGTCATTAGGCCTTCTGATGGTCGTGGTTATCATCTTTGGCGTCATTGATGTTGCCTGGACGTTGTATGAACGACTCATACAACCCCCTGTGTTCATATTGACCATCGGCGACATTCTGGCAACTTTCGGGGCCTTCATGGTCGTCCTTATCGCCATTGAAATCTTTCAAAACATTATTCTGTATCTCCGAGACGACGTTATCCATGTAAAGATTGTGCTTTCCACAGCACTTATGGCCATCGCCCGAAAGGTTATAATTCTTGATTACAATGAACTGGAACCACTCTATATCTTTGCCACCGGGGTAGTCCTCGTCGCCACCGGCATCACCTATTACTATGTACACAAAATCCCTGACAGCGTATCCGACTGATACCTTGCTGATAAAAAAAATTACTCCCTCACTTTCTCTGATCAGTTCTCCTACGCCTCCCGCACTTAACGGCTAGACTCTTCATGGAAAAAGACTTCTGAATGAAATGCACCCCTTCGTCCAGAACACCGTGGTAGGCGATGACGTTGGCGGTGTAGCCAGACATGAGGATACGCTTGAGGTTCGGATCATGGCGTAAACCGATGCCAGTCCCAGGCGGGTGCCTTTGCCCATCTCTTTCGTAGTGAAGGACGGCTCGAAAACAGATAACCAAGAGTCTCATGGCCCATGCCACAGAAGCTATCTCTGACGGCCAAGAGCATGTGTTCGCCGGGCAGAAATCCTACATGCTCAGCACAAATAAGCCTCATCAAACACTGCCGAGTCTGTCTCGATGGTGACCTTGCCCACGCCCTCGATGGCGCGCCGGGCGTTAACGCACAGGGTAATCAGGAGTTGGTCGAGTGAAAGAGAATCTAGTAAATAACTGAAAAGACCTTGTTTCTCTGGAAGCTTTACTGTTTTTAATTAGCTGAATTAATAACAAACACAATCTATTCCTCTTCAACAATTCCTAAACAATTTTCAATTAATTAATTTTTTTTATTGACACTAAAAAACAATAAAGTAATTATATCAGAAGACGAAAATGTCGACATTCGACATTTTACAAACACCAGAATCTTACATTTTTAACATAACATAGCCATCATTGAATTTTAGGTGAACAACATGCAAAAAGAAAAGAAAGCTATCGAAACAAGTGCCGCACCAAGTGCAATAGGCCCATATTCACAGGCAATTATGATTGATAATTTGGTTTTTACATCTGGACAGTTACCTATCGATCCAGCAACAGGGAAAATTACAGAAGGATCAATTTCCGGTCAAACACATCAGGCCTTGAAAAATCTCCGTGCAGTTGTTTCAGGCGCAGGTGGCATTTTGGATGATGTGGTTAAGACCACAGTCTATCTGCAGAATATTTCAGATTTTCAGGAAGTAAACTCAGTCTATGCTGAGTATTTCAAAGCTCCTTTTCCTGCTCGAAGTGCTTTCCAGGTTGCCGCACTTCCTTTAGGAGCAGGCATCGAGATCGAAGCAATCGTATCCATACATCAATCTTAACAATAGAGGTAAAAAAAAATGGATCTCACAAAATTTCCACGAAGACACTACCTACAAGGGCCAACGCCTATTGAATCCTTACCTGCTTTTTCCAAAGCTCTCGGAAATAAAGTAAATGTATTCATCAAGCGCGATGACTTACTACCAGGCTGTGCAGGCGGAAACAAAACAAGAAAACTCGATTTTTGTATTGCCGATGCAATTGAGAAAGGTGCTGACACGATCATTACCTGTGGTGCTGTGCAATCTAACCATTGTCGACTTACTCTCTCCTGGGCAGTTAAGGAAGGGATGGATTGTCACCTAGTTCTCGAAGAACGGGTAAAAGGAAGCTATAAAGCAAATGGCTCTGGTAACAACTTCTTGTTTAACATCATGGGAGTCAAAAGCACTAAGGTTGTTCCGGGCGGCTCAGACATGATGGGCGAGATGGAGAAAGTTGCGGAAGGCTTAAAAGCTGAAGGGAAAAAGCCGTATATAATTCCGGGAGGAGCTTCAAACGCTATAGGAGCAATGGGCTATGTAGCCTGTGCGCAAGAGATAGTACAGCAACTTTTCGATTCCGGCCTGCACATAGACCATATGGTCGTTCCGAGTGGTAGTGCTGGCACCCATGCGGGTATTGTTGTCGGTATGTGTGGAACAAACGCCGGCATCCCGGTATCAGGGGTCAATGTTAGTCGCCCTAAGGATGTACAAGAAGGTATTGTCTATAAGTTAGCCAAGGAAACAGCCTCACTTGTGGGTATGCGAGGTGAGCTTCCAAAAGAAGAAGTCATATGTTTCGACCAATATGTTGGGCCCGGTTATTCAATACCAACAGATTCCATGATCGAAGCGGTAAAACTTCTTGCCCGGACAGAGTCTATTTTACTTGACCCTGTTTATTCAGGAAAAGCAATGGCTGGCCTTATTGATCTTATAAGAAATGATCATTTTCTACCAGGTGCCAACGTCCTGTTTCTCCATACTGGGGGCTCACCGGCTCTCTATGCGTATCTTGATACGTTTCAATAATTAAATCCTTGGCACCGTGACCCTTGTCCCGGTGCCTTTTTTATATAATTTCGCTTAAGAAGGTCATGACTCCTGTCAAACCTGCATCATAATTATGGAGGGAAAAGATAATGAAACTGTATCATAAAATCCTGATTGGCTTAGTTCTTGGAATAATTGCCGGTCTGATTCTTGGAGAAAAAGCTGAGTACTTAAAACCTATCGGTGATATCTTTATTCGTTGTCTCCGGTTAATAGTTGTTCCCCTGATTCTCTCAACTCTCATTATTGGTGTTGTCAGCACTGGCAATATCAAAAATTTAGGGAAAACAGGAATCAGCACCCTGATTTATTTCATGGTGACAACCACGTTGGCTGTTTGTATTGGATTACTCATTGCAAATATTTTTCAACCCGGAACAGGGCTTTCCCTTGGTGAGCTTAAAGCTTTCAAAACTCCCGATTCTGTTGGACCAGCCCAGATGATCGTCAGTATGTTTCCGATGAACCCCATGGAAGCTCTTGCAGAAGGCAATGTCCTGCAGATCATAATCTTCGCATTGCTTTTTGGAGCTGGGCTCTCCATGACCGGTGACAATGGAAAACCCATTGTTGATTTTTTTAAGAGTCTTGCTGAAGTAATGTTCAAAGTTTCTGATATCGTCATTAGCTTTGCTCCTTACGGTGTTTTTGCTCTTATTGCGTGGACAACTGGAAAATTCGGATTAGATATTCTGATGCCGATGGGGAAACTCATTCTGGCTGCCCTGGTTGCCTCCCTTGTACACATTTTTGTATCTTATTCCCTCATTGTGGCATTTGTCGCACGCATTTCTCCCTTCGTATTCCTGAAAAAGACGATGGAGCCAGCGCTGGTAGGTTTGTCAACCTGCAGTGCCGCCGCCGCTTTCCCGTTTTCTATGCGAGCACAAAAACATTTAGGTGTCTCACCAAAAGTATCTGGTTTTACATTGCCCATGGCACTTACCATAAATATGGATGGAACAGCGCTTTACCAGGCCGTTGCAGCTATGTTTATCGCTAATGCTTATGGAATTGATCTGTCACTTACCCAACAGGGAACAATTGTAGCAACGGCAGTTCTGGCCTCGGTTGGAACTGCGAGCATTCCTGGTGGTGGACTGATAATGCTGACCATGGTACTCCAGTCGGTTGGTCTACCTCTTGAGGGGATTGCGATTGTCGCAGGTGTTGATCGAATTCTGGATATGTTCCGCACTACAACCAACATCTTCGGTGACAACTCCGCTGGTGTTGTAGTTGCCGCTTTAGTCGGTGAACTAGATCGTGAGGTAGCATCCACACCTCTCGACAAAATGGAGCAAGCGGGTGGCATTCACTTAGACAAAGAAGGTCGTATTATTGATGATTTGGGATAAATTCGTCACATTACTCTCATGAAAAACTTAAGAGCGGACGTTCTTAATCTCGTATCCTGCAAAGCCTCCTGATTTAGGAGGCTTTGCTTTTTGTTTTATTAGATTGCAATTAACAAGACTTGTGTAAAGCAGGGAGAAAGTTATATAAGAAATATTTGCAAATCATGTCTTGATCAAAAATCGTTTTGAAAACCTTTGGCGTTTGGTGCCATGTATCGAGGGAGTATTATCTTGGATTTCGAAAAGCACACTTACACTGATCGTGTTGTAACCTATGTCAAAGAGTGTATTTTAAACGGCACATATAAACCTGGTGACAAAGTAAAAGAGCTGACCATAGCAAAAGAGCTCACAATCAGCCGAGCTCCTGTTCGGGAAGCGCTCCAGGTTCTCATCCAAGAAGGTTTAATTGTCTGGAAACCTCAAAAAGGCAAATTCATAACGGAATTAAATTCAGAACAGATACGAAACAGTTATTTTTCAGGTGGTATCTTAGAAGGCGCCGCTGTTGCTCAAGCGATTCATCTTTATACAGATCGGGATCTTCGATGTTTAGAGGCAATCGTCGAAAAGATGCGCGATATAGCTGAAAACAATAAACCTTTCAATACCATCGCGACCCTAGATGATCAGTTTCATGAGATTCTTTTTTCACGTATTAACAACGAATTACTTAAAGAATTTTGTCGAAGAGCATGCCAGGGACTCTCGAAATTTCTGCTTTTCAAATATTGGATCCAGCTTTTCACTCCAACTGAGGTCTATTTGCGGCACAAAGAGATAGTTGATGCCCTGAAAAAAGGAGATGCAGAGAGACTGGAAAAAGTAGTGCGAAAGCATTACTTCGATGCCGGTGAGAGAATGTCTATTGTGAAAAAAGAAACTGAAACAAAAATTGTTTAATGATACATCTTACAATCGTATGGCTCCAGTTATTATAGAGACTGTACTTCTCAATTAGTGAAGCCGGATATAAATTATATGTTCTTCACTTCTTCAACCATTTAAAATACCTACATAACTTTTTCAGTTGATGTGTAGTCCTGAACCTTATTCTCACTTAATATGGGTATCAGTATTGTGACTTTGGGCGTTTGTCATGGTAGGTCGCTACAGGTAGAATTTCAAATCGCACCCCTTGAAATATCGTTCACCATTTTTGGAAAGCGTTGTCTCCATAAAAGAATGGAGGCGACAACCTTTGCTCGTATTCTTGGCAAGCGAAGATGTTACATTGTAACGATTGCCCGTTGAAGAAATCCCGGAAAATGACCTGGTGTAAACGTTTTGGGGTTGTCGGTAACGTTGGAGGAATAGCAGAAAAATCCTCAAAAAAAGTTATACAAATTAAAACCATAACTATTAAATTGGCGGAGGAGCAGGGATTCGAACCCTGGGTGGAGTCTCCCCCACAACGGTTTTCGAGACCGTCCCGTTCGGCCGCTCCGGCACTCCTCCGTCCGACGTCATTGATACCAATATTTTATTGGTTCTTCAAGAAGATTAAACTGCTTCCGGGTGATCCGCTCTGCAAAAAATAGTTTGACGATTCAATCAGGGGGGTACTATATTCTGCCAGACACAGGAGTTACACCGATTAAAAGTGCACGAAGCAAACATCGAAAAAGCCGATCCTTCATTCGAACAGCCGGCTACAACACAGCGAGGCGCTATGAAACCTTACCTGACCTTCTTTTTATTTGTTTTGTTCGCCCATCAATCCTTTGCCGGCTCGGTGCCGGATGTGCCGCATATTGTCGTTACCGGAGAAGCGGAGCTGCGGGCCACGCCGGATACTCTAACACTTTCGCTAAGCATCGCGGAAACCGGATTCGAGGTGCCGGCCGCCAGAGACAGTGTTGAAAGCAGATCGATACGGCTGATCAATGCTCTTGCAGCGCTTGACATAGCCAAAGAGGATATACGTTCCGCTCGGTTACAGATCACGCCGCATTACAATTGGAACAACAAGGCCCAGATCTACGTCGGCACCGAGGTCTCAAGAACCGTCGACGTGACGCTCAGGGAGCTTAGCCGTTACGACAACCTTATTCGATCAATCATCGACGCCGAAGTAGCACAGATACATTCCACCCGCCTCAGCTCCTCGAAAGAAAAAGAATTGCGCCAGGAGGCACTGGCCGCGGCAATCGCCGACGGCATGGACAAAGCACGGATCATGGTGGCCCATCTACCGGAACAAATCGGAGCTGTCTATTCGATAGCGCCATCAGTTTCCGGCGCACCTTTTATGGAAGCCAGGTATAAGATGGCCGCCACCAGCAGCCAGAGTGCTTTTGAGCCGGGGACCATACATTTCAAAGAATCGATGCAGATAGTTTTCTATCTGGTGCAGGGAAAATAACCAGCCGTTCGGTTCACACCCTCACCGGCCTTGCCTGCCTGCCAGAAAGGCGCGGATCACCTGCTCCACAGTATGGCTGAGCAGGTTAAAACCGTTATGCATCGCCGACTCGAGCGATAGCGGCCCCGTGCAGATAGAAAAAGCGGCATTGATGCCGCTGTCATACAATTCGTCTATTCTTTCGCCTACGCCGCCACAAACCGCGATGCAGGGTACGCCGGCCTCCTGGGCGGCGCGGGCGACACCAACCGGGGCTTTATCGCATTTCGTCTGGAAATCAATTCGGCCTTCAGCCGTCAACACCAGATCGGCGCCACGGATTTTTTCTTTCAGGTTGACGATATCAATGACCAGGTCAATCCCTTTGCGCAACTCCGCCCCCAGAAAAGCATGTAATCCACCGCCAAGCCCCCCGGCGGCACCGGCTCCAGGCATATACCGGATGTCGATGCCCATTTCCCGGTCAATGACCCGAGCTACGTTTTCCAGCCCGGCATCGAGCTCGACAATCTGTTCAGGGGATGCGCCTTTCTGCGGGGAATAGACAGGCGATGCGCCATTCTGCCCGATCAGCGGATTGGTAACGTCGCACACCCCTTCAAACAGCACCGCTCCCAACCGCTTGTCCACCTCGTTTCCGTCAATGGCATGAATCCGCCGCAGGGAGCTGCCGATGGGTACAAGCGCTTTCCCCTCCTTGTCCAGGAATTTATAGCCTAAAGCCGAGGCCATGCCGATACCACCATCGCAGGTGGCACTGCCGCCAAGGCCGACGATAATACGCCGCACACCTTTGTCCAGAGCCGCGCGAATCAACTGTCCGGTGCCGTAGGTGGAGGTTTTTGTCGGGTCCTGCTGGTTTTTCGGCAGAAGAGCAAGACCGCTGGCCCGGGCCATTTCAATGACCGCAACGCCCTTCTCCTCAACAAGACAAAAGATTGAAGACAACGGTTCCATCCGGGGACCCAGCACCCAAATATTGATGAGTGTTCCGCCAAGAGCCTGTGCCATAATCTCGGTCAATCCATCCCCGCCATCGGCAACCGGAACACAGACCACATGACAATGCGGAATTACCTTAAGGATGCCTTTTTTCATGGCCATGGCCGCATCCATGGCACTCAAACTTCCCTTGAAGGCGTTCGGTGCGACAATAATTCGCATACTCCCTCCTGATTCACTTATTTTTTGACAGATTGAAATAATTTGCATATTTCGTCAACGAAGATATGATTACACATAATCCTTTGCTTCCACGACAGGTAAAAAATGGTAACAGACATTGCAAACAATGAGCTCCAGCGACTGATTGGCGAGCAGATCAATCTACCGTCGCCGCCGACAATCGCCGCGCAGATTCTCCAAACCATCCAAAACACCGAGAGCTCGCTCAACGATCTGGAAAAAATAATTTCCATGGATCCGGCACTGACCAGTAAACTGCTACGCATTGCCAACTCGGCATTTTATGCCCTGCCCTATGAAATCAGCAATGTCAGCAGGGCATTGTCCATCCTCGGCACCAACGTCATTAAAAACATTGCCCTCTCCTTTGTCATCGCCGGCAACTTGCGTGGCGAAACGAATTCCTCCTTTGATTTTGATTACTTCTGGCGCCGTTCGGTGACAGCTGCGGTGGCGGCGGAACTGGTTACCGGGTTATTGCAGGAAAAGGATGAGGATATTTTCGTTACCGCGCTTCTTCAGGATATTGGGGTATTAATTATGTTCCTGAGTAAAGGCCAGGAATATGTTGCCATTCTGGAGCAATGCAGCATGGATCAGGCAACAGACCTGATCGATACAGAACGGAAGATGTATCAGTTCGATCACCAGCAGCTCGGCTGCACACTCCTGGAAAGCTGGGGTATACCACAATCCATTGTTCGGCCGATACGCTGCCATCACGAGCCGGATCTTGCCCCCGAGAAGGATCGCCGAACATCTTCCGTGCTCTACGTGGCCAATCTGCTGTCGGTGATTTACAACAACACGGAAACCGCCGAAAAAGTCCGGGAGCTGCAGACAAAGATGGCCGATTTTTTCAATGTCACCGCCGATCAGACGAGAACGCTTCTGGACAACGTTGCCGAGAAAAGTCTTGATATCCTAAAGATCTTTGAAATCGATCCCGGTCAAATGAAGCCCTATTCGCAGATGCTCCAGGAAGCCAATGACGAATTGGGCAAATTAAACCTCTCCTACGAACAACTGGTTCTGGAACTCAAAGAATCAAAAGAAAAATCGGAAAGATTTGCCAATGAACTGCGCAAAGCCAATGTCCGCCTGGAAGAACTCGCGTTTCGCGATGGTTTAACCAATCTGTACAACCATCGATACTTCCAGGAAATTCTCGGCAAGGAAATGACCCGTGCCAAACGGTACAAGCATTCACTAAGCCTGATCATGTTTGACATCGATTTTTTCAAGAAAGTAAATGACACCTACGGCCATCCGGCAGGCGATCAGGTCCTGATCAATCTGGCCCATGCCATCAGCACGGCTGTTCGGCCAAGTGACATTATTACCAGATACGGCGGCGAAGAGTTTGCCGTCATACTCCCGGAAACAAACCAGACGGGATTGAAAGTTTTTGCCGAACGTCTTCGCCGCTGTGCCGAGTCCGTGACAACGATGAGCAAAATCATTGCCCCAAAAAACACTATCAAAATCACTATCAGTTGCGGCGGTGTTCATTTATCACCACATGACAACGTGGCACAGCAGGAACTGATAAACATCGCCGATCGAGGACTCTTTCTGTCGAAAAAAAATGGTCGCAACATGGTGACCATCCTGCCCATAGAATTAATTGCCAATTAAATAAGCAGTGGAAAAGGGGAAATGCATTTATTTAGTTCCGAACATCAGCTTTTTATAGAGCAGCAACGCCTACTCTATAAAAATTCTACCGGCCCAACTATCATTTCCATGCTCATCGCGGCGTTTCTCTGCTGGTATCTGCGCCATGGTACGGAGCCGACAATACTTTTTTCCTGGCTGTCGGTTTTCATTCTTATCGCGGTTGGGAGACTTTTTCTGGTCGTTCTTGCCAACCGATCCGAGAAGACCGGTCGGCATGATGAACGTCTGGATCTTTTTTTACTTGGTGGCATCTGGCTGTCGGCTGTACTCTGGGGCACGGCATCATTTTTGCTGTTCCCGAATACATCGCCTCTACACCAGACGGTTTTCGCAATAACTCTTACCGGAGTCTCCGCTGGGGCAATTGCTTCCTTATGTTCAAACCGCCTGGCGATCGTCGGCTTCCTCACCTTCACGCTTCTTCCCCTGTCGGCAAAATTTCTCATGGTGCAGGAACAAAATGAAGTGGTCTTAGGTATTCTGGTCATCCTGTACTGGTTAGTCTGTCTGTCAGGTGCACAGAAACTGCACAAAAATATAACGGAAAATATCTCGCTACGTCTAAAAGTAGAACACCAGGCCAGCTACGATTCGCTCACCGGTCTGCCTAACCGGAGGCAAATACTAAAACAACTGGAGCAGGAACTGTCACGGGCCACCCGCCATAAGCAAAACGGCGCCGTACTTTTTCTGGATCTGGATAATTTTAAGACCATCAACGATGCACTCGGCCACAAAGTAGGCGATGCGGTTCTGCAGCACGTGGCCGAACGGCTCGGCCATAATCTGCGCAAAGAAGACGTTACCGCCCGCATGGGAGGAGATGAATTTGTCATCTTGCTGCCCCATCTCAATAACAGCATCGAACGTGCTGCACAAAAGTCCCAGGACATCGCCAAGAAACTGGCAATAGCTCTGTCCACTCCTTTTTCAATTGACAACCGGGAAATGAACATCACCCCTAGCATAGGTATCTCTCTTTTTCCCGATCAGGCAAAAAGTGCCGATAACATCTTGAAACAGGCTGATACGGCAATGAATCAGGCAAAGACAGAAGGGCCGAACTCGATACGGTTCTTTTTGCCGGTTATGCAGCAGGCTGCAGACAAACGATTGCGCCTGGCCAACGACCTGAAAAAGGCCATCGAAAACGACGAATTTTCCGTCTATTTTCAGCCCCAGGTGCAGGCCGACGGCACCATCGTCGGCGCCGAGGGACTCCTGCGCTGGATGCACCCAACGCGGGGCATGATTATGCCGGGAGAATTTATCTCGACAGCCGAAGAGAGCGGCATAATTGTGGATATCGGTAATTGTGTCTTGCGTAAAATCTGCCGGACCGTTAAAGAATGGGAAGAGAAACATCTTCTTAAGGAAAATCAAACCATCGCCGTTAACATCAGCGCAAGGGAATTTTCTACCTCTGACTTTGTCGACAGAATCATCGGCACCCTATCAGAGACCGGGATAAAGCCACATCACCTGGATATCGAACTGACCGAAGGCAGCCTCATATCCTCGGTGCCCGACACCATTAGTAAAATTCAGACTCTGCGTGATTATGGTATTAAATTTTCCGTCGATGATTTCGGTACCGGGTACTCGTCGCTCAGTTACCTGAAAAGTCTCCCGCTGCACACACTGAAAATCGACCGGTCCTTTGTTAATGATATTCAATCGGTCGGCAATGACGTTAATCTGGTTGAGATCATCATAACCATGGCCCGCAATCTCGGTCTGGAAGTTGTCGCGGAAGGAGTTGAAACCGTCGAAGAACTCAACTATCTTGCCGCCAAAGGATGCAGTGTCTACCAAGGATACTATTTCTGTAAACCGGTTCCCATCAGCGAATTCAGCAAGATGCTGCAATCCGGCAAGGTTTGGAAATAGGATGCTCCCAATTGCAAAACAGAGTATCATTCATGGGAAACCTCTTTAAAAGAGCCAAAAAAATATGAAAAACACACGCCGGTTTTTTTCCCCGTACGCAATTCTGATTTCGATATTCCTCGCTCTCCCAGCCCTTAGCCTGGCAGGAACACAATCAAAGGCGCTCGCCTGGGAAGAAACGGTAAAAACCGCCCACGGTCAAACAGTCGACTGGTACATGTGGGGCGGTTCCCCGGCCGTTAACCAGTACGTTAACGGGTATCTGGCCACTGAACTGAAAAAAGAGTACGGCATAATCCTGCGCCAGGTCCCGGTAAAAGATATTGCCGAGGTCGTCAATAAACTGGTTGTGGAAAAACAGGCCGGCAAGAACAGCGGCGGCAGCGTTGATCTCATGTGGATCAACGGTGAAAATTTCCGCACTTGTAAGCAGCAGGATCTGCTATACGGCCCTTTTACCGACAAACTGCCGAATCAGCGCTTTGTCGACTGGTCAAATCCGACGGTAAAAAACGATTTCGGCACCCCCGTCGACGGCCTGGAATCGCCCTGGGGTAGTGCCCAGATGGTCATGATTCACGATTCGGCAAGAACGCCCGAACCACCCCGGACGATAGAGACTCTCCTGGCATGGATCAAAGCCAATCCCGGTCGATTCACCTACCCTGCCCCGCCGGATTTCACCGGTTCGGCCTTTGTCCGGCATATTTTTTATCATGCAGCCGGAAGTGTCGATACCTGGCAGGGCGAGTATTCCCAGGCTGCTTTCACCAAAGCTGCCGAGGCCACCTACACTATTTTGCGTGATTTGAAGAAATCTTTATGGCGACAGGGGCATACCTATCCGGACTCCCCGGTGAGGATGAATACCCTTTTTGCCGACGGTGAAATTGATTTTTCATTTTCCTACCACCAGGGCGAAGCATCACGAAACATTTTAGACGGCCTCTTCCCGGCGACGGTGCGCACCTTCGTTTTCAACGATGGCACTATCGGCAACACCCACTTTGTCGCCATTCCCTATAATGCAAAAGATACCGCGGCAGCGATGGTCGTCGCCAA
Organism: uncultured Desulfopila sp.; assembly: GCA_964412665.1. Taxonomy (GTDB): domain Bacteria; phylum Desulfobacterota; class Desulfobulbia; order Desulfobulbales; family Desulfocapsaceae; genus Desulforhopalus_A. Next base: position 45,414 of record CAYPPR010000016.1, read on the forward strand.
TTTTCTCCTCTCGCCGGCCGCCCAGTTGCACAAGGCAAACCCGCAGGTCTGGGGGGATTTCCCGGCAATCACTCCATCCAGACTGCCATTGCCGTGGCAGGAAAAATTCACTAGCCTCCCTCGAGGACCGGCAACACTTGGCGATAGGGAACTCCAGGCCCATCAATTGCCGGAACCGCCGAGCAAGATTCTTGTTGAGCTGGAAAAAGGGTGGGTAAAACACGTGCTGAAAAATAGATAATGCCGCGTTTTCGATCCTCCGCCGTGCCCGCCGCCGGAGCGAGTCGCAGGACATCAGTCCGGCGACTGCTTGTTCTGCTCGGTCCGGCCTTAGGCATTATCCTCCTGCTATTTGGCGGAGGTCTGCTGCTTGGCCTGCTGCAGGCCCTTGGCCACGTGCCGTCACAGGCTTTGTCGAGCATCGGCGGCCAACATTTTCTCCATGTTCTGCAAGACGCCGATTTTGGCAAAAGCCTGACGCTCACCCTGCATATTGCCATAACCTCGACTGTAATCGCTGCCTGTATCAGTGTCGTGCTCGCCCTTGGTCTCATGCGTTGGGCGGCGGAGAGTCGGGCTATCAATTTTCTCCTGCAGATCCCCCTCACTGTTCCCCACCTGGTTATCGCACTCTCGGTTATCCTGCTGCTGACACCCTCAGGACTTTTTTCCCGGTTCCTCTCATCTCTGTCGATCATCTCGACACCAGGCGATTTTCCACTTCTCGTTAACGATGGTTGGGGCATCGGTATCCTCATCGTTTATATCTGGAAGGAGGTACCTTTTATTACCTTCATGCTGCTTGCCGTTCTGAAGAACATGGGGCCGGAGCTGCTCGAGGCAGGATCGACCCTTAACGCGTCGAAGCACCAGCGCTTCTTTTATATCATTCTGCCGATAATAAGCCCAAGTCTCGGAGCCGCCTGCCTAATTGTCTTTGCTTTTACCTTCGGCGCCTTTGAAGTACCCTATCTTCTCGGCCGCACCTACCCCCTGACTCTCCCTGTCTGGGCATACAAAAACTACAGTGATATCGACCTGCTGGCCCGACCAGAAGGAATAGCCATCGGCCTGATCATCGCCGCGATCGTCATCCTGGCAATCATTGCCTCCCAGCTGCTCCTGCATTTCGGCCGCAAAAGAGGGCTCTCGATATGAGGAGGCAACGACGACTACTGCTCATGTCGCTGCTCTTTGCCGTGCTGCTGCCTTTTTTGCCACTCGTGCTCTGGTCGATCAGCGAAAAATGGTTTTATCCGGATCTGCTGCCGCAGGCTTTTGGACCTCGGGCCTGGGGATACGTTTTCGGTACCGCCGGCGACCAGCTCGTCTCCGGTCTTTTTATAAGTTTTGCCCTGGCCCTGGTGACCACCCTGGTTTCACTCGTCCTCGGCATCCCAGCGGGAAGAGCCCTCGGCCTGTACGACTTTTCCGGTAAGAAGCTGATCTCCTTGTTACTTATTCTGCCGATTATCGTTCCACCGCTGTCCGTTGCCATGGGGCTGCATCTCTGGTTTATCCGGCTGGGACTGGCCGAAACCTTCATCGGAGTGGTGCTCGTCCACCTCACCTTCTGCCTGCCTTACACCATTTTTGTCCTCTGGGGCGTGTTCACCGACTACAATCCGGAATTTGAAGAGCAGGCCCGATCGCTGGGCGCATCGCCGATCAGGGTTCTCCTGCAGGTAACGCTGCCGATGATTCTGCCCGGAGCCACCGTGGCCGCTTTATTTGCTTTTCTTCTTTCCTGGTCGCAATACCTCAGCACACTTATTATCGGTGGCGGCAAAATGCTCACCCTGCCGATTCTGCTCTTCTCACTGATGGACAGCGGCGATCGCCCGGTAGCCGCCGCGGTCAGTCTGGTCTTTATTCTTCCGGCCTTTCTTGCGCTATTAGCCAGTGCCCATAACCTTGGCCGCCATGGTTTGCAGGGAGTACGCTGATGGGACGACTGCAACTACGCAACCTGACCATCGGTTATGATAAAAAACCAGTTATCAGCGACCTTTCTTTAGATATTCGGGACGGTGAAATGGTTTCCCTGCTCGGCCCCAGCGGCGTGGGCAAGACGACGATTTTAAAAGCAATCGCCGGCATAGTGCAACCCACCTCTGGAAAGATTATCTTAAATGGCGAAAGTGTCGATCACTTGCCGGCCGAAAAACGCGACACGGTGCTGATCTTCCAGAAACCCCTGCTTTTTCCCTTTCTTGATGTTGGCGGAAATATCGGCTTTGGCCTGAAAATGGCGAAAATAACCGGACTGGCAGCCGAAAAAAAGATCGACAGGATACTCGCCATAACCGGTCTGGAAGGGCTGAAAAAGCGGAAAATCCACCAGCTTTCAGGCGGGCAGCAGCAGCGGGTGGCCCTGGCACGTGGCCTGGTTCTCGAGCCCTCGGTGTTACTCCTTGACGAACCCCTCAGTAACCTCGACGCGGAGCTTCGCCGGCAGATGCGGGAACTGATCTGCAGAGTGCAAGCGCAGACCGCAACGACTATGCTTTTTGTCACCCACGATCAAAGTGAAGCCTTTGCCATCAGTGACCGGATATGCCTGCTACTCGACGGCAGTCTGCGCCAGACCGGCACGCCGACGGAACTTTTCTACCAGCCTGCCGATGTTGATGTCGCCCAATTCTTTGGCTGTACGAATTTCATACATGGCAAAATCTGCAACGGCCTCTTCGCGAGTGACCTGGGCAGCTGCCCGACATCTCTTGGCGATTGTCCAGAGGCTACAGCGATGATCAGACCGGAGGATATCGTGCTTTCCAGCCAAAAAAGAGACAACACCACCGCCGGCAGGATAAGCGAGCTGCAATTTGAGGGTTCCACGTCCAGCTTGCGTATCGACAGTACTGATAAAACCTTCACCGTGGTCAGCCTGCGTGCCGATTTTCATCCGGGACAAGTCGTCTGGCTGCATTTTCCTCTGGAGCGGATGCATATCTTTTCCAAGGTCGAGGCAACATGAAACCGCAAGACGACCCTTTTGCGCACTACCTCGTCAGGGTAAGGCAATACCTCCGGGAACAGTGCTGGAATGACGTACCGACGATGGCCGGACAATATTTTACGATTTCCCCGCTGGCCAAGGGCGAATATAACCTCAACTACCTTTTGCAATCGGCACAGACCCAGCTGGTCTTCCGTGTCAACATGGCCAGCCAGATCAACCGGCAGGACCAGATTGTCTATGAATACAAGGCGCTGCAGCTTTTGCAGCAGTCAGGGGTTACCCCGATCCCCTGTTTTGTCGACGACAGCCGCCGCCTCATCGACCGGGGTATCTCGATCATGCACTATCTGCCGGGAGATCCGCTCGACTATCAGCTCGATCTGGCCGGGGCGGCAAAGACCCTGGCCACTGTTCACCAGGTGAAGGTTGCCGACTCAAACAATCATCTGATTGTTGAACGAGAGCCCCTGTCGCTGATCTATAACGAATGCGTCGGCCTGCTGCAGACCTACTTGAGCTCGGAGCTGGCTGATCCGAATATTTGTCGCTTTCTCCGCGAGGTGACCACCTGGGCGGCAACGGCAAAAGCAAAAGAGCGGTACTTTCTGGGCGATCCGTGGTTGTGCATCATCAACACCGAGGTCAATTCCGGCAATTTCATCGTCAACCGGGCGCAGCAGACAACCCACCTCGTCGACTGGGAGATGCCGCGCTGGGGCGACCCGTCCACCGATCTCTGCCATTTCTGCTCACCGCTCACCACGTTGTGGAAAACCAGCTTTCGTTTTTCCCCCGAGGCCATGGCTTTTTTTATCGGCGAATACGCACGAAACCTCCGCTCGGCCCACCTGCGCGACACCCTCCAGGAGCGTATGCGACTTAAATTCCCCTTTGTTCTATTGCGCGGCATCTCCTGGTCAGCCATGGCCTGGGTCGCCTACCAGACCGAGTATAGCGGCATTCACAACGAGGATACCCGACTAAAAATCGAAGAATACATGGATCTTCCTTTCATTCGCTCTCTCTTTGAACCTTTTATGAAAAGTTGACAGACCTCCCCAGTCATGTATACCAACAGTCGATTGCTGCTTTTCACCAGATACCCCGAAGTGGGAACAACCAAGACCAGGCTTATACCACAGCTCGGCGCCGACGGTGCCGCCCTGCTGCAAAAGCGCCTTACCGAGAGAGTGGTCGTGCAGGCACAATTGCTTGCCAAGCGATACGGTACAGAAACAATTGTCCACTATAGCGGCGGCAACATCGACAAAATGAGGTCCTGGCTGGGACCGGTGCGCTGTGTTGTCCAAAACACCGGGGATCTCGGCCAACGCATGCGTGCGGCCTTTGCGCACAGCTTTACAGAAGGGGCGGAAACGGCGGTGCTCATCGGCAGCGATATCCCGGATATCAGCATGGAGCTGATGTATCAGGCCTTTTGCTGCCTGCTGGATGCAAAAGATGTGGTCATCGGTCCCAGTGCGGACGGCGGCTATTATCTCATAGGTCTGGTCGCCCGACAGGCGACACAGCTCCTGCCTCTTCTTTTTGAGCAAATGCCCTGGTCGAGCGCTGACCTTTTTGGTGTTACCATGGATCGCCTGCGACAGGCAGGCTATGCTGTTGCCACCCTGCCTGTTCTGCACGACATCGACCTGCCCGCCGACCTCTCCTGGGCCAAAGACCGAGGTCTGCTATGAGCTGTGCTCTCTCTATAATTATACCCACCTTGAACGAGGCACAGGTTCTCGGCCAAACTCTTGCTCGGCTGAGGGACCAGCAAAACTGCGAGGTGATTGTCGTCGACGGCGGCAGCAGCGACACAACACTTGCCTTGGCTAAAGAATCCAGCTGCAAAACCATTTCCAGCGCAAGAGGACGAGGCAGACAGATGAATGCGGGTGCCGCCGCGGCAAGGTGCGAGGTGCTGCTTTTTCTGCACGCAGACACCCTGCTGCCAAATAATTTTCCTCAGCTCATTCTTGACGCCGTGCGCTTGCCATCCTTTGCCGCCGGCGCCTTTTCGCTGGCAATCGACAGTCCGGCAAGAAGCCTGGCGACCATCGCCTGGTTCGCCAATCTGCGCTCCCGCTTGCTGCAGCTGCCCTATGGCGATCAAGCACTTTTTGTTACCCGCGACACGTTCAATACTCTGGGCGGATTTCCCGAGATGGCGATAATGGAGGATTTCGTTTTCATACGAAAACTAAGAAAAGCAGGCAAAATCGTCATCTTGCCGGAACGTGCCACGACCTCGGCCCGCCGCTGGCATAATATCGGTATCGTGCGCACGACCCTCATCAACCAGTGCATCGTTTGCGGCCATAGTGTCGGCGTCCCTCCGGCCATCCTTGCCAGGTGGTATCGACGGCTGCGCGGGCTCGGCAGGCAACCTCAGGGCAGGCAAGAAGAACCGTAGCAGACATGCTCATTTCAATCCTCTGGATTGATAAATTAATTTTCGGCATTAACAAAAAACAAATATTTTTATTCCCGCACTAACACTTTTTTTTCCCAGGCGATATACTACCTCTGTAATCAGAACGTTGCAGCCTTCAATCCTCTCCCATTGCTCAACAAGGAAAAAAAAATGTTCAAGAAGCTTAAAAATGTACAATTCACTACTAAACTCTTTGTCGCCGTGGTGTGTATCTCTGCCGTTTCCATTCTTATAACTTCCGGAAACGCCATCAGGATGACCAATAGCGGCCTTTTTACCCTGGGAGAAGACGCAATCAAGGATATCCATCAGAGCGCCTACAACTCCCTGCTCATGTATGATAAAAATTTGCGGGTGAAACTCGATGGCGACCTGACTCTTCTGGAACAGCAACTGAAATCAAAAGGGGCTATTTTTCTCGACAATGGCAGGCTGTTAGAGGAAACACTGGTCAACCAGGATACCGGGGAATCAATAAGCATAAAAATCCCTCAACTCCAGGCAGGGGTCAGCTATAAGCTTAACGGTTACCACGATATCGTTGACAGCATTGAAACCATCTCCGGCTCTTCAGCGACTATTTTTCAGTTGGTTGACGATAAACTGCTGCGCATCTCCACCACCGTAAAAACAATGGACGGCCAGCGGGCGATCGGCACCTATATCCCCTCCGACAGCGAGGTCTACAAAACCATCATGCAGGGAGAAACATTCCGGGGAAAGGCCTACGTCGTCAACAACTGGTATCTGACCGCCTATACTCCCCTTCGCGATATGGACAACGAGATTGTCGGAGCAATCTATGTCGGACAGCTGATGCTTAACTCGCAGGTCAAGAAGTTTATCTCCGAGACCAAAATAGGCCCCGGTTATTTTTTCGTTTACGAGGAAAAAGGAAAAGTTCTCATTCATCCAACGCTCGATGAGAAGACAAATCTCTATGAGCTGGTACCCCAATTTAAAGATTTCCAGGAAGGTTTCATCAGATACGACTGGAAGGGACAGGACAAAGCAACCTACGTCAAGCACCTGGAAGACTGGGGTGTCTTCCTTGCCGTCGGACTGGACAGAGACGATATCATCAACGGCCTGGATGTGACCATGCTACGCAACAATCTCCTCGTTGGCCTCATTGTCATTGCCGCAGGCATTTTAGTCACTCTATTTCTGGTCCGCTCCATCAACAGACCGCTAAAGGAACTGGCGGACAAAAGCGTCCGGGTGGGTGATGGCGATTACACCATCAATTTTGCTTCCGACAACAAAGACGCCATCGGCCAGCTGACCAATTCCCTTGGCATTATGGTCGGCAAATCCAAGGATATGCTGCAGGATATCATCACCTCCTCCCAGGCACTGGCCGCAGCATCACAACAACTGGCCACCATCTCCGAGCACATGGTCACCAATGCCGACTCCACCACGGCCATTGCCGATGAGGCTGCAGTGAATGCCGGCGAGGTGTCGGACAACATGAACTCGGTCTCCGCGGCGATGGAGGAGTCAACGGTCAATCTGGATATGATCGCTTCGGCTTCGGAAGAGATGGGCAATACCATCAAGGAGATCGCCGAAAATAGCTCCCGAGCCCGCCACACCACCGAACAGGCGGTGGTCAGTGCCAGAAAATCCCACGAGGGTGTCCAGGAGCTCGGCGAAGCCGCCCGATCAATCGGCACGGTGACCGAGACAATCACCGAGATTTCCGAACAGACCAACCTGCTGGCCCTGAACGCCACCATCGAGGCGGCAAGAGCGGGTGAAGCCGGCAAAGGTTTCGCCGTCGTTGCCAATGAAATCAAAGAACTTGCCAGAGAAACCGCCGCCGCCACCAGTAAAATAAAAGCCGCTATCGACGAAATCCAAAAGCAGACAGGTACCACCGTCATGGACATTGAAGCCATCACGACAGTTATCACCGACGTCAATGACATCGTCACCACTATCGTCACTGCGGTGGAGGAACAGTCTATCACTACCAATGAGATTGTCAGCAATGTCACTCAGGCCTCGACCGGCATCATGGAGATTAACCATAATGTCGCCAACAGCAGCCAGATGACCACGATGATGTCGGAAAATGTCGGCCAGGTCAAAGCACGGTCCATTGAGGTAAAGGAAAACAGTCAGCAGATCCGTTCTTCGGCCGATGAACTGTCGGCGCTGTCGGACAAACTCACCCAGCTGGTGGCAAAATTTAAAATTTGATGGCGTTGTCAAAGCGGATCATCCGACTATGCAAACATTACACTATGATTTTATAATCATCGGGACCGGCCCCGCCGGGCTGGCCGCGGCAATGACCGCCTGTAATTCAGGGAAAAAGGTTCTCATCCTGGAAAAGGAAGATTCTCTTGGCGGCGTGTGTGTCAACACCGGCACCTTTCCCAGCAAAACTCTGCGGGAAGCGGTATTACATCTCACCGGTCACTTGAAGCGTAAGGTGTTTGCCGAGGATTACTGCTCCACCCATGATGGGGAAATTTCCATGGAGCGGCTGCAGCAGAGACTGCATCACGTGCGCATCATGGAACAAGCGATCATCTCGGGGCAGCTGGAACGCAACGGCATCGATATTATCCGGGGCAATGGACGTTTCGCTGATCCTCGGAATATTCTTGTCGAGCAGCTGGAAAATAGAAAGGATATTCGTATAAAGGGTGACCGGATTCTCATTGCTACCGGGTCGCAGCCACGCAATCCGCCATCCGTCCCCTTCGACCATGAAGTCATTGTCGATTCGACCTCCATTCTACAGATCAACCAAATCCCCAGGAGTCTGATCATTCTCGGCGGAGGAGTTATCGGCTCGGAATACGCCACCATCTTTGCCGCACTCGGCGTCAAGGTGACGCTGCTTGACAAGGGTGACCGGCTGCTGAAATTTCTTGACCATGAAATATCCGCCGAGCTACGGAAGAATTTTCCCAAAGACAATGTCGAGTATATCCCTCGATGCGGCGACTTCAAAATCGAAAAAAATAACCTGGGAGCCCAGGTAACCCTGGCTGACGATCGGGTTATCAGCGCCGACTGCCTCTTTTTCGCCCTTGGCCGCGAAGCGAACACAGCGACTCTGTCCCTCGAGAATGCAGGAATCCGTCTCAATGAACATCACTATATAGAGGTCAACGAATTATACCAGACCTCGAGTCCGGGTATTTATGCAGTGGGCGATGTGATCGGCTGGCCTAGCCTTGCGGCCACCTCCATCGTCCAGGGACGGTTAGCGGCTCTGAACGCCCTGAAAATGCGGGTCGAGTCGTTTCCGAAGATCTTTCCATTCGGTATATACACCATTCCGGAAATCTCTTATGTCGGCATGACCGAAGAAGAAGCGAAAGCAAAAAAGTATAAGATAGTTATCGGCAGATGCAGATACGCCGAGTTGCCTCGGGGCCAGATCTCCGGGGAATGCGAAGGCCTGCTGAAAATGATTGTCCATGCGGACACCCATGAAATTCTCGGGGTGCACATCCTCGGCGGCGGAGCAACCGAGGTAATCCACATCGCCCAGATGGCTCTCATTCATAATGCCAAAATCGATATCTTTCTCGATAACATCTTTAACTATCCGACCTACTCCGAGGCCTTGAAAATTGCTGCATTTTCCGCATTAAATAAGATCCGCAACGCACAGATCCAATCGTAGGGTAAGAAGAGACATGCACGGGGCCGTCTTCAGGAGGGCCCTAACTCCCTTCTGCCCCTGACGACCTGAAAAATGTATTTTCCTAAAAACCTCAGGCTTCTTTACAAATATTCATTTCATACACACTATAAAACGAACTTTACCAAGCAGACTTTCCGATAACTACAGCTAATTTCCTGTAACATCAGCAATTATTGAGAGGAGAACTCTTCATGTCGAGCAGCTTCGGTACCCTTTTTCGTATTAGTACTTTTGGTGAGTCCCATTGTAAAGCAGTCGGCGTCGTTATCGATGGCTGCCCTCCGGGGCTGTCACTCTCGGCAGAAGACATTCAGCCGCAACTCAACCGGCGACGCCCCGGCCAGAGTGCGCTGTCGACAGACAGGCAGGAAGCCGATCAGGTTATTATCCTGTCCGGTACGGAGAACGGCAAAACCCTGGGCACGCCCATCGCCCTGCAGGTAGCCAACAAGGATCAGCGGCCGCAGGACTACGGCACGATGCGCGACATCCCCCGTCCCTCCCATGCCGACTACACCTACCAGATGAAATATGGCATCAGGGCCTCTTCCGGCGGTGGGAGATCAAGCGCCAGGGAGACCATCGGTACCGTGGCTTCGGGAGCCGTCGCCGGCAAAATTCTGTGTGAAAAATTTCATATCGACATCGTCGCCTGGGTCAGCAGTGTTGGGGACATCGACGCAGGCCCGATTGACAGTATGTCCATCACCCGGCCCGACGTCGATACCACGATCATCCGCTGTCCTGATCATGCCGCCGCCGCAAAAATGGAGCAGCTGGTCGCGGAACTGAAAGAGCAAGGTGATTCGGTAGGTGGTGTTGTCTCCTGCGTTATCCGTAATGTACCGATTGGCCTGGGCGAGCCAACCTATGAGAAACTTGAGGCAAAACTGGCACAGGCCATGCTGGCCATCCCGGCGACGAAAGGTTTTGAAATTGGTTCAGGCTTTTCCGGCACACGAATGCGCGGCTCCGAGCATAACGACCTTTTTACTCAGAAAACCGGTCGGTTAGGGACAACTACCAATAATTCAGGCGGGGTACAGGGCGGGATCAGCAATGGCGAGCCTATAGAGTTGCGTATCGCCTTCAAACCTCCGGCAACGATCTCTCTGCCCCAGAATACAGTTGATTTTACAGGAGAAACGGCGATACTTGAAGCAAAAGGTCGTCACGATCCCTGCGTCGTCGCCCGAGCCGTACCCATTGTCGAGGGGATGGCCGCCCTGGTCATTCTTGATATGCTTCTTCGTCAGGAGGCGCGTAAGGCCGTGCAGTTTTGCTGACCCTGTAACTCCCGGCGAAATATTTTCCTTGCCCCAAATTCGCCGGTTCAAGTATGTGCTGCATAAAAACTTATTGAATCTCTTGCCGGAAAGCGGTATTAGTTGGAGGTTTAGGGTATCAGATACGTGTGCCTTTTTCATTTGTGCATTTGTCTATTCGCATACTACTTCTACGCCTTATTGCGGCAGTTGCGCTGTCAATTGTCGGCATCACATTCTCTAACAGACGAAAACGATACTGTTTTTCCCTGACGGAACCTTAAATGACTCCTAAACGCTCGATCTTCAGCTGGTATCTTGACCGCTTTTCCCCCCCTGAAGGACTTCTTCTCTTGATTCTCTCGGTCATTGTCGGGGCCAGTACCGGCCTGGCTTCTGTTTTCTTTGTTAAACTCATCTTTGCCATCCAGGATCTTTCCTACGGAACATTCTCCGGTCTGCTCCCTTTCCTCGGCAAATGGATCTATCTGATTGTGCCGATTCTCGGTGGTCTGCTTGTTGGTCCCCTTATCCTCATGGCACACGAAGCTAAAGGACACGGAGTTCCGGAGGTCATGCAGGCCCTTATCCTGCGGGGCGGCCGTATCCGGGCTCGGGTGGCCGCCGCCAAGATAACGGCATCCGCACTGTGTATCGGTACCGGCGGATCCGCCGGTCGTGAGGGTCCGATCATCCAGGTCGGCGCGGCACTCGGTTCCTCCATCGGCCAGATCCTGCGACTCTCCGACGAACGTATCCGCAATCTCGTCGCCTGTGGCGCTGCGGCAGGAATTGCCGCAACCTTCAATGCGCCCATTGCCGGCGTGGCCTTTGCCATCGAGGTACTCATGTGCGGCCTGCAGATGCGCGCCTTCGGCAATGTTGTCATTGCCGCGGTTTCGGCTTCAGTGGTCAGCCGAAGCATTATCGGCGACGAGTTTGCCTTCCAGGTTCCGAGCTACAGCATGAACAGTTCCATAGAGATCCTTTTGTATCTCATTCTCGGCCTTGTCGCTGCCGTTGTCGGTATCATGTTTATGCGCATGCTTAATTTTTCGGAGAACGTTTTTGACCGCTGGAAATTCCCGCAAATTTTCAAACCGGCGGTCGGCGGGGTTCTCCTCGGGGTGCTTGGTCTACTCTATATGCATCTGCCCAATCTTACCTTTCCGGTGGCTTCGGCTGCGCATGTGGGAGGGCTGGATACCCCCATCCCACATATGTACGGCTCGGGTTTTCCCTTCATTGAAGCAGCAATTCAAGGCAATGCCCCTCTGTGGATTTTAATACTGCTTATCTTTCTCAAACCGCTTGCCACCTCCTGTACCCTCGGTTCGGGCAATTCAGGCGGCGTGTTTGCCCCTTCACTTTTTACCGGTGCCATGCTCGGCGGCGCCATGGGCCACCTTTTCAGCTACTTGTTCCCCTCTATCGGCAATAATACCGGGGCATTTGCCCTGGTCGGCATGGCGGCGCTCTTTTCGGCCACCGCCCGGGCGCCACTCACCGCCATGCTCATCGTTTTTGAGATGAGTAATGACTATTTCATGATTCTGCCGCTGATGGTGGCCGGAGTCACCGCCAGTTATTTTTCCCAGTGGCTGCATCCGGAATCCATTTACACCATGAAACTTGCCAAGCGTGGCGTCCGTTTCTCCGAGGGCCGGGATATGGATATCATGCAGGGTGTCAAGGTGAGCGAAGTAATGAAAAACAAGCCGGTCACCGTGCACAAAGATGCCTCTTTTTCCGAGGCAATGGCCCTGTTTCAGGAAACCAACATCCTCGGTTTTCCGGTACTGGCCGACAACAACAAGCTTCATGGCATTATAACTCTGCAGGATGTCCACCGGGCACAATCACAGGAAAATTTCAGTTCAAGGGGCTTGAAAGTGTCGGATCTGGCCGTGGAAGATCCGATCACCGTCTTCCCCGACGAACCTATCTGGGTCGCTATCCAGAAAATGTCGCCCCGGGATCTGGCGAGGCTGCCGGTTATCTCCCGTGACGGCTCCGGCAGACTCTGCGGCATCATCAGCAGGAGCGATATCCTTCGAGCCTACGATGTCGGCATAGTCCGGAAACAAAGAGGACAGATTGTTGAGCATCAGGTGGAACTGAGAAAGCAGAAAGAAAACGGCTATGTTGAATTTGTTTTGCAGGAAGAAGACACCTGCAGCAATGCGACGATTAAAGACCTTTCCCTGCCCGAGACCATCAATATGGTGTCCATCAAGCGGGGTGGCCAGATCCTCATCCCCCGCGGCCATACGCAGCTGCATGTCGGAGATGTGATCACCGTTTACGGTCGTCTCAAGGATATCGAAGGTATCAGAGATTTCCTTAACACCTGTAAATTGCCTCCGCGGACATCCTGAGCCCTGAGCTTACTCGGCTGGATCCTTTACTCTGCCGAGTAGCACACTGCCGATAACAAACAGCAGGAGAATACTCAAGACTCCCCAGCGTGTCTCTCCGGTCAATCGTCCGACCAACCCCATCAAGAGAGGCCCGCTTATCGCGGCAAACTTGCCGAAGACATTATAGAAACCAAAAAACTCCGCACTCTTTTCAGGTGGAATCAGTTTACCATAGTAGCTTCTGCTGAGTGCCTGTATTCCACCCATGGAAGAGGCGACGAGAAAGGCGATACACCAGAAAGTTATTGTTTTCCGCACTGGATCATCTATGACCGGCAACAAAAATGCCATAAAGGTTGCCAGGCAATAGACGCCGATCCCGGCAAAGAGCATGCGCCTGGTTGAAAATATTTCAGCCAGGCGGCCAAACAGCAGGGCAAAGGGAAAAGCGACAAGCTGGATGAAGAGAAGCATGACAATCAACATGGTCACTCCGAAACCAAGATCCCGGCCATAGGCCGTTGACATGGTGATTATCGTCCCAACCCCGTCTATATAAAAAAAGTAGGCCGCCAAAAAAATAAACACCTGTTTGTGCCGACGGACCTTTTTCACCGTACGCCAGAGTCTCGTCAGGCTTGCGACAATTGGGCTGGCGTCGGCAGGGAGATAATGTCTCTGGCGCAGGTTTTTGATTGCCGGCAGCGAAAACAGCAACCACCAGCAAACAACAATGACAAAAGAAGCCCGGATGGGACCGACCGGCAAGCCGTCCTGCATACCTTCACCGAGGATGAGGCCGATGATCAGCAGAAATGGCACAACACTGCCGACATAACCATACCCATAGCCCCGGGTGGAAACGATATCCATCCGTTCTTTGCTGGTAACGTCGACCAGGAAAGCATCATAAAAAATATTTGCGCCGGCCCACCCCACTCGGGCAAAAACAAACAAAATAAGACACAGCATCCATTGCCCTGCCTCGACAAAGAGCAGCAAAAGGGTGAAAATCATCCCAAGAAACAAAAAGAAGAGGAAAAACCGTTTCTTCATGTCCTTATAATCAGCCAAGGCACCAAGAACCGGCGAGAGGACAGCGAGAATAAAAGAAGCCGCTGCATTGGCAAAACCCCAGTTTGCCGTTGACTCGGCGCCACTCATACCTACTGCGGCGACATCTTTAAAAAAAACCGGCATCAGGGCCGTGACCATGATCAGGACAAAGGCGGAATTTCCCACATCATAGAGAATCCAGCTGATTTCTTCTTTCTTCGATTTCCTCTCCACCCGCCATCCTCCCGACTTCTTTCTTTAACCATCTTTCCAGCGTTACCGTCCCGTACCAACGGGAAATAACGAAAAAGTTGACAGCATATGCCGTGGAAAGTATATCCATTTGTAATAGAAATCGGAAACTTTTAACATAGCACCTCCTAAAAACCCATATATGCCTTTTTTAACTTATATATCTCTGATATTCACCATGCTCCTGTGGGGCGGCACCTTTATTGCCGGAAGAATGCTGGCCGATTCTGTCGCACCGGCCAGTGCCGCCTTTTTACGTTTTGTCATTGCCTCCGCGGCAATGCTTATCGTCGTACTACTTGTCGAGAAAAAGCTCCTCCGGCCACCCAAAAAACTGTGGCTGCCGCTCATCCTGCTAGGGATGACCGGCGTCTTCGCCTACAATGTCTTTTTCTTTAACGGCCTGCACCATATCAGCGGCGGTCGTGCCTCGCTGATAATTTCCTGCACCCCGCTGGTCATTACCCTTTTTGCTGCCTTTTTCCTGCGCGAACGACTCACTGCAGTCAAATCCTGCGGGGTAATCCTGTCTCTTTTCGGAGCCGTAACAGTAATCAGCAACGGCCATCCCGGCTCACTCTTCTCCGGTGGTTTCGGCCCCGGCGAAAAGGCGCTTATCGGCTGCGTCCTTAGCTGGTCCGCCTACTCGATTATCGGCAGATCCGTTCTCCAGACGCTTTCTCCGCTGAGTGCCGTCTGCTACTCATCGATGATCGGCGCTCTGTTCCTGGCCGTACCGGCCGCCCATGAAGGGCTGTTCAGCCGCCTGTCAACGATAACGTCTGACGACTGGACCAGCCTGACATACCTGGGTTTTTTCGGCACCGCCATTGGTTTTTCTTTGTATTATCAAGCTATAAAGAAAATAGGTGCCAGCAGAGCAGGTATCTTTATCAATCTCGTACCCTTGTTTTCCATCCTGCTCTCCTGGCTCATTCTCGGGGAATCGATAAAACCGATTGTCCTGGCCGGTGGTCTTCTCATTCTTACCGGAGTGAGTCTCACCAATTTTCAGGCTCCCAGAAAAATACCTTCGTGCGACCCCTAAAGGATATTCTTTGCTTACGCTAATGCCATTCAGTCAACCGGCACTTTTCTACAAGATCAATACAGACTAGGGCATTTTTATAGAACCTCTGCAACACAGGCGACACCCGCATCGGCGAGTTCCGCCAGAACCTGGGTCTGCGAAGCGGGGTCGACAGGACGACTTCCCTGGAGCAGAACGCGAGTTTGAAAACCAAGGGATGCCGCGTCAAGGGCGGTGTACTTGACGCAATAGTCCAGAGCCAGACCGACAATATCTACTTCTCTGATACCTTGTCCCAGAAGAAGAGTCTGCAAGCCGGTCTCATGTCGCCGTGCATTGTCGAAAAAGGCTGAGTAGGAATCGACATTGCGGTCCATGCCTTTTTTGAGCCGGTGGATCCGACGCCCTGCTGCTGCCTCTGTCGTTAAAAGTTCTTCAATTTCCTTTGCCAGGTACGCTCCCTTAGTCCCCTCGACACAATGATCCGGCCAGAGCATCTGCGGCAGGCCGGCAAGCTCGCCCAAGGTGAACGGTTTTGCTCCGGCATGAGCCGAGGCAAAGGAGCCATGTCCAGGTGGATGCCAGTCCTGGGTAGCAACCAGCAGATCATAGGAATGCCCGCTGTGCACGAGATCGACGACAAAGAGGAGGATCGCATCCCCATCGGGTACCGCCATTGGCCCTCCGGGAAGAAAATCATTCTGAATATCGACTAGAATCAGTGCCTTTTTCACGTTTTCCTCCTTATTCTAATTTGATCCTTGTTATGAGCGCAAATATTCGCCAGGTCTCCTGCCGTCTTCATTAAATATACTTATTGACTCGATCACAGCAACTGTTAGAATTAACAATCAACACAATCCTCCCCCTGCAAACGGGAAATAAGCCAATATTTATTATAATCCCCATACAAAGAATGTAAGTACTTCAGGACCATGGAATATACCGTCTCATTTCTGCCGGACAACATTACCGTTCGTGTTTCTTCCGGTGAAAACCTTCTGACCGCGGCTGCCTTAGCCGGGGTGTATATTCCAGCTTCGTGCGGCGGAGACGGCGTGTGCCGCAAGTGTAAGGTCGAGCTTGTCCAGGGAGAGCTGCACACGCGGAATACCAGCAGCCTCAGCCTGGATGAGATCAGCAGGGGCACTCGGCTGGCCTGTATTTCAACGGTTTGTTCCGATGTGACCATACGTATTCCGGAAATTGTACGCTCAGACGGGACGTCACTCAAGGCAAAACCGAAAACAACCAGGGCAATTTCCACCACATCGCAGGAAGATCTTGTCGGGACCTGGCAGATTTCCCCGCCGGTTCGTAAACTGTACCTTACACTTCCTCCGCCGACACTCGATGACAACATTCCGGATATGCAGCGCCTGATCAGAGGCATCAGCCGGACAGCGCCAGGAATACACGAGCCTGATTATGACCATCCGGAGCTTATCCACGACCTGTCGACGACACTTCGCGAAAGTGACTGGCGGGTGACCGTCATCCTTTTGCAGGGCAAGCGAGCCAATGAACCGGAGCGGATTATTGCCGTTGAACCCGGCAACACCACCGACCAGTTGTATGGCCTGGCCCTCGACCTTGGTACGACAGCGATCAGCGGCGTACTTATTGACCTGAACAGCGGTCGGATTATTACCGAAGCCTCCGCCTACAATTCGCAGATCGGTTATGGTGAGGATGTTATTTCACGGATCATCTACTCGCAACGTAGTGGCGGGTTGCGTGTCCTGCAGGAAAAGGCCGTACACACCATCAATAACATCATCGAGGAAGTGTGTCGTACAGTCATCATCAGCCCCAGTGATATCAGCTATATTATGGCAGCCGGCAATACTGTGATGGCCCATCTGCTGCTCGGCATTAACCCAAAATTCATCCGAGAAGCACCCTACGTACCCGGCGTCAGTCAATTCCCGTTGACCAAGGCTGCCGCGCTGGGAATCATGGCCCATCCTTCCGTACGGCTCTTTCTCTACCCGTGCATCGCCTCCTTTATCGGCGGCGATATTGTTGCCGGGGTTCACGCCTGCAACATGCACAGGAGCGAAAAGATCAGTCTTTTTATCGATATCGGCACCAATGGAGAGATCGTCGTCGGCAATCGCCACTGGATGGTCTGTGCCGCCTGTTCGGCCGGACCCGCTTTTGAAGGGAGCGGTGTCAAATACGGCATGCGGGCGAGCAGCGGGGCCATCGAAAATATCCATATCCATCCGGACACGCTGGAGCCGATGATTGTCACCATCGACAATACCAACCCCAGGGGGATCTGCGGCTCCGGAGTGATCGCCATTGTTCCTGAGTTGCTCGAGGCGGGACTCATTGACCGGCGCGGCAAATTTACCGGCCATAAAAAACACCACAGGATCAGAAAGGGTGCCGATGGCTGGGAATATATTATCGCTTGGGCCCACGACACGATGATCGGCGAAGATATCGTCATCACCGAGATCGACCTCGATAACCTGATCCGGGCAAAAGGAGCCATGTTCGCCGGCTATCAGACCCTGCTGGAATCGGTCGGTATCGGCTTTGCCGAGGTAGAGCGGGTTATTCTCGCCGGCAATTTCGGCGCCCATATCGACCTCGAACGGGCCATCGCCATCGGCTTGCTGCCTGACGTCGAAAGAGAGCGTTTCTATTATCTCGGCAACGCATCCATGCTCGGCTGCCGAATCAGTCTGACCGATCACATCCGGTTCAGAGAACGAACAGCGGTGCGCAGGATCATGACCAACCTCGAACTGTCCGATAACTTTAACTTTATGAACTACTATATGGCGGCGCTGTTTCTGCCGCATACCGACAGCCGTCTCTTTCCTTCATTGTCTTATTGATCCCCGCCTGTCAGTATCATGCTGATCAGCACGGAAAGACTATCGACGAAGCCAAAAACCGACGACAAAATAGCAATCGATTCCAGGAACTGGCCAACAATGTGAATAAACATGCCGCTAGAATTGAGTGCACTGCTGTAATATCTGAAGCGCCGCCCAAAGAACTTTTCGAGATATTAGGAAACGGTCACACCCCTCTTCTCTCATGGCTTTGTTAAAAAATAGCCGCCCTGTGAGTGCCATAAAACCTTTTCCGCAAACATTCTCGCGTTGGACAAATTGATCCTATCTATGTTTCATGATAACTTGGACGATTAGGTGACAGTGGTGCAATGATAATTTGGATAAGAACCGACCTTGGCGTCCGCAGGCACCCATTTCTCCTGAACAGGCAACCAAGACACCGTTCTGGCTGGCAAACCTTGTCCGCCGGCGGCCCACCGACGGCTTTTTCCGCGAGCATAAGCCTATGCCTTGCTAGGGCTGCGGAGCATGCGGCTGGATTTTTAATCATCTCAATATCGTTTCACTTGACAGTATTTTCAAAACTAGTATTCTAAAAAATATTGCTGAACATCTCTGACAGGAAAATACGATAGTTTTTTCTGACAAAAAAGAATGTAATTTATATGTAAGATTCTATATTTTTTATCAAAAGTATCCACTGCATTTAATTTTCAGGAGATAATCTTATATGATTCATAAAATCAGCATTCCGCTCGCAGCGATTCTCACAATAACAACCCCCGCCTTTTGCCTCACTGCTCCAAGTGATCCAATTTCAGAAACATCGACCGACAAAGAACAACTCATCCAGAGGATAAACCAGCAGAGCAACCAGCTCGAAGAACAAAAGGAATCAATACTGGAACAGGAAAAACGATTTCTGGATTACCAAGAGAAGATGAAAAAACAAATAGCTGACCAGCAAAAAAGTATTGAGGAACTTAAATCGCTGCTCAGCCCTCCGACTGCAACAAATAACACTGCAACGCACACACCTGTTGCACAATCTGGCGAAGAGGAACCGGCTACATCTGTCTCATCCTCACCGACAAAAACCACCAGTACCATGGAGCCAGTAGGTGAACCGCCAAAAACTTCTCAAGAAAGGCAGCCGCTTGAAGTTGCGACAATATTTGACCAGCCGGGAGTACTGACCCCAAAGGGCTCCTTGAATCTTGAGCCTTCCCTGCAGTTTTCTCACTCCTCCAGCGATAGAATTGCCCTCATCGGCTACACGATTATTCCGGCCATTACCATTGGATTGATCGATGTCCGGAGAATTTCCCGTGATGCCTTCGTTGCCGGCGTGGCCGTCCGTTACGGTATTACCAACCAATTAGAAGTTGAAGGCAAAATCCCCTACGTCTATCGTTCTGAATCGGCATCGACTGCCCCTTTTGCAACGGAGGCTGATATAACCGAGTCATCCGCCGATGGAAACGGCTTAGGCGATATTGAATTCGGTGTTCGCTATCAAATAAACAAAACAATAACCGGACCTATCTACATTGCTGGTCTGCGTGTAAAAAGCGATACCGGCAAGGATCCTTTTGAAGTTTCCTATGACCGCAGGACCAACTTGCAAACTGAGTCGCCTACAGGTTCAGGTTTCTGGGGTATTCAGCCCAGCTTAACGGTAATATTCCCCACTGAACCCGCTGTTTTTTTCGGCAGTATTAATTACATGTGGAACATTGAAAGAGATGTGGACGTTGTCAATGGTGTCGATTACGGCACCTTCGATCCGGGAGATTCTTTTGGTCTTAATTTCGGGATGGGTCTCGCTCTTAATGAAAAAGCATCTTTTAGCCTTGGCTATGAGCACACTATCATAACTGAAAACACTCAGAATGGACAAACGCCTCCCGGCGAGCTCGATATCCATGTGGGGAGCCTTATAATTGGATATTCCTACCTTTTTCGAGAAAACCGAAGCTTCAGTTGTTCTCTCAGCGTGGGGGTAACAGAAGAGGCTCCTGACGTGCAACTGACCATCAAAATGCCTTTGAACGTTTTTTAACTGCATTATCAAAACAAACGTTCTTGAGCAACGAATATGTTTTGTATTTTATTGACGGATACTTATCTGCTGCTGCTGGAGAGTATTTAACAGATTAAGTTCACGAAAAAGCCCGAGACTGGACACCGATGCATTAATCAAGGTAATGCTGTCAATAACTCTTTGATTCCCACTGTTTTGAATGATAGTATCGATGCGAGAACCAATTCCATCCACGGCCATGGTAACCGTTGAAAAATCACTTTGCATGATATTCAGTCCTTGGGTTACCATCGGATCTGTCTTGCCCGGAACACCCTGTTTGCGAAGCATGTTCGTGACCTCTAACGTCTTAAGGTTTGTCGCTAACTGCAGCACCCCATCTATGAAGACTGCTTGCTCTATACCAAAAGATATTTCAAGACCATCAGCGGAAGTAAAGCCTCCCCGCATCGAATCCAGCTCTTGCTCAATCACAACATCTCTCTGTAAATCTATAAAAGGATCCGCCCAGGCAGTGATGGGACAGGTAAACGTGAGCATAGTCTGTAAAATCACCAAACCTCTGCAAGACAACCTGTTCATCCAGTTTCCCGACATATCTTCACCTTAAAAATCATTTTTACCGGGTAACAACCAGGTAATATTGGCAAGCTCCTGACGTTTAAGAGCTAAATTTAAAGGAGCCTTCTGGTTGACTGTCCACTCATTCTCTTGGTTGAAATACTGCCTGGCGACCTCACTTTTACTTCGGATCAAAAAGAGCAGACCACTCCACATTGTTTCAAACTGGGTTCGTGGTATTCTGCGTACTCCATTAGAAGGGTCTCCCAGTAAGATTTCTGTTGAGGTAATCCCTTTGACAACGACGAAGTGCTTATATCCTTTATTGTCAATCAACACAATAGCCGGAATGCCTACTTTCTTAAATTTATCTAGTGAGGTTCTGAATCCATCTGAATGATATCCTCTTCTACTGAGGAAATTTTTAATATCAAGTAAGGAAAAACCTTCTTTCCGTATTTTGTCTTGATTACCGGCTTTGTACATCGATTTAAATATTTCAGCCTCACTGACCGGATCTTCATAATGAAACGTCAACAATGTCGCAAGTGCGGCAGAGCCGCAACTAAAATCATACTGCTGCTTCAGAGTCGTCTTGAAACGTGCCTCCTTCTGGCTCGTCATATTAATAGAAAAATCACCACCTGACGCACCAAAAACCATAACGGTTCCTGCATGCGCCAGTGGTGATAAAAAAATGACTGCTATCCAGATAAAAAAAGTCAATGACCGCTTTTCCATTACAATCTCACTGTACTCGCAGATTCAATATCAGAGCGCTGTTTATTATAACCTGATTACCAGTATTCTGAATCACCGTAGATATACCATTGGCATTGGAAAAGGCATCATTGCTTATCACATTGGCACCTGTGGCGGTGGAGACAAGACGATTTTCTTCCATCTGGGATCTCAAGTTCATATTATTGAGCAGCATGTCTATATTGCCTATCTGCAAATCTTCGCCACCACTGAGAGAATCCAGGGTATTGCTCGATAAAGGTTCACCGAATTCCGAAATCTTATCCAGGCCGGCGCGGTCCGCTTCGGATTGACCGGCAAAGAGCACTTCAGTGAACAGACAACCTTTGAGGAGGAATAGGCTAACAAACACTAATTTCACAAGAAATCTCATTCCTTCACCTCGCCAATACAATTTAATCGAAATTACATTGTTTGTATGCAGGTCCAACAGGTGGCGATGCGAAGCAATACACCACCACCTGTTGGATGGGTCACATCCTTGCCTTACTGGCCTACATTCAGATTAGCCTGAACGTTGACCGATTGTTGAGATAAAGCATGAAATCCGGTGTTCATGGAGACCTGGGTTATTCCGGCGGAACTGTTCATGGAATCACTGCCCATGGTATTGCCCCCGGTGGTCAGTGTTACACCCTCTGCCGCATTGAAAGAATTCCCACTAACTTCACCTGACAATTCGCTCATGGCAATTGCCATGGAGATATCGCCGATAGCTATGCTGTTATCGGTATTTCCTGAGTCGGTCAGACTGTTGTCAGTATTAGCTGAGTCAGTCAGACTGTTGTCGGTATTAGCTGAGTCAGTCAGACTGT
>CAYPPR010000016.1:67552-72630 GCA_964412665.1 uncultured Desulfopila sp.
GGTATTAGCTGAGTCAGTCAGACTGTTGTCGGTATTAGCTGAGTCAGTCAGACTGTTGTCGGTATTAGCTGAGTCAGTCAGACTGGCATCGGTATTACCTGAATCTGCAGTTTTGAATGAATCATTGGTACTGGCATCAGTATTAGCTGAATCAGTCCATGTATTACTGGCATCGGTATCAAACGAATCATTTGTGCTGGCATTGGTATTGCCTGAGTCAGTCAGACTGGCATCGGTATTACCTGAATCTGCAGTTTTGAACGAATCATTGGTACTGGCATCAGTATTAGCTGAATCAGTCCATGTATTGCTGGCATCGGTATCAAACGAATCATTTGTGCTGGCATTGGTATTGCCTGAGTCAGTCAGGCTGGTATCGGTATTACCTGAATCTGCAGTATTACCTGAATCAGCTGTGTTTGTGCTGAGATCACTGCCGTTCAATAAGTCATTGACACCTAACGAGAATGAACCCTCACTTGCCGCCACACCTTTGTTGTCTGCATCAGATGTAACTTTCGCAACTTGTGTGTCAGTTACCGTATCAGCATTATTGGTCGGATTTGCAAATACTAGCGACGCAGAACCAAATGCGAGCGCTACAACAAGCGATTGAATCACTGTTTTTGAATAGATCCCTTTTTTCATGTCGTTTCCTCCTGAGTTATTTTTGACTTCTTTGAACATGGCCCTACGCCATAACGAACAATTTAATGAAGCATTTTTAACATTACATGTTATTGTTTAAACGTACTTTTATAACTACAAGATGATACGTAGATGCACATATATATCACGCTTACAATAGTTTATTTTCCTAAAATTCCGTTCGTTCTGTCAGAATCTTTCCTTTTGTCAGGAAAAACAATCTTCCACCTTCACTGAGAAACTATGCATTCAATAAATCACTTATCTATCCAATAGATTACTACTGTTCATCCGAACACCATTCATGAAAGAACCGTTACTAATCACTTCAATGTTGCCTCCTGCAGAGGCATTTCTCTGTTTTGAGATCTCATCCCAGAGAATGATCCAGGGCACTGAGCTGATGTGATCATTAGTAGCGGTTAGAATATCGCCTGCGCCTTTACCGATAATCTGGTCAAGTTCTTCAGATGAAAGCTTTTGCAAGACACTCGTTTTCGTCACTGCCACGGAATTCAGGAAAGAATTGGTATCACCCTTATTGGTTGTTATATAAAAAGAGGGGCCAGTTGGATTGTTTTCCTGACCGAGGGCAATGTTCGCCCCAAAGAGCAGGGTGATCACGACAATACTCAAAAAAGATTTTGCCATAGCAACCGATCCTTCTTGATTTTTTGATTCCAATAGTTTCAAAAACTTTCTGGGGATTGGGAAGCACCCTGGTATATCCCATACAAAAGCCGTACCATAATCGTAAGTTGCTGTTATTATGGATCTACTGGAATTTTTTCCACTATAGAGTGTCAGGTGAATATTACAGAAAAGACATGGAGGGAAGCTTTAAGTGGTTACAAATAAAGAGAAAAAGTGTTGTGGCATCAATATGACAGGTGTTGTTGACACTTATCGTTAGTTGCGGACATCAATGGCTAATTTCTTTTTGAGCAGATAGAGATGCTGCCGACTGATGCCCAAGGATCTGGCTGTTTGTGAAATATTATGCCCATTCTCATGCAATGCTTTTTGGATCATCTCTTTTTTGAGACTATCTTTGGCCTCTTTCAGCCTGGGTTCACTTTTTTGAGAGGGCTTGACATCGAGTTCCATGTCTTCCGGCCGGATCCAGTCATCCTGAACCACCACTGCTCTTCTGATGCGGTTGAGCATCTCTCTGACGTTGCCTGGCCAGCTGTGTTCATTAATCGCATCCTTGGCTTCCTGGGTGAAACCTTTACATTCCCAGTTTCCCTCCCTCTTGATCTTCTTAAAAAAATATTGTGCCAGAATACCTTTATCCGCGCCACGTTCACGCAGAGGCGGAAGAGTGATAGTGAAAACTTTGAGCCGATAGAACAGATCCAGCCTGAAACGTCCGGCAGCCACAGCTTTTTCAAGATCAACATTTGTCGCGGCAAGAATGCGAACATTTACCTTTTTGCTTTCTTGGGAACCGATGGGTTCCACTACCTGCGTTTCGAGAAATCGAAGCAATTTCGACTGTAAATTAAGGGGGATCTCTCCAATTTCGTCAAGCAGCAACGTTCCGCCATCGGCCAGCTCAAACTTGCCTTTCTTTACCTCGTGAGCCCCGGTAAAAGCCCCTTTAACATGCCCAAAAAGCTCAGCTTCAAGGAGCGACTCTGGAATTGCCGCACAGTTTATAGCGACAAAAGGCCTATTATTTCTTGGGCTGCGCCCGTGGATGGCGAGAACGGTCAGTTCTTTTCCCGTGCCGCTTTCGCCGAAGATAACGACAGGAAAATCGGTGGGCGCTATTTTTCGGATCAAAGAAAAAACTTCTTTGATTGCCGGACAGGTTCCCACAAATTCTTCTGTTCCACTAAATGCGGGAGAACGGCCGGTGATCAGGGAGTCTTTCTGCAGAAGCTCGGAGACACTTTGCAACTCACTGATTTCAAGTTTGCTCAGGCTACTGTATATCTGGCTGAGGAGTGTCTTTTTTTTCCAGTAAGTGAGGTATTTTTTGTCTTCGAAATCCAGCTTCCAGTCACAATTAGGACAAATTTCAGTTGACTTCTTGACGGGGCTATTACAATAGGGGCATCGACCATTAGCGGGTATGAAATTTCGGATAAGTCCCCATATCTTTGCTAGATCTCCTTGACTGATTGAAGAAAATCGCAGGGCTATACCGTGGTCATTATTTCTGACAACCATTGCGCGGAGAAGCAACTCACCACCATCCTCCATAGTCATATGCAGGGAATGCCATGTTTGCAGAGCAAGGCATTTGGTTGACAGTTCTTTATCAAGAAATAAACCGCCCAGGCCAAGATTATTCAATAAAACGGATTGTCTAATTTTGTTTGAGGAAATGATTGTTGCTTGAACATTCTTGTAAACGCGCGGGGACAAACGGCTCATTCGATATCCTCCCTGGACAGGCATTTCATCCTTACATTTAGTGGCTCAACACAACACGCAGCTAAATATTGTGCTTAATCGAAATATCAATTTCTTATGTCAAAAAATGTCTTGCTATGAAAATAAAATACCATTTTTCTCTCTCAAGACAGCTGAGGCAAAGCAAAATGTCTTTAGAGAAAAATACGAAGAAACACTGTTCTCAACTCATCTCTAACATATAAACACTTTAAATTTTATGCTGCAACTATTCAAGAATAATTCCTCTTTTTTTTGTCAGTCAAAGAGACCAGACCGGTATGCTGCCCCTTGCTGATCTTTGCCATAGGATCGCAGGCCATAAAACACTCGGCACAGGCAAGCGGCTTAATTTCGTGATCTTCATGGTTCTGTTCGCCGCTGATTTTTTCCCAGTGTTCGCAGGATCCCTGGCTCCAATATTAGGCAGGAAAGGCGCCGGCGGTATTCATCAAGGCCACCAGCATCGTCGTGTTCATGACCGTGTATGCCTTTACGCCGGGATGTTGGCTGTTTTTAGCGGAAAACTCCTGGGCATGCAGATGCACGAGAGCAAGAAATGCCCCCTCGATAAGGACACAGATAAGTTCGATTGCGTGATCGACGATGAGGGAAATATGCCTGACGCTGACTGATAAAACCCAAAGAAACAAAACTGACGAGTTTTTGAACTTTTCTTCAGTTTCAGGGGCGACCTGAAAATGTTCTTTAAAAAAAGATGATTGACTACATTACGTATTTCGTATACGATTTTCGAAATGAAGACAAACACAGGCGATATGGTCACGGTCAACAAGGAGATCCTTCTTGGTTTCTGGAAGATCCATATTCTCCATCATGCGGCTCAAGGGCCAGTGGTTGGCCAGTGGATGCTGCGCGAACTGCAGCGGCACGGCTATGAGGTAAGTCCGGGTACGCTCTACCCCATGCTGAAACGGATGGAAGGCCATGGCTGGCTGCGGAGCGAGGTCGAGCCAGAGCGCGGGCCGAAGGCGCCGCGCCGCTATTATCTCACTGATAAGGGGCGGGAAGTCCTGGCCGTAGTCGAGTTGCAGCTTGCGGAACTGCTCGGAGAGTTGAAGACCAGCTCCTGAAAACACATGTGTACAAAAGAGATGGAACTATGACCATCTATCTGACCATCAGCTTTGCCTCGCTCGCCGTGGCGGCGCTCACCTTCTACTCGGGTTTCGGCCTCGGCACCCTTTTGATGCCCGTTTTCGCGATCTTCTTTCCGGTGGAGGTGGCGGTCGCCGCAACGGCAGTGGTGCACGGGGCAAACAGTATTTTCAAGATAGTGGTGGTCGGCCGTCAGGCGGACAGATCGGTGGTCATCCGGTTCGGCCTGCCGGCCATAGCTGCCGCTTTCGCCGGCGCCACGACACTCGCCTATACCGCCGATTTCGGCCGGCTCGCCGAATATTCCGTTGGATCGCATACCGCGGTAGTCACTCCGGTCAAAGTAGTCATGGCCCTGTTGATGATGGTCTTTGCCCTGTTCGAACTGCTGCCGAGCTTGCGCAAGCTCACCTTCAGCAACCGCCATCTGGTAATCGGCGGACTCCTCTCCGGCTTTTTCGGCGGCTTCTCCGGCCATCAAGGCGCCCTGCGCTCCGCTTTCCTCGCCAAGACAGGGCTTTCAGCCGAGAGCTTTGTCGGCACCAACTCGGTCATCGGTTTTATGGTGGACATGGTGCGGATCTTTGCCTATTTCGCCGTCTTTATCGCTGTGGGCACGGGTGCTTCGGCAGTAACGGGGCAATGGCCGCTGCTCATGGTTTCGGCACTCTCCGCTTTTCTCGGGGTCATCATCGGCAAGCGCTTCCTGAAAAAGGTCACCATGGCGTCCATCCAGACCCTGACCGGGGTTTTTCTGCTGTCCATCGCCCTCTTTCTCGGGCTAGGTATTATCTGAAGATCATGTGAATTTTGACTGAAAGCTGGGATTTATATTTTTTGGCTCTTTATAATTTGATAAACTCGTAAAAACTTCGATTTCCGATGGATAAGTAAAAAGCTTCATATTG
>CAYPPR010000017.1:0-50682 GCA_964412665.1 uncultured Desulfopila sp.
GATTTCTTCGACGGTCAGCAGGGCCAGCAGAAACCCTTCCTCATCATTGAGGGCAATCCGATTGCCGACCGCCAGCCCGGCAGCGGTTTTTTCCGACACATCGAGACAGATGGGCATCGGCCAGACAGTGCCATCGGCCAGCCGCATATTCTCGACCACCGAATCATAATCCTCCCGACCGAGATAGCCATTCAGCGGGTACAGACCACGGTTCAGCAAAAGTTCGAGATCACACAACTGCCGCGATGACAAATCTATTAACTTACAGTCCAGCGCCTCGGCGCGCAGCGCTTCAACCCGCCGGAAATGAACGAGCAGGCTCTCTGAATAATTTTGATCCACTTTTTACCTTTGCGTTTACTCTATTTAATCCCAGCAGCCACTTCTTTACCATAATCATGAGCCATTTTGATACCGCCGCCCATCGACGCCGCTTTCAACATCAGAGGGCCGCCGACCATATCCATACCAAAGACGTGTTTCATGGTCTGGAAGATTCGATCAGCTGCCTCGCCGCTCCAGCCGTAGGACCCGAAAGCGCCACCTTTTTTGCCCTGCAACCCGGCCTTTTCGGCAAGGAACAAAAAGGATTTCATCCTGTTGATCATCTCGCCATGATAGGTGGATGAGCCGAAAATGTAGCCGTCGTAACCGGCTAGATCGGCTTCCGTCTTCATATCGTTCACATCCTTTAAGACGACCTCGGCCATCGCAAAACGCAGGCCTTCGGCAATCAACTCGGCTATTTTCTGGGTTTCTCCGGTCCTGCCGGCATAGACTATTAAGATTTTTGACATTTCTTCTCCTCTTGTGTTAAGCGGGAGACACATTACTCAGATAAGCAATAATATCATCACTTTCATACATGGACACATCGCCATCTATGAGGAAGGGGACCATTGCCTTGCCGCCGACCTGCAGTACCACTTCTCGTCCCGGTGTTCCGGCTGACGCATCGATTACGGTAAAGTCCCTGCCTTCCTTCAGGCCGATTTTTTCCGCTGCGGTGAGTACTTTTTTACAGAACGGGCAACTTTCTCTTATGTAGAGTTTTATCATTTTTTTACCTTTTTTGGTTTGTTAATGTGGGGACATCATTTTTTAATCTGGGGCCATAATAAAACAGATCAACTCCGTACACCGGTTCCTTTTTTCAAAAGATAGAGGGTTATCAAAAAAAGTAGCACGGAAAAGAGCAGCAGCATTGCCAGGCCGCCCCAGACATTGATATCGGCAATGCCGAGAAAGCCGTAGCGAAAGCCGCCTATCATATAGACGACGGGGTTGGCTTTGGACAGCGTCCGCCAGAAGTCGGGGAGCAGGGAGATTGAGTAAAACACCCCGCCGAGATAGGTCAGCGGGGTGATGACAAATGTAGGTATGACCGAGACGTCATCAAATTTCTTGGCAAAAATGCCATTGATCAGGCCGGCGAGCGAGAAAACAAAACTCGTCAGCAGGGCAAAAAGGATAGTAAAGGGCACATTAAACAGCGGCAGCCTGATAAACAGCAGGCTGACCAGCGACACCAGCATGCCGACACAGAGTCCACGGGTCATGCCGCCTGAGATATAACCAAGCACCATCACCCAGTTCGGTGTCGGGCTGACGAGCAGCTCTTCAATGTTTCGCTGGAATTTGGTGCTGAAAAAGCTCGACACGGTATTGGCGTAGGAATTGGTGATAATCGACATCATGATCAATCCCGGGGCGATGAAGGCCATGTAATCATAGCCGTCGATATCGCCCAGCTGCGAGCCGATGAAGTTGCCGAAAATGATAAAATACAGGGTGATGGTAATTACCGGCGGCACCAGCGTCTGCAACCAGATGCGAAAAATCCGTATCATTTCCTTACGGGCGATGCTGGTGAAAGAGATCCAGTTTGCGCGCATCATTCGACCATTTCCATAAAAAGTTCTTCAAGGCGATTGGCCTTGTTACGCATGCTGTCGACGATAATCCCCTGCTGGTCGAGATGCGCGAGAATGCGGTTCATTGATTGCGATTTATTTTTCGTCACTATCAGGGTGCCATCATCCATGAGGGAGAATTCGGTATTTTCCAGAGGCATGACCGCCGTCACCGGGGTTTTCGTATCGAAAAAGAAGGTTTCCTTGTTCAATTTACGCAGCAGCTCGCGTTTACTGGTGTTCTCGACGATTTTCCCCCTGGTGATGATGGCGATCTGATTACACAGCTGCTCGGCCTCTTCGAGATAGTGCGTGGTCAAAATGATCGTTCGGCCCTGGCGGTTCAGCTCGACAAGAAAATCCCACATGCCCCGGCGCATTTCCACATCGACACCGGCGGTGGGTTCGTCAAGAATGAGCAATTTCGGTTCATGGACCAGGCCGCGGGCAATCATCAGGCGTCGTTTCATGCCACCGGACAGTTGCTGGGCCGGGACGTTTCGTTTATCCCACAGGCCGAGTTTTTTCAGGTACTTTTCAGAACGGACCAGCGCCTCCCGCCGGGGTATGCCGTAATACCCGGCCTGCTGAGTGACGATGTCCTGCACTTTTTCAAATATCGAAAAATTCGCTTCCTGGGGGACGACGCCGATCAACCGTTTTGCCGCCGGAAAATCGTCATCGATGTCGATACCGAAAACACGCACCCTGCCGGCGGTCTTGGTGACAAGCGAGGTAATAATCCCGATGGTCGTGGTTTTTCCGGCACCGTTGGGACCGAGCAGGCCGAAGAAGTCCCCTTCCTGGACGTCGAGCGTCACCCCGCTGAGTGCCTGGAAACCGCCCTGGTATTTTTTCTGTAAATTTTGGATTGATAGGGCTAACATTGTTTTTTAATGAAATAGTCGACGATCTCTTTTGCCAGATTTCTTCCTTCCAGTGCCGAGATCTGCATGATACCCGTCGGGCAGGTGATGTTAATTTCCGTCAGCTGTTCGTCGATAAGATCGAGCCCGGTAAAATGGATGCCATGTTCGAGCAGCCAGGGGCCGACATCGGCGACGATTTTTTGTTCTTTTGCCGTCAGTTCGGTCCGCAGCGCGTCGCTGCTGGCGAAATTGGCGTGGTAGCCCTGCTTCGGTCGGCGCATGGCGGCACCAAGGAACCTGTCGCCAAGCATTATCACCCGCTTGTCACCTTTATAAACATTCTCGAGGAATTTCTGCACCATAACCGGCTGCTTGCCTCCCTCGGTAAACGCAGCGACCGTTGCCTCGTCCGACGGTTCGATCTTTTGCACCGCTTTGCCCTGGAAGCTGTCCAGGGATTTGATGACGCTTGTCCCCTGGGCGGCAATAAAATCGGCGATCACTCCAGGGTCCGAACTGACCAGGGTCGGCGGCATATGCTGTATAAAAGGCAGGGCTATGAGCTTTTCGTTGTAATCGCGCAGCGCCGACGGGCTGTTGACGACCCGCGTTGTGGTCAGGGACAGCAGCTGGGTGGCATAATGAAAGGCCAGGTCGTAGGGCGGCTCTTTGCGCATGAGAATAAGCGCGTAGTCATCAAGGGCCCGCACCCTATTTTGGCCGGAAGAGTCGGTGGCGATTACCGCGGCGTGGGTCTGAAAAAACAGCCCCTCGATCGTCGCCGTATCAACACTGATGCCCGACTTTCGGGCCTGATCGATAATCGCCAGGGATGTATCCGTCTTTGCAGCCAGGCCTTCGATGGGGTCGAGCACTACTAACCATTCCACTCTGCTTCCTCCTTTTATTTCGGATAATTGGTGAGTTGCTATACTAATCACCATAGGCCTTTGCTGCAAATTACAATTTAATCTGGGGACATAATAAAAATTAACGAATTCTGTCCTCAGATCAATAACCGGTGTGCGTCGTTAATTTTTATTATGTCCCCAGATTAAATTACCACACAAGTGTTGCATCACTTGTGTGGCAAAGAAAATGATTGTGTCGCATAGCCATGGCGCATGATCTTACCGCAGACTTGCTGTCGACAGCGGGTTTACTCTCCTGTTGGCGGTTTTCATTAATAAAAAGTCCCCCTGGCACTACATATGCTAGTGAGATATTGACTAAGATAGGCAGAACTCAAAAGGGCATTGCTGCAGATACATACAGAGGGCTTGCGGAGGATTCAAAAAATGACGTTTTTTCAACGACCTGCATCAAATACACCGTTTTCCACGGAACACGCCTGTGTCACCTATCTGTTTCAGAAACGCTGGCCGTGGGGCTTCAGATGCCCCTTCTGCCAAAGAGTGCAAAAAGATATGGCCCCTGCCTACACGGTAGTCTGTCGCTATTGTCGCAAGCAGACATCGATTACCGCCCACACCCTGATGCACGGCAGCAAAAAGAATCTGGTCGCCTGGATGCGCGTGGCCTCGCAGTTCTGTTTCCACGAACAGGGCATCAGTGCGCGGGAACTGCAGCGGCTGATGGAGCTGTCCTGTTATCAGACCGCCTGGAGCTGGCTGCAGAAGATACGTCATGGCGCGGCCCTGGCCGAATCGGCACCCTGCCGCGACACCGTTCTTTTTGACGTTATCCCTCTGCAAATTGCCGCCGCCGGGGAAAAGAAAACCGGCCAGATCGCCATGGCGCTGGAGATGGAACATGCCAAGGTGGAATCGATACGGGTGCGGCTGTTAGTGCTTGACAACATTTCGCCCGAACAGGTTAGCGTGGCCATCATGAGTCTGGTGCAACAGGACACAATCCTGCTTCTGCCCGATCATTACCGCATGGAGATCTCTCCCCTTGATGAGAGGTATCAGCTTACTGCACCGACCGAAGAACAGCGCACCCGGGGACAGCTCCTCCTGCAGGAAACCTCAAACTGGCTGGAAAGACTCTACTGCGGGGCAATCGATTCCTGCTACCTGCAGAGCTACCTTGATGAATTCTGTTTTCGACACAACACCGTATCCTGGCCGGACCGGCTGGCGGTTCTTGATCATCTGCTGTCCGGATTGATCACCCCGGCCGACGATATGACAAAAGCCGGCCACTCACCCGTCGGGGGGCAATGATATGCACAATAGAATACAAACCGGCTTACTTTTGATTGTTCTCAGCGTCCTCGGCATTCTCGGCTATAACGCCTGGTTATGGGAAACAACACCGCCCGAGCGAAGCTATACCGATTTTCTCGCCGAGCTGCACAGTGGCGATATTGTCTCGGTCCATCTCCAGGGCGGAGAAATCCGCGGCGAAGACAGGATCGGCAGAGCCTTCCGAACCTATTCTCCTGATCCCGCCCTGCTCATGCCGCAGCTGCTTGACGCCGAGGTGACCATCACCGCCGAGGAACCGCCAGACCTGTTCGACCGGCTGTTGCCGTTGATTTTACTGGTCGCCATCCTGGCCGTTCTGCGCATGTTTTTCACCAAGGGCTCGATGACCGGCAGCAAGGTGTGGACGGACAAACGTTTTCAGCTCAGAGCGGAGCCGACGGACATGAAGACCTTTGCCGATGTCGCCGGCATCGACGAGGTCCAGGAAGAGCTGAAGGAAATTGTCGATTTTTTGAAAAACCATGAAAAATACAACCTGCTCGGTGGCCGCATCCCCAAAGGCGTGCTACTACAGGGTCCGCCCGGCACCGGCAAGACCCTCTTGGCCCGGGCCATCGCCGGGGAAGCCCTGGTACCTTTTTATTTTATCGGCGGCTCGGATTTTGTCGAAATGTTTGCCGGAGTCGGCGCATCGAGGGTGAGGGAGTTGTTTGCCGTGGCGAAAAAAAATGCCCCCTGCATCGTCTTTATCGATGAAATCGACGCCATCGGCAGCAGGCGAGGCGGCGGCAACGGCTCGCACGAGGAACGGGAACAGACCCTGAACGCCCTGCTCGTCGAGATGGATGGTTTTTCCAGCAACGAGACGGTCATCGTCATGGGCGCGACCAACCGGCCGGACATCCTCGACCCGGCCCTGTTGCGCCCGGGCCGATTTGACCGGCAATTGACCGTTTCTCTACCGAATCTGCACGGCCGGGTGAAGATCCTCCAGGTACACACGCGCCAGGTAACCATTTCGCCGGCCCTGAACCTGACGGTCATCGCCCAGGGCATCCCCGGCTTCAGCGGCGCCGACATCGCCAACCTGGTCAACGAGGCCGCCCTGACCGCCGCCAGACAAAAAAAGCTCTCGGTGGAAATGAATGACTTCGAGGCGGCAAAAGACAAAATCATGATGGGCCTCGAACGCAAGAACGCCGCCATCAATGAAAAGGAACGGCGCATCATCGCCTACCACGAGGCCGGTCATGCCATTGTCGCCCGGCTGCTGCCGGATACCGACGAGCTGCATAAAATCACCATTATCCCCCGTGGCATGGCCCTCGGCCTGACCCAGCAGGTACCCATTGAAGAGCGCTACACCTACTCGCTGATATACTTACTGAACCGGATCAAGGTGCTGCTCGGCGGACGCATCGCCGAAAAAATTGTCTTCAACCACCTGTCCACCGGCGCGGCAAACGACATCGCCGGAGCGACCGATATCGCCATGCGCCTGGTCTGTGAGTGGGGCATGAGCAGCGCCATCGGCTCGACGGTGTATCACCGTAAACAGCAGCAATTTCTCGGCACTGTCGAAACCAGCGGCAATTTCAGCGATGTCACCGCCCGGGAAATCGACCTCGAGGTGCGCAGGATCATCAACGACTGTTATGTCGAAACGGAGAATTTACTGCGCAGCCACAACCGGCTCATCCACGACCTGGCCGAGGTGCTGCTGATCAACGAAACCATTGATGCGGAAGAAATGGAGATAGTCATGCAATGTTATATCAATACAGAAAAAAGCACAAAAAAAACCCCAAAATCAACCCCAGTTCAACACGACACAATTGACAAAACAGAGGAGACCCCAGCATGAATAAACCAAAACCTGGTGCAAAGATATTCTATCTGCTGCTCGGCGGCATGTTATGCACTTTTCCGGCAACGGCCATGGATATCGACGATGCGCCGGAAAGTGTGACGATCGATTATCTCCAGGAACTGTATGAGCCGGTGACTTTTGACCACCTGATGCATGCGGAAAATTTTGCCTGCAACGCCTGTCATCATCACACCACCGGCGACGGTCCACACAAGGAGGCCTGCGCCAAATGTCACGCCAATTCCCCCGAAGTCGACGACGTCTCCTGTTCCGGCTGCCATGAACAAAGGAAGACCGCCCCGACCCCGACGGCAAACGTCGGCAACAGCACGATCTATCACATTGACAAGCCAGGGATAAAAGGTGCGCTGCACCTGCAGTGCCTTGGCTGTCACACGGAAGAGGGCGGGCCGACCGAGTGTCAGGAGTGTCATGCCTTCACTCCGG
Source organism: uncultured Desulfopila sp. (assembly GCA_964412665.1). Lineage (GTDB taxonomy): Bacteria > Desulfobacterota > Desulfobulbia > Desulfobulbales > Desulfocapsaceae > Desulforhopalus_A. Next base: position 7,274 of record CAYPPR010000017.1, read on the forward strand.
AGGGGCGGAAGCGCTTCCTGGTTAAAGAGTGAAAAAAGAGAGAAAGGAGACAACAATGTTTAAAAAAATAAGTCGAAGATCCATCCTGAAAAATGGCCTGGCCGGGACAATCGCCGCCCTGCTGATGCGCCCGAAGAACGGCGAGTCGAGTGATATCAAAAAATATCCGAACAGCATGGGCGTGCTGGTCGATCTGACCCGCTGCGTCGGCTGCCGGAGCTGTGAGGCGGCCTGCAATGCCGAGCAGAACCTTCCCGAGCCGATGCAACCCTTCACCGACATGGAGGTTTTTGAGGAAACCGAGCACGGCCGGCAGCGGCGCACCGACGAAACCCGCTACACCGTCGTCAACCGGTACGAGGTACCCGGACAGGAGCACCCACTGTTTCGAAAAGTGCAGTGCAATCATTGCCAGGAACCGGCCTGTCTTTCCTCCTGCTTTGTCAATGCCTACACCAAAACCCCCGAGGGCGCGGTCATCTATAACGCCGATGTCTGCGTCGGTTGCCGGACCTGCATGGTTGCCTGTCCGTTTTATATTCCAACCTTTAAATATTCCAGTGCTTTTTCTCCGCGGATCATGAAGTGCGTCTTCTGCTACGATACCAGGCTGAAATTCGGCAAGCAACCCGCCTGTGTCGAGGCCTGCCCGCAGGAGGCGTTGCTCTTTGGTCGACGTGACGACCTCATCAAGATCGGCAGACGGCGCATAGAGGAAAACACAGACAGCTATCAGGACCATATCTATGGCGAATATGAAGCAGGCGGCACCTCATGGATGTATCTGTCGAGCGTGCCCTTTGACGACGTCGGCTTCGATACGAATATTCCCGATGCACCTATTCTCGATTCGGTGAAGAATTTTCTCGGCATCGTACCGATGGTGCTGACCATCTGGCCGGCGCTCTTTGCCGGTTTCCATCTCTTGGCAACCCGTAAGGAACAGCCCCGGATAAGCGAAGATAAAAAAGGACAGGAGGATGTACAATGAAAGCGCTTATCTCTGAAGATATTCAATTACCCATCACCGGCACGAGCCAGAAAGACGGTTCTGCATGGTCCCTGCGCGAAAAGATTTTCCTAGGCCTGACAACAGGCCAATACCTCGATCAGCTGCGACGAAATCCGGTCAACTGGCTGCTCTTGATCATTTTTGCCGTCGGCGTGCCGCTTCTTCTACAGCGTTATATTTACGGCCTCGGCTCGGTTACCCATGCTTCGAACGATTATCCGTGGGGACTTTTTCTCGGCTTCGGTCTCTTCGCCATGGTGCCGCTGTCGGCGTCGGGCTTTCTCCTTGGTACCACGGTCATGCTCTTTGGCCGGGAAGATTTCCACCCCATTGAACGTCTCGCCCTGCTCAATGGCCTGCTTGGCTATTTTTTTGCCGTCGTTTATTTGGAGGTGGATCTGGGCATGCCCTGGCGGCTGGCCTATCCGATGTTCGTCTCCCTCGGCCCGGCGGCGGTCCTCTTTCTCGTTGCCTGGCATGTGGCCACCTATCTTTCCGTGCAGATTGCCGAACTGCTGCCTGCCTTTTTTGAGTGGATTGGTCGACCTGCCTGGAAATATTACATAAAACGCATCAGTCTGGGCCTGACCATCGCCGGAATTATTCTCTCCACCCTGCACCAGGGCGCACTCGGCGCACTGTTCACCTATGCCCCGACCAAGGTGCATCCGCTCTGGATGTCGGTGGAATTTATGTGGATCCACTTTCTCTGCTCGGCGGTCTTCGGCGGGCTGGGCATGGTTATCGTCAGCTCCACCCTGATCAATCGCTTCATGTCCTGGCGCTGCGGCAAGGCCTTCAGGGAAAATCTGGACTACATGACCCTGGGCCTGGCCAAGGGTGCCAGCTATGCCATGTTCACCTATCTGGTTATCAAGCTTGTCGCCGTGGCCCATGACAATGAATGGGAATATCTTCTTACCGGCTGGGGGTCTTATTATCTTATGGAGATAGGCATCGGCGTGGTGCTGCCGATGATGCTTTTTGCCAAGGCCGTGCGTGACGGCAAGGTTGCCTTAGCCCGCTGGGCGGCATTTATCGCCGTATTCGGAGTGGTGTGGAACCGGCTGAACACCTCACTGTTCGCTTATAACTACCAGCTCTATCAAGACGTGCCCTACTGGAAAGAGATCTGGCTGACGGTCACTCTCTATGCCCTCTATTTTATCGTCTACCGCTTTATTGTTTATCGGTTGCCTATTGTCTTTGACTGGGGGGAGGATACGGGTAGTAAATAAGGCTATATTTTACATTCCCATGCTCCAGCATGGGAATGTAAACGAAACCTATGCGAAAGAGTATACAACACATCTGTAGCTCTGTCGCATCACTACCCCACTCTCTGCGACAGTTTTTAGTTAAATACTTACCAGCCACGCCATCCGTCGATCTCTTCCCAGCAACAACACGTCAACATAAAACGACATTACAGCTACTTATGTGAATTAAAAAAAAACACTCCCTTTATTTTCAAGAAAACCCCATCCGGCACGACCCGTGCATTATAAAGAGTAAATCGAGGGTAGCACAACACATCCAGCCACTCTTACTCAACACACATTAACGGAGGACACTATGAACGCTCCTATCATCACCAAAGACAAAATTCAGATTGATATCGCTGACGAGGTCATGAGATTTACGCTGAAAGCAGGCGCAGTTGTCTGTGCAGCAATCGGTATCTGGGGTCTGACCTGCCTGGTCTCCGCCCTGACAAACGTCGGTGCCGTTGAAGTTATTCAAGGTTATATAACGGCAATCACCGGCTTCTAAGCCAAACAGGCACAACAGAAAATTTTTAGCAGGAGAAAAGATATGGCAATAAAAGACATAAAACCTGTCGGAGCATTAATGATCGGTACCGGAGGCCTCTTCGGTCTCTGGGCTCTGGCGGCAATGATCGGCGGCCTGCACCGGGTCAACTGGCAGCCTGCGGAACTGATGCGACAATATCTCGTCGCCAGCGGCATGATCCAGCCGATACATACCATGGTGGATTTTTATACGCACATAAAAGGCATTGAATATATTATCTGTGTGATGTTTTTCGTCGCCTTCCCGGTCTTCTTTCGGTACGTCGAAAAACGTAAAACCCACGTCAGAGGATAATTCATTTATAATCTGGGGACATAATAAAAATTAACGCATTATGTCCTTAGATTAACTGCCAATCGACGTCGTTTATTTTATTATGTCCCCAGATTAATGCCGGAATTTTTTCCGGTGCCTCGCCTGCCGCACGGATTTTCCGGCGACGGAATAGCCGAAGGTACCAATGGAATGACGGGAAAGGGAGAAATATTCTCCGTGACAATAGGCCAGCAAGCCGGCCTGGCCGAGCTGAATCGCGCCGTTTTTATCGATAAGTGATTTCTCCACCTTATTTCTGACAATCTCGGCGACGAACAGATCATGGCTGCCCAGCTCGGTGACGGAACGTACCTTACATTCGAGAATTACCGGGCTTTTTTTTAAGGACGGTACGGCGACATCGGTACCGGGTTCCAGCTCCATGCCGAAATGCTTGATCTTGTCGACCTTTCGTCCTGAACGACAGCCGCAGAAATCAGTCATTTTCACCATCTCCCTGGTGGTCAGATTGATAACGAATTCACCGGTTGCCGAGATATTTTCGTAGGACAATCTCTCCTTGCGCACGGCAATGGTTACCAGTGGTGGACGGGTGCAGGCGACTCCGGTCCAGCCGACCGTAAATACATTGACCTTGCCGGCCTTATCGATGGTCGTCACCAGCACCGCCGGTACCGGCCCGAACAGGATGGAACCTTTAAAGAGTTCTTTCGTCACGCCTGTTCCCTCCTCCGTTCCCCGAGTTTTCGTAGAGAACGTCAATCGGCATATCCCCCTGCCGGGCGGCGGCGACCGCCAGGCGATCGCAGCGTTCGTTTAATTCGTTGCCGGCATGGCCTCGCACCCAGTTAAACGAGACGTCGACATCATCGAGCAGTTGGAGCAGCTCCTGCCAGAGATCAACATTCAGCACCGGTTGTCCGTCACTCTTGCGCCATCCTTGGCGGCGCCACTTCCTCGCCCACCCCTTGGTGATACCGTTGACCAGATAACTGGAATCCGAAAAGAGCAGGATTTTTTTCCCGCAGTTATGCAGCTCGCGCAGGGCGACGATTGCCGCCATCATTTCCATGCGGTTGTTGGTCGTATGCCGGAAACCGCCGCTGAGTTCCTGTCGCGTGCCGTCTTTTTCAATGACCACGCCATAACCGCCGGGTCCTGGGTTGTTGATGCTGCCGCCGTCGGTATAGACGACGATAACCGATGGATCATGCTGCCGGGGTGGGGCGGCGCCATTGTCCCGGCTGTTCTTTTTCGAACCCTCTTTTGTCGCGTAGAGCGGATTTTCCAGCCACGCCTCGGCCTCGGCCCTGGAGGGAAAACTCTTGAACTTTGCCCCGGCAAATCCCTTGACCTGCTTCTCAGCCGTCGCCCAGTCCCGATATATACCGGGGCTGCGACCTACGGCAACTGCGTAGTATTTCTCTTTCGCCATACTCTTTTCTCGAACAGTCTCCTGAAAAAAAAGAAAAAGCCGGATTACCCTGCAGGGTAATCCGGCTTTTTCACCTGTCTCCACAACCTGAGGATATCAGCAGCCTTTGATGCCTCAGCCGCCGCCACTGGGGGCGTCTTTTTTCACCGGTGCCGCGCCGCCATCCTTATTCAAGGGAGCGCCAATGGCATCACGGGAAATCTTTACGGATACATCCTTGGCGATTTCCAGGGTAACCACGTTGTCCGTCAAGGCGGTAATGACACCGTGCAGACCACCTTTGGTGACCACTTTATGGCCTTTTTTCAAATCGTTCAGAAAAGCCTGATGGGCTTTAGCCTGCTTCTGCTGTGGTCTGATCAACAAGAAGTAAAAAACAACAAAAATAAGAATGAGCGGGATAAACGAGGCAATTCCGCCGGCGCCAAACGCCCCACCGGCACCTTCTCCAGCCGCATTAGCAATGCCTACCATAACAAAACCTCCAAAAAATTAATGGGAATATGTAAAAAGCTGCTTATGAAAACATCTTTCACATACATTATTATAAAACACTGACCATGGTAATCATTCATGCTCGAGCTTGCTATAAAAATCTTTACGAAAGCGGGCGAAATCGTCCACCTCGATTGCCTGTCGGATAGCCGCCATCAAATGAAGATAGTAATGCAAATTATGGATGGTATTCAAATGATAGCTGAGTATTTCCCGGGCCATGAAAAGATGTCGCAGGTAGGCCCGGCTATAGTTTCTGCAGGTGTAACAGGTGCATTCCTCGTCAAGGGGCCGGTGGTCGTCGCGAAACCTGGAATTCTTGATGGACAGCTTGCCCCTTGAGGTGAAAAGGGAGCCGTTCCGGGCATTTCTCGTCGGCATGACACAGTCGAACATATCCACCCCGCGCCAGACGCCTTCGACCAGATCGGCCGGGGTGCCGACCCCCATCAGGTACACCGGATAATCCTTCGGCAGGCAGGGCACCGTCGCTTCGGTCATGTCATGCATGAGATGCTTTTCTTCGCCGACACTGAGACCGCCGATGGCGTAGCCGTCAAAGCCGATATCGATCAGGGCCGCGGCATGTTCCCGGCGTAAATCGGCATACATACCGCCCTGCACAATGCCGAACAGCAGCCGCTCTCGTTTGCTGTGGGCCTGGCGGCATCTTGTCGCCCAGCGACTGGTCAGATCGGTCGCCTTGATAGCTTCATCTCGTGTCGCCGGAAAAGGGATACAGGTGTCAAGGCACATCATGATATCCGAGCCGAGCGCCTGCTGCACATGAATGGCGTCCTCCGGACTGAGAAACAATTTTGATCCGTCGAGATGCGAGCGAAACGCCGCACCTTCCTCGGTGATCGTCGCCAGCTCTTTCAGGCTGAAGATCTGAAACCCGCCGCTATCGGTAAGAATCGACCCCTTCCAGTTCATGAATTGGTGCAGCCCGCCAAAACTCTCGATCAGCTCATGGCCTGGGCGAATATACAGATGATAGGTGTTGCCGAGGATGATCTGGGCGTTCATTTCCAGCAGATTTTCCGGCGTCACCGCCTTGACGGTACCCTGGGTTCCCACCGGCATAAATACCGGTGTCTGGAAAACGCCCTGTCGGGTGCGCACTTCTCCTCTTCGCGCCGCACATTCGGACGAAGTACTATGGAGGGTAAATGGTGATGTCTTGTGCATTGTCTTGGTAAGATATTTATATATTATTTATATATTGATAATATGGAGGAGTAAAAAACTGAAACAAAGCATTCCCGCGCCTCTCTGTCAATGCCTATTGTGCAATTAACCAGCACTCCTTCGTCTTATCTCTTCCTTATCATTGTATCAATATCGACACTTCTTCTTTTCTTTTGCGATATTTTTCTGCATACTACAATGAGCGCTCAAAGAACACGACTTCAACCCCCGAATCCGATTGAACATGAAAACCGTTGTCATCATAGAAAATGAAGCTGTCGAACTAGGGGCTCTGGTCGGTCTTTTTACCCATTGGCAGAAAGAGATCAATATTCTTACCGCCGAGAGAGAGCAGGCGGCCATCGACATCATGTCCCGGCAGCAGGTTGATCTGGTGGTCTGCGATCTTAGTCGTCCCGGCGGCAGTACCCTGGACGATTTTTCCCTGCTGACGCATACCTTTCCCTATATACCCTGCATCGCCTTGTCAAACCGGGACAGTTTCATGCCGGAAGAGGTTCTGCGTCGGGGAGCCAGCCACTGTCTGGAAAAACCCGTCGATACCTCACGGCTGCTCCAGTATGCCGGGGAACTGCTCGACGCAGCGACCAGCGGCAAGATCAAGGGCATCCCCATCCATAGCTTCCTGCAGATGCTCGAAACCGAGGAAAAGACCTGTACCCTCCAGATAGATCGGGAAAATGACACCGGTCTCCTCTATGTAAAAAACGGCGTGCTGATCAGCGCGGAAACAAAGAAATTCACTGGGGAGGCAGCGGCCCACCTCATCTTGTCATGGCAGGATGAGGTAGTCAGAATACGGTTTTTTAACGGCCAGCGTAAACGGCAGATCAACAAGCCGCTCATTTCCATCATCATGGAGGCCTTTTCGCTCGGCAACAAGGGAAACCAGCCGCACCACGGCATCCTCAACTCAAAACACCAGTTACCGCTCAAGCACCTCTCGACACTCGGCAAACGCATTCCCCTGGAAATCGGCTCGCATATTAAACTCGAGTTCCCCCATCTCGACGCACTTTTTGAGAGTGAGATGGTCGGAATGCTGCAAGAGAACTGTCTGATCGTCACCAACCCGCAACCGTTTTCCGACCTCGAGGAGTTGGTCGGCAGCGAGCAGAGGGTCATCATCAAATATGTCCACAAGGGGCGGGTATGGATGTTCAAGGCCCAGCTGCTGCAGACTGTCGAATCCCCCTCGCAGCTGCTTTTTTTCGAATATCCCGGCGTTATCCACTATCATGAACTGCGTAAAGCGAAAAGGACGTCGATTTTTATTCCCAGCACCTTCCATATCAAGGAAGAGTCGGAGTTGTACGGCACCCTCATCGATTTGAGCATGACCGGCAGTCTCTGCCAGATCAAGCATAAGGGAGACAAGCCTCTGCCGCGGATCGACATCAACAGCACCATCCTGCTCCGCTGTCTGCTGCCGGGGATTAAGGAAGAACAACAGATCAACGGCCGGGTGAGAAACATACAGATCGATCCGGCGGAAACACGCGTTGGTATTGAATTTGAGAATCTGCAGCCGCACCTGGCGGATACTATCGGCAAGTACTTGTATTCAATCGAAAGTTTTTCATGATGGCGTCGTAAAAACTTTTCATCTTGTTCGTTGTTGCAATTTTTATATCATTACGACGTACCACATGTACGCCGAAATAATATAAAAATTGCACGCCTCCAATATGAAGCTTTTTACTTAGCCATCTTGTAAGCCGACTTTTTACGTGTTTTTCTTGATGGCTTACTGGAGGGTCATGGCCCGGATGTCTTGTTCCTTTTCGGCGATGTCGTTGGCCAGGCGTAACTGGCCGACCGCACGCACAAGGTTTTCACCGTCCCGCCGCACCTTAAAATAGCGGTTACCTTGCAGGTGATCGGTAAAAAAGCGCAGACCCAGCTCAAAAGAGATAAGCAGCACGCCGGCAAAGATAAACTGCCGCTGGTTTTTGGTCAGCACACTGTCCGGCCCGGAAAAATAGCCCTCCAATAAGGCCCGGCAGAGCTGCAGATCAAAAGTGACCGGCGAAACTTCCGGCCCCCCGGTCTCGCCCATCCGGTTGCAGCAGGAACGCAGGCAATCGCCTAAATCGTGATGCACCAGGCCCATGGCCACGGTATCAAGATCAAGCAGGCCGAGTGGTTGCCCCTGTTCATTAAAGATAAAGTTATCGACCTTCGGATCACCATGGATCGGCTGCAGGACGAGGATACCGGCCTGCCGGGCGTCCTCGAGAATCGTCGCCTGCCGGCGGTAACGGTCAATCGTCGCCAGGCACAAGGCGTATTCCTTATCGACCGGAAGTCGCATGCCGCCCACCGCCTGGTCATAGTCGTGCAGATACCCGGGCAGGCTATGAAAGCCCGGTAGCGGATCACGAAGGGCCCGTACATCGAGATCGGCGGCAAGTCGGTGAAACCTGGCCAGTATCTGTCCAACCCGGCGTGCCTGCGCAGGACCGGAGAGTACCCGGCAACTCGCATGGGGCAGATAACTCTGGCCACGCCAGAAGGCTCCGGCACCGTCGCGGTAACAGGGACGATTGTCCCGGGTCGGCACCGGCAAGGCGACCTGCAGCCGTTCTTGTCTCCGGTCGCTTTTATGCTGCAGGTGGGCGGTGATTTTTTGAAAATTTTCGATGACCCTCAGGGGGTCGGGGAAGACATCGCTATTAATTTTCTGCAGGACAAAAGGAACAGGGGTCCCTCGCACAAGAAAGGTATCGTTAATATTGCCGCTCCCCAGCGGCGTGGCGGTGCAGTGCGCCGAATCGCCGCAGAATGCGGCAAGGACATCAGGGGGTACAGTCTCACCCGCCATCAGACAGTCTCCTACTGCAGTTGCAGCCTGCCATAACGGACAGCCCCGATAAGGGCTGCGTCCCGGCGCAGGATAACATTGACCGGAACGTCCCGCATAAAACCGGCCATTTGTCCCTTGGCATGGAAGCTTTGTAAAAAACCATCAAACGGCACATGGCCGACCAATCTCGGCAGGATGCCGCCGCCAAGATAGATGCCGCCTTTGGCATAAAGCTTCAGTGCCAGGTTGCCGGCCTCACTGCCGAGAATCGACAGGAAAAGATCGATCACCCGCCGGCAGAGGGGACAGGGCTGTTCTCCGGATGATCCGGTTGCCCCGACAACTCCGGCAACGATAACCGGAACCCGGTCTTCCGCTCTGCCCATCGCCTTGACAATCCAGGCGGATGGCTCCAGCTGGTGATATTCCCTGCAGAAATCATACAGGTTGGCCAGTCCTGGACCGGCAATCAACATTTCATAGCTGACCGGTTGTCTTTTTTTGCGCATCCAGGTGAGGAGAGCGATCTGTTCTTCATCGACCGGGGCAAAATCGGTGTGGCCACCCTCCGAACCGCGCACAAATTCCTCTCCGCCGCATTCAACCAGCAACCCCTCGCCAAGACCAGTGCCCGGGGCAATAAGCCCACGCACTCCCCCTGCCTCCCCGGGCGCCGCCTGGATCTCTAAGAGATCCCCTGGCTCAAGCATGGCAAGAGAGCTGCCCACCGCTGTCAGGTCATTGATCAGGACGACCCGTGGAAAACCAAAGCGTTCTTCCAGGCGGCGGCTGTCAACTTTCCAGGGCAGGTTGGTCATTTGCGCTTTATCGCCTTTGACCACCCCGGCCACGGCGAGACAGGCAAGCCGCGGCAGCTGCTCGACGTTTGCCAGAAAATCTTCCAGAATAGGCATAATGCCGCTGAATTCGGCATTGACATAACGCTTTTGCACCAGCGCTCCGCTCTCTCCGCCGGTAAGCGGATAAATTGCCATTTCACTTTTTGTTCCACCGATATCAGCTGCAAAAATAGTTGCCATTATTGCCTCCTAGGTATCAATATAGTGTATATCCCACGCCTCGGTCCGGCCACTGTTATCAGGGTTTTTTACAATGGTGAATTCAAATATTTTCGAGGAATCGAGAAACAGCGCATCATGGACCTCCGGCGCCTTGGAGCAATGGAAAAACACCGACTGGGCAAGCAACCCCTCCGGCGTCAGCCGGTAGTAACGCATAAAGCCGAAGCCCCTGTCCGGATTATAGTTGAGCGGGATACCGCGCTGCCGGTTTTCCCCAGCCTGGGCCGGAATCGGCAAAAGCCCGGGGATAAGAAAGCCCGACAGAAAACTGTCCGCCGCTTCTTTTAAATCATTGCTGACATGATTGAAGCCGATAACTTCCACCCGGCAGCCCATATTCTGCAGGGCCAGCACCAGACGAATAAAATCGCCGTCGCCGGTGAGCAGAATGACCCGATCGAGGTTTCGTGCCTGGAGCAGGGCATCTATGGCCAGATCCATATCGGCATTGGCCTTGGTGGTTAAAATACCCTCATCGTCGACAAAGTGTTTGACATACTTTTTAATGACCTTGAAGCCGCACTGACGGATGACATCATGGTAGCGATAGAGCTTTTGTCGATATTCGACATCGTCCTTGGTGCGCTCGCGATCTTCCGCCAGATAGGAGTTGGCCCGCAGCAGTGTCGAATTGCCCGCACCGGCAAGCTCGACCAGGACATCGTAGCGCATGCCGTAGCCGCCGCACATTCTAATATTTTCCGCATCTACATAGATTCCACTCTTCAGCATTTCGCGTCACATTATTGTCAGAGGATCCTGTTTATTCCCACTCAATCGTCGCCGGAGGCTTGGAAGAGATATCATAGACCACCCGGTTGACGCCGCGCACCTCGTTGATGATCCGACTGGAGATTTCGCTGAGAATTTCATAGGGCAGCCTCGTCCAGTCCGCCGTCATGGCATCCCGTGAATCCACGGCACGGATGGCGATAACATGTTCATAGGTCCGGCCGTCGCCCATGACGCCGACGGTCTGGATCGGCAAGAGCACGGCAAAGGATTGCCAGACCTTGCGATACCAGCCGGCCTTGCGCATCTCATCGAGGACAATGACATCCGCCTGACGCAGGATACGCAGCCGCTCGGCGGTCACCTCGCCCATGATCCTGATGCCGAGGCCCGGTCCGGGAAACGGCTGCCGATAAATGGCCTCTTCCGGCAGGCCCAGTTCCAGGCCGAGTTCACGCACTTCGTCCTTGAACAGTTCACGCACCGGTTCAATAAGATCGAGGTGCATAATTTCCGGCAGACCGCCGACATTGTGGTGGGATTTTATCGGCGCTTCACCACGGAAACTGACCGATTCAATGACATCGGGGTACAAGGTCCCCTGGGCGAGATATTTCACCCCACCGATTTTTTTTGCTTCTTCGTCAAAGATTCTTATAAACCCAAGACCGATACGCTTGCGTTTTACTTCCGGATCCTCAATACCCTGCAATTCGCTGAGAAAATAATCGCTGGCATCGATATCTATCAGCTTCAAGGTACTCTTTTCTTTAAAAAATCGCAGAATCGAGGCGGTTTCTCCGGTACGCATCAGACCGTTGTTGACATAAATACAGGTGAGCTGGTCGCCGATGGCCCTATGGATGATCGCCGCGACCACGGAGCTGTCGACTCCACCGGAAAGGGCACAGATAACGTTATCGCTGCCGACTTTCTCTCGAATGGCCTGCACATTTTGCTCGATAAAGGAATGCATTGTCCATTCCGGCCGACAGTTACAGATGCCGAAGATGAAGTTGCGCAGCACATCGGTGCCGATCAGCGTATGGGCCACCTCGGGATGAAACTGTACGGCGTAAAAAGGCTGCTGCGTATGTCTCAGGGCTGCATAGGGGGAATTGTCGCTGACGGCGGTCGCCTCAAAACCTTCGGGAATGACCTCGATACGGTCGCCATGGCTCATCCACACCTGATGTTTCAAGGCCTCGATAACCAGCCCGGCAAAGAGTCCGGCGGTATATTTTATGGTCAGTTCCGCCTTGCCGAATTCTCGTTTTTCGGCCTTTTCCACCTTGCCGCCCAGCTGTTGAATCATCAACTGCGCGCCGTAGCAGATACCGAGAACGGGGATGCCCAGCTCAAACAAACCGGCATCGGAGAGGGGAGCATCGGCATCATAGACGGAACAGGGGCCGCCCGATAAAACAATGCCGGACGGCTTGAGCTCTTTGAGCTTGTCGAGGGAAATGGAGTAAGGATGAATTTCGCTGTATACTTTCTGTTCTCTGATGCGTCTGGCGATCAGTTGGGTGGTCTGCGACCCAAAATCAAGGATGACTATTTTTTCGCTATGAATATCCATGAATTTTCTCTCGTTCTCCTCAATAATTATTCCGGCAAATGGTTTCATAACCTGACAAACGGCACCCATTTTTCCGGCGGATCGAATTCGTCCGGCACGTAAGGCTCTTAGGCCGTTCGATAATTCGGTGCTTCCTTTGTAATAATAACATCATGTACATGGGATTCCCGGAGACCCGCGGCGGAGATGCGCACAAACTGTGCCTTCTGCTGCAGCTCGGCGATTGTCGCGGCGCCGACATAGCCCATGCCTGATCTCAGGCCGCCGATCATCTGATAGATGACTGTTGACAGCGGTCCGCGATAGGGCACCTTGCCTTCGATGCCCTCCGGCACCAGCTTGGAAGAACTCGTCACCTCCGACTGGAAATAGCGATCAGCCGAGCCCTGGCTCTGGTTCATCGCGCCAAGTGAGCCCATGCCCCGATAGCCTTTGTAAGTTCTGCCCTGGTAGAGAAAAATATCCCCCGGAGTTTCGTCGGTGCCGGCAAAGAGACTGCCGAGCATGACTGTACTGGCCCCGGCGCCGATAGCCTTGGCCACATCACCGGAATATTTGATGCCGCCGTCGGCAATTATCGGAATATTATATTTATTGGCGATCTTGACACAATTTTGCAAAGCAGTCATCTGCGGCACACCGACACCGGCCACAACGCGAGTGGTACAGATAGAGCCGGGCCCGATGCCGACCTTCACGCCGTTGGCGCCGGCCTTGATCAGATCCTCCGTTCCCTCGCCGGTGGCGACATTGCCGGCAATGACCGACAGTTGGGGAAAGGCGGCTTTCACTCTGGCAACAGCCCGCAGCACACCCGTTGAATGGCCGTGGGCGGAATCGACAACCACAACGTCCACCCCTGCCTTGAGAAGCCTTTCCGCCTGGCTTTCGATATTATCACCGACGCCGAGAGCGGCGCCAACGAGCAGGCGGCCGAAGGAATCCTTGGCGGCCAGGGGATATTTCCTGATTTTTTCCAGATCCTTGATGGTAATCAGCCCCTTCAGGCCACCCATATCGTCAACCACCAGCAGTTTCTCGATGCGATGCTCATGCAAAAGGGCCTTCGACTGCTCCAGGCTGATGCCCACCCTGGCGGTGACCAGGTTCTTCGAGGTCATGACGTCGGCCACCCGCAAGCCGTCATCGGAGACAAAACGAAGATCGCGGTTGGTGACGATCCCAGCCAGTTTGCCGTCATGCAGAACGGGGAGGCCGGATATTTTATAGGTACTCATAATCTCCTGCACTTCGGCCACCGATTGATCCTGGGTAACGGTAATCGGATCGATGATCATGCCGGATTCGGACTTTTTCACCCGTTCCACCTCTATTGCCTGCTGCTCGATGGTCATGTTTTTGTGGATGATACCGATGCCGCCTTCCCGGGCCATGGCAATGGCCGTGCGGTGTTCGGTCACGGTATCCATGGCCGAACTGGCCAGGGGAATCTTGAGAAAGATGGTGTCGGTGAGCCGGGTCTCGAGGTTTACTTCGCTGGGCAGAACATCGGAAGCAGAAGGTACGAGCAGTAAGTCGTCAAATGTAAGTGCGGTTTTTATCTGATCTGGTAACATGTCCCCTCCTTGTCAGGGAGTGAAGCATAAAAGGCGGTTGGGGGTCCTCTTTGCTGGCAACACACGTTTTTCGCCGAAAAGGACGCCGGGGTCGCCTTTCATAATTCACATTATGCTCTATTTTAAAAGTATTACTGTAATTTTCTACGATACCGGATAATTTTACTTGAAATTTGACTAACAGAGCCGGATTGATGCAGGTCGGCTCTTTGCCGACAAAGGAACTCTCACCACTATGCTGCTCGAAATCAACCCAATAAACCCCCAGCTTCGTCTGATTGAACAGGTCATCAAGGCATTAAAGAACGGCGCGCTCGTTTGTTATCCCACCGACACCGGCTACGGCATCGGTTGCGACCTTTTCAACCAAAAAGCTATTAAACAGCTGGTACAGTTAAAAAAAAGGCCGAAAGATAAACCCTTCTCCTTCATGTGCTGTGACCTGACCGATATCAGTCAGTACGCCCATGTATCGAATACCGCCTACCGACTCATGAAAAAGAACCTGCCCGGGCCCTATACCTTTGTCCTGCCGGGCACCAAACTGGTGCCGAAGATCATGGCCACCCGACAAAAAACCGTCGGTATCAGGGTATCAAGTCATCCGATCAGCAAACTCCTTCTCGAGACCCTGGGCACCCCCCTCGTCAACACCAGTGTCCAGCTGGAAGAGGAAGAGACAAAACTGGCCGAACCTTACGAAATTGAAGAATATCTCGGCAAGAGAATCGAACTCGTCGTTGACGGCGGCCCGATCTATCCCGACCCCTCATCGGTCATCGATCTGACCGGCGACTCCCCGGAGATCCTCCGCGTCGGCAAAGGCGACGTCAGTCTTTTTCGCTGATGAGCGCTTCTTTCAGAGATTTACTCATGGTAAAATGCAGGGTCTTCCGATCCGGAATATCCATAATTTTGCCGGTGCGCGGATTTTTTGTTGACCGCGGTTTACGCGCTCGCACGGAAAAACTGCCGAATCCACGTAACTCGATACGTCTCTCATCCATCAGAGCCGTTGCCATGGTTTCCAGCATAATATCAACCGCCAGACTGATGTCCTGTTTCTGCATGGAAAGTTCACTACTGACCTTATCTACTAAATCTTTTTTCAACATACCTCAATGTACCTCAACATACCTAATTCCGTATAATCAACTCGTTATTAGGAGGTTGTCCGAGAATAGGCATTTTGTTCAAAATCGAGGCGTTTTTGGAAAATAAGCACAGACATATAGTTAATATCGGAGTCTACGCTTACCTTCGAGCATTATTTTCCAAAAAACAACGAAGAGTTTGGGCAAAAGGGCATTCTCGGACAGGCTCCTAGGACGACGATGCCGGTCGGTCCCCATAAATATAAAAAAAGGTTGTCTTGCCACACCTCCGGCAAGACAACCTTTCAGCTGCATTCCAAGCGCCTTAATCAGGCTTGTTCCTAGTCGTTATCAGCGGAATCATTGCCTTCCGCAGCCGCTTTCAACAGATCACCAAAAGTTGACGGGGCGGATTCAGAAGCGACCTTTTCAGCTTTCTTGAATTTTTCCACCGCGACTTCTTCGTCATCACCCTCAAGGGTTTTCACGGACAAGCCAATCTTACGATCTTTAGCGGAAACATTAATGACAATCGCCTTCAGGGTATCGCCGACCTGATACATACCGACCGGAGTTTTCACCTTGTCTTTGGAGAGTTCGGAGACATGTACGAGACCTTCGATGCCCTCTTCCAGTTTAACAAAGACACCAAAATCGGTGACGTTGGTGATCTCACCTTCGACGACGGTGCCGGAGGGGTAGTTGTTATAGGCAGCCTGCCATGGATCGGGAACAAGTTGCTTGATACCGAGGGAGAATCGCTCGTTTTCTTTATCGATCTTCAGCACGACGGCCTGGATGGTTTCCCCTTTGGCATACTTCTCGGAAGGATGTTTAATCCGCTCGGTCCAGGACAGGTCGGAAACATGGATCAGACCGTCAATACCCTCTTCAATGCCGATGAAGACACCGAAGTCGGTAATATTTTTAATTTTCCCTTCGATAACGGAACCAACCGGATAATTTTCCGTGACCAGATCCCATGGGTTCGGCTGGAGCTGTTTCATGCCGAGTGAGATACGCTTGGTCTCGGTCTCGATATTGAGGACCATGATCTCAACTTCATCGCCGACGGAAACCATCTTGGAGGGATGCCGCGGTTTCTTTGACCAGGTCATTTCGGAGACATGGATCAGACCTTCAACCCCTTCTTCCAATTCGACGAAAACACCGTAATCGGTAATGGAAACGACCTTTCCTTTAGTCGTCTGATTCACCGGATATCTATCGGTGACCGTTGCCCATGGGTCATCACGCAGCTGCTTGACACCCAGGGAAACACGGTCATGCTCTCTGTCGTACTTGAGAACCTTAACCTCGAGCTCTTCGCCGACCTTATAGAGTTTCGCCGGATGGGAGACACGTCCCCAGGAAAGATCGGTGATATGACAGAGACCGTCCATGCCGCCCATATCGATAAAGAGACCGTAGTCGGTAATATTGGTAATGGCGCCCTTGATGATCTGCCCTTCTTCAAGCTTGGAGCGCATTTCCTCGCGGAGCTTGTTGCGTTCCTCTTCGAGGATAGCCCGGCGGGAAATAACAACGTTGTTTCTTTTCTTGTTGAATTTCAAAATTTTGAAATCCATCGACTCACCGATCAAGGCATCGAGATCCTTGACGGGACGAAGGTCGATCTGCGAATAGGGGAGAAATGCAGGGACGCCGATATCAACCGACATACCGCCTTTGACCCGACTCTCAATTTTTCCGGGAATGGTGCCGTCGGCTTCCTGAATCTCGGCAATTTTCTCCCATACTTTTATAGCAATAGCCTTTTCTCTCGACAGGAGAAGTCCACCTTCTTCCTTACGTCGCTCTACGAATACCTCGAATACATCACCAATATTGATTTCTTCACCATCTTCCAGGCGGAATTCCGATTTGGCAATATAACTTTCTGCCTTATCACCGACGTCAACAAGGAGATAGTCGTCTACCGTACCGATAATGGTGCCCATGGCCACATCACCGACGGCGACTACCTTGTTGTTTTCTTCCATTTCGAAGAGTTCCGCGAAACTCATCTCTTCGCTGCTGTCCTGGGTTGATTGATTAAGTTGTTCTGTCATGGATTTTACTCTTCCTGTAGACCAGAGGCCAAATTGTAAAGATTAATTTATCCGCGTACGCTAGAGGTACGAAAGAAAAAAGGAAAAAAGGTACACTCCCGAAAAAGGAGCATCCTTTGTTGACATAAACCGCACTTTATAGCAATTTTTCGACGAAAGGACAACAACTTCTTGCAGAAAAGACTCTTTTTTTCGTTTTTTTCGGGATGGGGGCGCAGTATGTTGCCGCCGAGCATGTTTGTGAAAAACATTCTCGGCGTTTCTAGAGGAATCTGTGTTATGCGGATTTCTTTTCGAACTTGCCCCGACTCCGACTCGAGGCGGCATTTCGCGGTTTCCGCCGGGTGTTCGGTCGTGACCGAGGACTGGCCTGGTCGGCATCCGGACCTTTTTCCCGGCCTTTGGGGGGAGGGGTGAGAAGATTTTCATCCGGCTGGACACAGTCCAGTTTTTTGCCGATGAACTCCTCGATGGCCGGCAGATAAAAGGAGCCTTCCTCACAGGCAAAGCTCACCGCCTTGCCTTCGGCACCGGCCCGGCCCGTCCGACCGATGCGATGGACGTAATCCTCCGGCTCGTAGGGCAGGGTATAATTCACCACGAAGGTAATACCCTCAATATGGATACCGCGTCCGGCAACGTCGGTCGCCACAAGGACTTTCACCTTGCCGGTTCTGAAATTCTCTAATCTGCTCATCCGTTTATTCTGGTCGACATCCCCGGACAACAGCACGCAGTCGATATTATTTCGCTGCAGGCGATTGGATAAGCGCTTCGTTTCATTTTTCATATTGGCGAAAACAATGATTCGATCGTTCGGATTCTGCTGGATGAGATTGTACAGGACGGCATATTTTTCTTCCGCCGTAACCAGGTAGACGGTCTGCTCGACCGTTTCGACAGCCACCTGCTCCGCCTCCGCTTCGACCACTTTCGGCTGCACACTCCACTGTGACGCCAGGCGCTGGACATCTTCCGAGACGGTGGCCGAAAAGAGCATGGTCTGTCGCTCGTTTTTCGCCGGTAGTCGGCCGATGATTCGTCGAACGTCGGGGATAAAGCCCATATCCAGCATTCGGTCCGCCTCATCGAGGACGAGGATTTTGCAGCTGCTCAGATCGACGACTCTTTTATTCATAAAATCGATGAGACGTCCGGGGGTGGCAACGAGGAGATCACACTGTTTATTTTGCAGGTAATCCATCTGCTTCTGGTAGTCGACGCCGCCGTAAACAGCGCGTACCGAGAGGTTACAGTATTTGGCGAAAACGACACCTTCTTTGGCGATCTGCATGGCCAGTTCCCGGGTGGGCGCCAGAACCAGGGCACGGACATTTCCTTTACCGGATTTTTTTTCCGCCAGCAACCTGGACAGAATGGTAATCAGGAAAACGGCGGTTTTACCGGTTCCGGTATTGGCCTTGCCGACAAGATCCTTGCCGGCCAAAACATCCTCCAGGGCCTTTTCCTGAATGGGCGTGCAGTATTCGAACTTCTGATCGGCTATGGACCGCATCACCGGCAAGGGAATGTGATAGTCGTGGAATCGGCTTTTGCCGGCCATGGGGGTGACCGGAAAATCTTCCAGACTCCATGCCGGTTTTACCTTGGCTTTTTCCGGTGCACGATATCTTCTTTTTTCCGCCACCGGCGAGACGCTTTGCTCGGTGCGGCGCTCTTTTTCTTCGTCTGGTTTTGTTTCCAGAGTGGCGGCTGCAGGTTCAGGGGAGACTGCAGCCGGAGTTGAACGACCCAGGAATCTGCCGTACCGGTGTTTTCCGGCCTGGGCTATTGTCCTGATTTTTTTTCCTACGGCAAGGATAGTTTTTTTCATTATTAACTCAATGTGTAACCTAAAAGTGGCTCCGACATGGCTGGTTATAAGACTCGTGCCGGACCTGGCCTGTGTAGACAGGCAGAGATGATGGAAGGTAAGTGACAGGCTGCGACGTAACGCAACCAGGAGAAGAAAAGTGGCGTAAGCGAACGAAAAGGCAAGAATATGACGTTCGGAAAAAAATTGATCACAGCTGAAACATCATCTATTTTACTCTATTTTCCGATGACCCGCAACTCCTCCATCAATGGCCCAAATAATGTTTCGAATTCAGGAATGGCCTTTTTCAGCACCGTGCCCACATAGGGAATTTCAGCATCATTGACCACAAGATTGACCGAATGGGCCAGGGCCTGCAGATCGTAGAGGGTTTGAAACTGTTCCCCCAGCAGAACATAAAAAATGTAGCGGCGACGGGACATATCCATCATGCGCATGAAACGGTGGAATTTACCGGCCTCAATACCGCCCGGCTCAAAACGGCTATGCAGAAAAACCGCCGCATAATTGACAAAGCGCATCTTGTCGATAGCCTCCTCCGCCGTCTGCACCGGCTCCACGAGATAACCGAATTCCGTAGCGGCTTTGACGACCATCTCGCGGCTGGGTGACTCCGGCATAAGGACCAGTGCCCTGGGGATATCTTCAACAACCTCTTTTTCTTCAAAAGAGCCGTCTTTCAGCCAGTCCGTGGAAGGCGGGGCCGGAGGTCTGACCCGATCCACCGCCGGCGATTCAGGTGGGGCGGAGCGAGCGGCGCCGGAACGGGCAGCCTGCAAACTCTTTTCGTCGAGACCGAACGCGACAGCGCAGTGGACACACTTCACCTTGAGCTTTTTGCCGACTTCGAGCCGCTGCACACTTTCCCGGATTTTATCGTTGAGCTTCAGCTGCTTCCCACAATGTGGACAATTCACTATCATAGTTCCCTCATACCCTGGTTGGACACTGCCGCCTGTATCCTCTCATCTGCCGTAAAAGCCGTATTTATCGTCTGGTTCTTCTTCCATGGCCAGATCCATCAGATTGGTTGTCGCCTCGCCCCGCTCCGCCTTGATCCGGTCGAGTCCGCGGTTCATTTCCGCTCGATGGGAACAGTAGGTAATGGCATTCTTCTCGGTTATCATTCCCCGACTGTACAGTTCAAGAATATGCTGATCAAAGGTACGCATATCAAGCGCCGAACCTTCACTTATAATATGGTAGAAGGTCTTATCTTCGGTTTCGCCGTTTAAAATGAGATCCTTGACCCGTAAACTGGTACGCAGAATCTCCATGGCCGCGACCCGTCCGCCACCGACCCGGGGCAGCAGACGCTGGCTGACGATCCAGCGAATGGTATCGACAAGTCTGTTGCGAATCTGCGGCTGTTCATCCTGCTCGAACATGCCGAGGATACGGTTGATAGTCTGCCCGGCGTCGATGGTATGCAGGGTCGACAGCACCAGATGCCCTGTTTCCGCAGCGGTCAGACCGATCTCCATGGTGTCCCGATCACGCATCTCACCGACCAGGATGACCTTTGGCGCCTGGCGAAGAGCGGCGCGCATGCCCACGGCAAAACTGCTGAAGTCGTTGCCCAGTTCACGCTGATTGAAGGTGGCCTTAAACTGTTCATGGATATACTCGATGGGGTCTTCCAGGGTCACCACATGTACCGGCCGCTCATGGTTGATGCGGTTCAAGAGGGCGGCAAGCGATGTCGTCTTCCCCGTGCCTGTCGCCCCGGTAAAGAGGATAAGCCCGTTTAAATCGGCGGCCATCTTGCCGAAGGCTTCAGGAAACTGCATGCTCTCGATGGACGGTACCTGGGTCTCAAGTTTTCGCAAAACGGTGGTAAAATAGCCTTTCTGGGTGAAAATATTGACCCTGAATCTGGCTTTATCGGAAAGCGAATAGGAGAGATCACAGGAGCCATTCTCGACCAGATCCTTGAGCAGCCGGCGGTTATTACCGATGAGATTGAGGGCAAAGGCTTCGGTCTGAAAAGGCGTCAATTCGGTGACCGGCGGCGAAACGGCAACCGGCACCAGCAGCCCGGCAGACTCGACCTGCAAGGATTTTCCCACGGTAATATTCAGGTCGGAAACATTGTCGTGGGACTCGAGCATTGCCGCTATCCAGTAATCTATTTCCGTCTTTTTCATTTTATTCCCTTGAAAAATTGTGCAATACCACTTGTTTTCATAGTATATTGTCTCTAAACTAGAGCGTGTTGCAAGCTTTTTTTCTATTTTTCTACATATTTCTTTCTTTTATGGATTCCCTATAAAAATTCCGGAGTACTATCATGGCAATACCATTACGCAGCGCAACAACAACCGTCGGACGAAGAATGGCCGGGGCCCGCAGCCTCTGGCGGGCCAACGGCGTCAAGGAAGAGCAGTTCGGCAAACCGATCATCGCCATCGTTAACTCTTTCACCCAGTTCGTCCCCGGCCACGTCCACCTCCATGAAATCGGCCAGCATTTGAAAAAAATTATTGCCAAGGCCGGGTGCTTTGCCGCCGAATTCAATACCATCGCCATCGACGACGGCATTGCCATGGGTCACGCCGGGATGCTCTATTCCCTGCCGTCGCGGGAGCTGATTGCCGACAGCGTCGAATATATGTGCAATGCCCATACGGTTGATGCAATGATCTGCATCAGCAACTGCGACAAGATCACTCCCGGCATGCTCATGGCCGCCATGCGCCTGAATATTCCGACCATCTTCGTCTCGGGTGGTCCCATGGAGGCCGGCGTTGACGGCGACAAGCGATACGATCTGGTCGATGCCATGGTGATGGCCGGTGACAGTTCAGTCAGTGACGAGGAGATCAACCGGGTGGAGCGTTGTGCCTGCCCGACCTGCGGCTCCTGCTCGGGAATGTTCACCGCCAATTCCATGAACTGCCTGAATGAGGCCCTCGGCCTGGCGCTGCCCGGTAACGGCACGATAGTGGCCACCCATGCCAATCGCAAGCTGCTCTTTGAGCGGGCGGCTGAACGTATCGTCACCATGGCCTCGGCCTGGTACGACCGAGAAGACAGCTCGGTTCTGCCCCGGTCCATTGCCAGCAAGAGCGCTTTCATGAACTCCATGACCCTGGACATCGCCATGGGCGGCTCGACCAACACCGTCCTGCATCTCCTGGCCATCGCCCATGAGGCCAGCGTCGATTTCACCATGGATGATATTGACCGCCTGTCGCGCAAGGTGCCCAACCTGTGCAAGGTTTCCCCGTCTTCGAGTTACCATATTGAAGATGTCAACCGCGCCGGGGGCATCATGGCCATCCTCGGCGAACTTGACCGGGCCGGTCTGCTCGATACCACCGTCCATCGGGTTGACAGCCCGACTCTTTGCGAGACCCTTGACAGATGGGACATCTCCCGCCCCGGCCACAGCGAGGAAGCGGCCACGCTGTACCTAAGCGCACCGGCAGCCGCCGGGCTGAATCTGGTCATGGGCTCCCAGAACACCATGTACAAAAAAGCCGACCTTGACCGAGAGGCCGGATGTATCCGAGACATGGCCCATTGTTACAGCAAGGAAGGCGGACTTGCCGTCCTGTTCGGCAACATCGCCGAGAATGGCTGCATCGTCAAAACCGCCGGCGTCGATCCATCGATCCTGCAATTCTCCGGCACCGCCCGGGTGTTTTCATCCCAGGAAGCCGCCTGCGAGGCTATTCTGGCCGGCGGCATCAAGGCCGGTGACGTGCTCATTATTCGTTATGAAGGCCCCAAAGGCGGACCCGGCATGCAGGAGATGCTCTACCCGACCTCCTACCTGAAATCGATCCATCTCGGCGCGGCATGTGCCCTGGTCACCGACGGACGTTTCTCCGGCGGCACCTCGGGGCTGTCAATCGGCCATGTGTCCCCGGAAGCGGCGGCAGGCGGGGCCATTGCCCTGCTTGAAGACGGTGACACAATTAACATCGACATCCCGGCAAGAACGATTACCGTTGCCATCACCGACGAAGAACTCGCCGCCCGGAGAACAAAAGAAGAGGCAAAAGGAGTCGCCGCATACAAACCGACCAACCGGGACAGGAGTGTCAGCAAAGCCCTAAAGGCATACGCGCTTTTTGCCGCCTCGGCTGATAAGGGTGCGGTGCGCATTATCCCTGAATAGGAGCCTCCACGAGAATGACATTTTGTACCACCGACAACAGAGGAGCGATTCTTGAAACCGACAAACACAGAAGATCCGGAATATTTTCATAAAGTCATCGACTGCCAGTACGCCTGTCCATCGCATACTCCGGTACCGGAATATATCCGGCTGATCAGCCAGGGCAAGTACGATGAGGCGTTCAAAATCAACTGGATTTCCAATGTATTCCCCGGTATCCTCGGGCGCGTTTGCGACCGTCCCTGCGAGCCCGCCTGTCGACGGACCCGGGTCGAGGAGACTCCGGTGGCCATCTGCCGCCTGAAAAGAGTCACCTCGGATTTTAAAAGCGACAGCACCGACTTTATGCCGAAAGGTCCCAGCAAAAAAAACGGCAAAAAAATTGCCCTTATCGGCGGCGGTCCGGCCTCGCTTACCGTCGCCCGCGACCTGCTGCCGCTGGGCTATGAAGTGGACCTCTACGATGATCAATCGAAGGCCGGGGGGTTTATCCGCACCCAGGTGCCCTCTTTTCGCTTGCCCGAGAGAGTGCTCAACGAGGAAGTCGAGCGCATTCTCAACATGGGGGTGACCAGCCATTTCAATCACTATGTCGAGAGCCTGAAAACCATTGACGACAAGGACTACGACGCCATCTTCGTCGGCACCGGCGCCCCGCGCGGCCGCGACCTGCCGAACCTGCCCGGCAGAGTTGCCGGTGATGCGTCGATTTTTATCGGCATCGAATGGCTCGCCGCGGTGCTTTACCGCCATGTCACCTCAACCCCGGAAAAAGTACTGGTGCTCGGCGGCGGCAACACCGCCATGGACTGCTGCCGTATGGCGCGACGGCTCGGCGGTGAAGACGTCCGGGTCATCGTCCGCAGCCCACGCGCCGACATGAAGGCTTCGCCCTGGGAAATCGAAGATGCCGAGGACGAGGGCATCCCCATTATCGACAATCACTCCCCGGTCGATTTTGTCGTGGAAGACGGGCGATTAATCGGCATGCATTTCCAGAAGATGACCGCCGAATATGACGCGAACGGTAAACGCAAGCTGCTCGCCACCAAGGAACCGCCGGTGTTTATCGCCTGCGACCTGGTGCTCCTCGCCGTCGGCCAGCAGAATGCCTTCCCTTTCATCAAGGAGGATCTGCCTGTACAGATGAATGAGTACGGCCTTCCCGTCCTCGACGAGAAAACGTTTCAATCTTCCGTACCGCATATCTTTTTTGGCGGCGATGCCGCCTTCGGGCCGAAAAATATCATCACCGCCGTGGCCCATGGCCACCAGGCGGCGATCTCCATTGATCTTTTCTGTCAGGGCAAAGATCTGCACGACCGCCCCGCCCCCACCACCAATCTGGTCAGCCAGAAGATGGGTATGCAGGACTGGATCTATGACAGCCATGTCTCCCCCGACCAGCGTTACGCGGTGCCGACTGCCGACCGGGTCAAATCGTTGAAGGACCGGCTGGTCGAAGTGGAACTGGGCTTCAGTAAAAAAACCGGTCACCAGGAGGCCATGCGCTGCCTGAATTGTGATGTGCAGACGGTCTTCGATTATTCCACCTGTATTGAATGCGATGCCTGTGTCGATATCTGCCCGGAATTCTGCATTAACTTTGTTGAAAATGGTGACGAGGACGATCTCCGCACACGACTGCTCGCCCCGGCCGATAACCTGGAACAGGCCCTCTACGTCTCTAAGGTTCTGCCCACCGGCAGGGTTATGGTCAAGGATGAAAATGTCTGTCTGCATTGCGGGCTCTGCGCCGAACGCTGCCCGACTTCCTCCTGGGAAATGGTGCAGTTCACCTATAATTCCGCACTGGCAGGTGATAAATGAACAAGATAGAGAGTGTCAACGATTTTGTCGTCCGTTTCGCCAATGTCAACGGCTCCGGCTCGGCCAGCGCCAACAATCTCTTTGCCCGGGCCATCTTCCGGCTCGGCGTTCCGGTCAGCCCAAAAAATATCTTTCCCTCGAACATTCAGGGGCTGCCGACCTGGTATGAGGTACGGGTCAACGAGCAAGGCTTTCTCGGCAGACGGGGCGGCGTCGATCTGGCCGTGGCGGTCAACGGCCAGACTCTTTACCAGGATTACCAAGAGGTTTTGCCCGGCGGCTACTTCCTTTACGATTCCACCAGGGAATTGTCGGAAAAATTTGACCGTGACGATATCACCGTCATCGGTGTCCCGCTGACAACCCTCTGCAATGACGAGTTCAAAAATCCCAAACTGCGCCAGCTACTGCGCAATATTATTTACGTCGGCGCCCTCTCCTTGCTCCTTGATCTGGATTTTTCCATTTTGACCGAGTCTATCAAGAGCCAGTTTCGCAAAAAACCCAAACTGGCCGAACCAAATATTAAGGCCCTCGAGCTCGGCTACGCCTACGCCAAGGAGCACCACACCGAGGCCTGTCGGCTATCAGTGCGAAAATCAAATAAACTCCGCGACGAAATCCTTATGGACGGCAATGCCGCTCTTGGCCTGGGCGCCGTCTATGCCGGAGCCACGGTTACCGGCTGGTATCCGATCACTCCGTCCACCTCGGTGATCGAAGCCTTCGAACGCTACAGCAAGCAGTTCAGAACGGAAAAAGACACCGGCAGGCACAAAGTAGCCATTCTGCAGGCGGAAGATGAGCTGGCGGCCATCGGTATCGTCATCGGCGCCTCATGGAATGGCGCCAGAGCCTTTACCGCCACCTCCGGTCCGGGGGTTTCACTGATGAGCGAATTTCTCGGCCTGGCCTATTTCGCCGAAATTCCGGCGGTGCTGGTCAATGTCCAGAGAGCCGGGCCAAGTACCGGTATGCCGACGCGCACGCAGCAGGCCGATCTGCTTGCCTGCGCCTACGCCTCCCACGGGGACACAAAAAACGTCCTGCTTTTTCCTTGTGATCCGAAGGAATGTTTTGATCTCGGGGCCGACGCCTTTGATCTCGCCGAACGGCTGCAGACACCGGTCATTGTCATGTCCGACCTTGATCTCGGCATGAACGACCATATCAGCGCCCCTCTTGTCTGGGACGACAATCGAAAATACGACCGCGGCAAAGTGCTCAGCGCCGAAGAGCTGGACAGCCGCCAGGAAAAATGGGGGCGCTATCTCGATGTCGACGGTGACGGCATCTGCTATCGAACCTATCCAGGTACGCATCCAACCAAAGGCGCCTATGTCACCCGGGGAACCTCGCATAACGAATACGCCGGGTATACGGAGGAAAGCCCCATTTACCAGGCCGGGATGGAACGTCTTCTGCTGAAATGGCAGACCGCCCGTGGCCTGATGCCGACACCGCGCATCAAAATCAGAGACAATGCTTTTACTGTCGGCGTTGTCTTTTTTGGCAGCACCACCCACTCCGCCTATGAGGCTATCAGTCGCATGGCGGAGCAGAGCCTGAAAATCAACAGCCTGCGGCTGCGCGCCTTTCCCTTCCAGGACGAGGTGGTGGAATTTATCAACAAACATCAGATAATCTTTATTATAGAGCAGAACCGTGACGGTCAGCTCCGGACCATGTTGATGACGGAAAATGATATTTCCCCGAGAAAGCTGCACTCCATACTCAACTTCGACGGCCTGCCCATCACCGCTGATTTTATTACCGAGAAAATCCAGGCTCTCCTTGCCGATGAGCATCCAGACAATCTCCAGGTTTCAAAGGGAGGACAAGCATGAGCTTTGATCGACCACAATTTCGCCATCCAAAACTTGCTAAAAATTCAGCAGGCTATTCCCGCTCGGATTATGAAGGGGCCATCTCCACCCTCTGTGCCGGCTGTGGCCACGACTCGACGACCAGCGCTCTTATCGCCGCCTGTTTTGAGTTGTCGATAGAGCCGCATCGGGTGGCGAAAATGTCCGGTATCGGCTGCTCGTCGAAAACACCGGCCTATTTTCTTAGTAAATCCCATGGTTTTAATGCCGTGCATGGGCGCATGCCGTCGGTGGCCACCGGAGCCAATATGGCCAACCGCGAGCTCCTGTACATCGGCGTTTCCGGTGACGGCGATACCGCCTCCATCGGCATGGGCCAGTTTGCCCACGCTCTGCGCCGCAATCTCAACCTCAATTATATCTGCATGAATAATGGCTGCTACGGTCTGACCAAGGGGCAGGATTCAGCCACGGCCGACAAAGGGTCAATAGGCAAACGAGGTGCACCAAATCTCTATAATTCCATTGACTTATGTGAGCTGGCCATCGAACTGGGCGCCAGTTATGTCGCCAGGGGATTTTCCGGCGACAAGCAGCAGCTGGTGCCCCTCATCAAAGGGGCTATGTCCCACAACGGTCTGGCCTTTATCGATGTTATCTCGCCGTGTGTCACTTTTAACAACACCACCTCCTCGACCAAAAGCTACGAGTATGTCCGGGAACATATCGAGGCGACCAATACCTTCGATTTTGTCCCCCTGCAGCAGGAAATTCTTGCCCATTATCCGGAAGGTGCAAGTCAGGAGGTAACTATGCACGATGGCAGTATCATCCATCTACACAAGGTCTTTTCAAGTGAAGATGTCACCGACCGGGTGCTGGCGGTAAACAAACTGGAGTTGGAAAAAAAACGGGGCAGACTGCTCACCGGCCTGTTGTATGTCAACCCGGACATCCAGGAGACCCACGATATTATCAATTCGACTCTCCGGCCACTCAATACCCTGACGGAGGCGGATCTTTGCCCCGGTAATAGTGCGTTGCAACTGATTAATGAAGGTCTGCGATAGTACTGCATTGACCTAGAGGCGTACCCGTGCAGAAACTTTTCAAACAAATACTTACTTCCCGTGTCTATGAAGCAGCGATAGAAACATCACTTGATGCAGCAACAAGTCTTTCCGCGCGACTAGACAACAGCATCCTTTTGAAACGAGAGGACCAGCAGCCGGTCTTTTCCTTCAAATTGCGCGGCGCCTATAATAAACTGGCCCATCTGTCGCAGCAAGAGCGGGACAGAGGGGTCATTACCGCCTCTGCCGGCAACCACGCCCAGGGTGTCGCCTTTGCCGCGGGCAGACTGGGCATGCGAGCGCTGATCGTCATGCCGCGGACCACGCCAAAAATAAAGATCGATGCAGTGCGCGGCTTCGGCGGCGAGATAGTCCTGTGCGGCAATAACTATTCGGAAGCGGCCACCCACGCGGAAAAGCTTGCCTCGGAAACGGCCATGGTCCCCGTCCATCCCTTTGACGATGAACTGGTCATTGCCGGGCAGGGAACCATCGCCGATGAGTTGTTGCGGCAAAATCCCGGTCGGCTCGACGCGGTCTTCGTACCGATCGGCGGCGGCGGACTTATCAGCGGCATGGCCCTGTACCTAAAGACCCTGCGTCCGGAGATTCAGGTGATCGGCGTGGAACCGGTGGACAGCGACGCCATGTACCAGTCCTTGGCCGCAGGGAAACGGATTTCCCTTGACTCGGTGGGCATTTTTGCTGACGGCGTGGCGGTCCGCAAGGTCGGCGTACTCACTTTTGCACTGTGTCAACAATATGTCGACAGAATAATCCGGGTGACCACCGATGAGGTCTGCGGCGGCATCAAGGCGATCTACCAGGCGACCCGCGCCATTGTCGAACCGGCGGGCGGCCTGGCCATGACCGGCCTGCTGAAATATATTCATGCAACCGGATGCACCGGGCAGACCCTGGTGGCCATCAACTCCGGGGCCAATATGAATTTTGAACGGCTGCGCTACGTCGCCGAACGGACCACGGTCGGTGAAAAGCAGGAGGCGCTTTTTGCCGTGACCATTCCCGAGACGCCCGGCAGCCTGAAGGCCTTCTGTCGCGACATGGTCGGAGACAGAAATATTACCGAATTCAACTACCGGTTGTCGAGCCGAAAACAGGCGCATATCTTTGTCGGCATCTCCATTCGCAACGAACAGGAACGTTTTGCTTTTGCCGCCCAGCTCAGTGCGGCGGGCTATAAAAATCTTGATATTACCGACAACGACCTGGCCAAGACCCATATTCGATATATGGTCGGCGGCAAATCGAACGTGGTCGACCATGAACGGCTGTTTCGATTCCGCTTTCCGGAAACCCCCGGCGCCCTGACCCGTTTTCTTCGCGCCACCAGAGGCAAGCATAATATTTCCCTTTTTCATTACCGGGCCCAGGGCGGCGATTTCGGTCGGGTTCTCATCGGCCTTGAGTCTCCGGCCGAAAAAGCCGGCGAGCTGGAAAAACGACTCGACGCCCTCGGCTACCGCTACCAGGAGGAGACCGATAACCCGGCCTACACCCTTTTTCTTTAGTT
Organism: uncultured Desulfopila sp.; assembly: GCA_964412665.1. Lineage (GTDB taxonomy): Bacteria > Desulfobacterota > Desulfobulbia > Desulfobulbales > Desulfocapsaceae > Desulforhopalus_A. The sequence continues at coordinate 36,690 of CAYPPR010000017.1, forward strand.
CTTTTGAGGTGAGGGACCACTTCTCATCCGATAATTTTCGCAAAATATTTCAGGAGAGCATGACAATCGACAATGACCTGCCCACCAACATGGAAAAAAGCGAGATCCGCAGACAGGCTGAGAAAAAAATCCGTGAAAAAATGACGCAGACGTCGACCGACCTGCATTCCATGTCGCCCGAAGACATCCAGCAACTCGTCTTTGAACTACAGGTGCACCAGGCTGAACTCGAGATACAGAACGAAGAACTGCGTCGGTCCGAAGAGGCCCTGAACAATACACGAACATGTTATTACGACCTCTACAACCAGGCACCAGTTGGCTATGTCACCGTTAACAAAGAGGGTATGATCCTCGAAGCCAACGCCACCGCCGCTGCTCTTCTAGAGGTCGACAAAAGTGATCTTGCCGAGCAGCCGATCACTCGTTTTATTCTCCCGGCAGACCAGGACATCTTCTATCACCATCGCAGAAAACTCATTGAAACCGGGATGCCCCAGGTCAGTGAGCTGCGCATGTTGAAAAATGACGGCACGTCATTCTGGTCAGACCTGACATCCACTCTGACAAAAGGACAAGACGACTCGCCCGTATGGCGGATTGTCCTGAGTGATATCAGCAAACGTAAACAGATGGAAGAGGCCAATGTACAACTCAAAGCCCATCTGAATCAGGCACAGAAAATGGAAGCCATCGGCACCCTGGCCGGCGGTATCGCCCATGATTTCAATAATATTCTTGGGGCCATTCTTGGTTACGCGGAACTGGCCAGGGAAGACAGCCCACCGGACTCAACTGTCGCACACGACCTGGATCAGATTATCATGGCTGCCTCCAGAGCCCGGGATCTGGTCATCCAGATACTCGCCTTCAGCCGCCAGACGGAAACCGAAAGTATCTCGCTCGAACCGGCACATATCGTTAGAGAAATACTCAAACTGCTCCGCTCCATCCTGCCGACCGGTATTGACATCCGACAAGATATCGATGACGAGACGGATTTAATTGTCGCCGATCCAACGCATATCCATCAAATAGTCATGAATCTTTGCACGAATGCCTTTCATGCCATGGAGGCAACCGGCGGCACGCTGTTTATCTCCCTGCACCAGACAGTGCTCGGCAAAGAAGATCTGCTCGATATGCCAAACGTTGCGCCGGGAAATTTCATGCAACTGTCCATCAGAGACACCGGCCCGGGCATTCCTCCGGAAATACAGGATAAAATATTTGATCCGTATTTCACCACCAAAGAGACAGGAAAAGGGACCGGCATGGGTCTGGCCATTGCCCATGGCATTGTCCAGAGTTACGGCGGATTCATACGCCTGCACAGCACTGCCGGCGAGGGCACCGTCTTCCATATCTTCCTCCCGACAGTGACGGAACATGCCCTGCAGAAAGCAGATTCGATCGAGCTGCCCTCTGTCGGCAGTGAACGTATCCTTTTTATCGACGACGAAAAAATGCTGGCCAGGATGGCCGAGACCATGCTACAACGACTGGGCTACAGTGTGACGGCACGCACCAGCAGTCTTGAGGCACTGACCACTTTTCAGAACCAGCCCGATGCCTTCGATCTGGTCATCACCGATTATTCCATGCCCGGTATGGGCGGTATTGATCTTGCCCGGCGCATGCTGCAGATTCGACCACAGCTGCCGATCATTCTCTGCACCGGATTCAGCTCGACTATTTCCGAAGAAAAGGCCAGGGTTGCCGGCATCAAGGGATTTGCCATGAAACCTGTGGCGATGAAAGAACTTTCAAGCTTGATTCGCAAGGTTCTCGACAAAAAATAATGCTCTCCGCACCAAAAAACCGATGATTACTTCTTCACACAACAACACCCCCTCCATGGCAGCCGGCCTTTTCGTCTGGGGGTTTGGCGCCGTTTTCTATCTCCTTGGTTTTTTTCATCGGGTCGCCCCGGCGGTGATCACCGGCGAACTGATGCGCGATTTCCAGATCAGCGCCGCCGCCCTGGGCAATCTTTCGGCATTTTATTTTTACAGCTATGTGGCCATGCAGATCCCCACCGGCATCCTTGCCGATCGCTGGGGACCACGGCGGCTTCTTACCCTCGGGGCTCTGGTGGCGGCCATGGGAGCGGTGATGTTTGCCTGGGCGCCGAGCATTGCCTGGGCTGCCGCCGGACGTCTGCTTATCGGCGGCTCGGTGGCGGTTGCCTTCGTCTGTCTGTTAAAACTGGCGGCAAGCTGGTTCCCGCCACAGCGCTTTGCCATGGTGACCGGACTTGCGCTTTTTTGCGGTATTATCGGGGCGGTCTTTGCCGGTACGCCGTTGCGCATTTTTGTCGATCAGTTCGGCTGGAGAAGCGTTATGCTCTTCTCGGCGGCCATAACCGTTCTCATCGGCACCGGTACCTGGCTGTTCGTCCGGGATTCCCCCGAGGAAAAAGGCTACCGGGATTTCATACCACTGCCTTCCCATCCTGCCGCAAAAAAAGACTCAGGCATCATCGCCGATGTCCTGCATGTCTTTACCTACCGCAACATTGTCCTTCTTTTTGTCATTCCCGGCGGCATTGTCGGTTGCGTGCTCACCTTTTCAGGCCTGTGGGGCGTCCCCTACCTGACCTCCCTGCACGGTGTTTCCCCGACAGCTGCCGCTACCCTGACGTCGGCCCTGCTGGTTGCCTGGGCTATCGGCGGTCCATTTTTCGGCTGGCTGTCCGACAGAATGCGAAATCGTAAAAAGCTCTATCTTATCGGCTGCGCCATCTCGGTCACCGGCTGGGCGACGCTTATTCTGCTGCGGGATATTTCTCTCAGCACCCTCATTCCACTTTTACTGATAACCGGCTTTTCGTCAGGTTGTATGATCATCAGCTTTGCCTTTGCCAAGGAATCGGTGCCGACGCATCTGGCGGGAACCGTCTCCGGGGTGATCAACATGGGGGTCATGGCCGGACCAATGATTCTCCAACCGGCTGTCGGCTGGATTCTCGATCGCATGTGGACCGGGAGCATGCTCATGGACGTCAGGATGTATGATGCAGCCGCCTATCGCAGCGGCTTTGGCTTAATGCTCTTATGGATCTCCGCATCCTTTTTCCTGCTTTTCTTTACCGAGGAAACCGGCTGTCGCCAGAGAGCGGCATGACGGCGAGCCGTATCGTTCACTTTCTCAAAAACCAGGGTTCCCGGCCACCGGTAAGGATCTGCGCACCGTCGGCAGTGACTAACACCGTATGTTCGAACTGGGCGCTTCTGGCCAGGTCGCAGGTTACCGCCGTCCAGTTATCCGGCCAGATGACGCATTCGGCACGTCCGGCATTGATCATCGGTTCGATGGTGAAGGTCATGCCCTCTTCAAGAATCGTTTTGTTATTCGGCTCATAAAAATGGGCGACATAGGGTAACATATGAAACGATTCGCCGATGCCATGGCCGGTAAATATACGGACGATGCTGTAGCCATGCTGCCGGACATGTTCTTCAATAACCTGTCCAATGGCATTGAGCGGCATTCCCGGCTTGACCACATCGATAGCCTTCATCAGACACTCCCAGGTTACCTGCACCAATCTTTTCGATTCTTCATCGACTTTTCCGACAAAAACGGTCTCGGAACAGTCGCCGTGCATACCATGGGCATAGACGGTGACATCGCAGTTGATGATATCGCCTTCGACCAGCTCCCTGCTGTCGGGAATGCCATGGACGACCACCTCGTTGACCGAGGTGCAGATGGATTTCGGGAACTCCCGGTAATTTAAAGGACTGGGATAGGCGCCAAGTTCAATGGTGCGCATGTGGGCGATCCTGTCAAGTGCATCGGTGGTAATACCAGGCCGCACCGCTGCAAGGACCGTATCCAGTACATCGCGGGCAATTTTTCCTGCCTGGCGCATTCGTTCAATCTGCTCGACGCTGCCCTTTTTACAGGAAGCTTTACCGGGGGCGGGGACACCGGTAAGGGCATATTCGGGGAGAATGATATGCTCCGGGACAGTTCTACGGGGACTTATTTTTCCGGGTAAGACTGTCGGCCCTGCGCCCCTCATTTTCGGCATACCGGGGGCAGCGGTTTCCCCCAACTCATCAGAAAGCAGATGACATTTCTTATATTTCCTGCCGCTGCCGCACCAGCAGGGATCATTTCTCTTTGGTAATTTCATTTTTTTCTCCCTTGTTCAGTCTGTTTTACAACTGACCACTTGGAAATCCAAGGAAAAACAACTACCCTATAAAAGAGCACTACAGAGGATACGTCTTCTATCATCATAGTAACTCATCCCACTGTTGTTTTTTGGGATGACGGAGTAAATCCCGTACAGGACAGACAGATGGTACAAATTAACCGTTCGGAACTGCAGGCAAAAATACAAGAGAAGCCTTTCCCGTTCCAGTCCCAGGTCTTTCTTTTTTTCGGCGAACGCTTTCTTTGCAAGGAGGCTGCCGATTCTTTGCAGAAGACACTCCTGGCACAAGTGCCCGGAGCGGTACACAGCCTCGACGGCGATACGGAAGATCCGGGCCAGACCCTGGCCAGGCTTATGAGCTTCAGCCTGCTCCCCGGCCGACAGCTCTACCGGGTCGCAAACAGCCGGATCTTTCATAGTAAAACCGTCGCCTCGGAAATATGGCAGAAGGCGGCCCAGGCCTTTCAGGCCGGTCGTCCCGGTCCGGCTCTACGCCATCTGCAGGCCATGGCCCAGGCGGTTGAGCTGGCAATCGACAGCTCCAGCCCCCTCTCGGAAATAACCGGAAAAGAATGGAAAAAAATCTTCGCCTTTGATAAGCCGGACGAGAGCCTTGCCTGGGCCGACACGCTCCTCAGTCAAGCCCAGGGGCCTGCCAAAGCCACCACTACAAACCTTGTCGACCGGTATATTGAGGCATTTGACAAAGGACTTCCAGGCGGCAACATCCTTCTATTAACCGCGGAAACAGTGGACAAGCGCCAGCGATTGTTTACCTATCTCAAAAAAAACGCTACCATTGTCGACTGTTCCGTCGCCTCCGGCGCCAACGCTGCCGCACAAAATGAACAAAAGGCCGTACTGAAAGAGGTGATGCTGAAGACGCTCGGAGAGTTCAATAAAAGAATAGATCCGTGGGCGGTGGAAATATTTTTCGAGCGCGTTGGTTTTCATCCGGTGGCCGTTGTCACGGAGACAGAAAAACTGGCTCATTTTGTCGGTGACCGGCCGGTAATTACCTGCGACGACCTGGAAAAAATGGTCGCCCGCAACCGGGAAGACGCCCTCTATGAATTGATAGATGCCTTCAGCAAGCGACAGGTGAGCAGAACCCTGATAATTTTGTCGCACTTGCTGGAACAAGGGTTCCACAGCCTGGCCATCCTCGCCACGATGCGCAATTTCCTCAAAAAACAACTTATCTATCGCTCCCTGCAGATGCGTTCTTCCCCAGCCTGGCGACGTGGCATGAATGCCAAGGAATTCCAGAACAGCTATCTGCCGGAACTTAAGCTCCAAGGGAAATGGGGCGACACGCTCCAGGGCCATCCATACGCTCTGTTCATGAGTTTCACCAAGGCATCGGACTATTCCTGCAGCGGCCTGCGGCGATGGCTGGCCATGCTGCTCGAGGCGGAATTTCGCCTGAAAGGCTCGCCTTTGCCGGCGCAACTCATCCTGGAAGAACTTTTTCTGACAATGCTCCACGGATCACCAAAATTTTCCTGAGACGAAGGTTTATGATATATTGAAAATGCGTGGAGAGTTGTTATGGTAAATGTTGTTTGATGATCCTGTCGATCTCGGCAGTGCATTCCGGGTCAGGTTTGGAGTGACTGCCGGCACCACGGAAAGATAAAGCCTTCGGTCGGCGAAGCGTTTCCTGACACAACAAAACAATTAACGTTTTTATTATTTATAGTAGAACCATGGCAGAGAGCAAACAACGAAGAGAAGGATCAGTCCTTACCAAAGATACCACCGACATAAGGGAACCGCGGCTCTACAAAGTACTGATGCACAATGACGACTACACTTCCATGGAATTTGTCATTGCCGTCCTCGAAACCGTTTTTCACAAGTCGCCCCATGACGCAACAAAAATAATGCTTAATGTTCATAACGAAGGGGTAGGAATCGCTGGAATCTATACCCGAGAAATCTGCGAAACAAAGATCTCGGTGGTGCACCAGCTGGCGAAGAAAAACGAGTTTCCACTCCGCTGTTCAATGGAAACAGTCTAACAGGTGAAAGTACCCCTTTCACCCAACAAAGTGCGAGAATTATGCTGAGCAAAACACTGGAAAAAGCCCTGATACTGGCTATAAGAGAAGCAAAAACCCATAATCATGAATACGTCACTGTCGAACACATGCTCTATGGTCTTTTGCATGACGAGCTCACCAGCTATATTATAAATGAGTGCGGTGGTTCAACCCAGGTATTAAAGGAACGCCTGGAGAAATTTTTTCTTCTCGAAATACCTAAATTCACCAATAGTAACCCCGGAGAACCGGCCCAGACCATCGCTTTCAACAGAGTGCTGCAACGGGCTGTTGCCCATGTACAGAGTTGCGGCAAACAGCAGGTTGACAGCGGCGATGTCCTGGTCTCCATTCTAGCCGAAGAGGAATCCCATGCCGTCTATTTTCTCACCTCGATCGGCATCGGTAAAATGTCGGTGGTAAACTTCATCTCCCATGAGCTGCCCGCCGATGGCCTGCAGAAAGAGCCTTTTACCGCCCCGCCGGAAAGTCCCTTGCCGCAAAAGGATATAAAAGACGCCAAGGCCCTGGAAGATTTCACCATCAACCTGGCGGAATATGCCGCCGAGGGAAGACTTGACCCGCTCATTGGTCGCAATGAGGAAATCGGCAGAATCATGCAGGTGCTGTGTCGGCGGAAGAAAAACAACCCGCTGCTGGTCGGCGAACCCGGTGTTGGCAAAACAGCCATGGCCGAGGGGCTCGCCCTGCGCATTCATGATGATAAAGTTGCCAGAGCAAAAGGTGAAAAAGCGCGGGTTCCCGACCTGCTGCAGGATGTGGAGATTCACCTGCTTGATATGGGCACCCTGGTGGCCGGAACAAAATATCGCGGTGACTTTGAAAAAAGGCTCAAAAGCGTGGTATCGGCCATAGAGCAGAAAGAAAACGCCATTCTTTTCATCGACGAGATGCACACCATCGTCGGCGCCGGCGCCACCAGCGGCGGCTCAATGGACGCCTCGAACCTGCTGAAACCTGCCCTGCAGGCCGGGGTTTTGCGCTGCATCGGTTCGACCACCTATGAAGAATATAAGAACCAGATTGAAAAAGACCGGGCCCTCTCCCGGCGGTTTCAAAAAATCGATATCGAGGAACCATCGGTAGCCGATACCCATCTTATCCTCAAGGGGCTGAAAGACAAATACGAAAGCCACCACGATGTGCGCTACTCGCAGAATTCACTGAAAGCCATGGCGGAACTTTCCGACCGTTATATCAACGAGCGCTTTCTGCCGGACAAGGCCATTGATATAATGGATGAGGTCGGCTCTTTTTTCCGCCTTGAAGGCCGACAGGGGACCATGGTCAAGATAGGCGATATTGAAAAGGTCGTCTCGCGGATAGCCAGAATCCCGGCCAAGAGCAGTTCCATCTCGGAGATCCATGAACTAAGAGAGCTGGGGGTTAATCTGAAGAATGTGGTCTTTGGCCAGGACGAGGCCATCGAGGCGGTGACGACTGCGGTCAAACGCTCGCGGGCCGGCCTTGGCAATCCTGACTCCCCCACCGGCAGTTTTATCTTTGCCGGCCCGACCGGAGTGGGGAAAACAGAGGTCGCTAGACAACTGGCCGTCACCCTCAATGTGCATTTCGAGCGCTTTGACATGAGTGAGTATATGGAAAAACATGCCGTGGCCAGGCTGATCGGTTCGCCTCCGGGCTATGTCGGCTTTGACCAGGGCGGTCTTCTCACGGAATCCATCCGTAAACACCCCTACTCGGTGCTGTTGCTCGATGAGATAGAAAAGGCCCATCCGGATATTTTCTCCATTCTTCTGCAGGTGATGGATCACTCGACGCTCACCGACAACTCGGGCCGCAAGGCGGATTTTCGAAACGTCATACTGATCATGACCACCAACGCCGGTGCAAGAGAAATGGCTAACCGAAGCATCGGTTTTGTGACCAGCAAAAAAGGCAAGGACCAGACGGCGGTGAACAAACTCTTTGCCCCCGAGTTCCGTAACAGACTTGATGCCATTGTCTCTTTCAGCTCGCTTAATGAAGAGGCGACCGAGCGCATTGTCGATAAGATGATTCGTGAACTCGAAGGACAACTGGCCGAAAAACGGGTAAGCATTAAGCTCAGTGACCTGGCCAGGAAATATCTGGCCGTGAAAGGCTACGATCCGGACTATGGCGCCAGACCACTCAGGCGCCTGATTATGAAGGAGATAGGAGACACTTTGACCGAGGAAATTCTCTTTGGCAAACTGGCCAAAGGCGGCGAAGTGTTCATCGACGAAGCCAAGAAAGAACTGACCTTCAGTTACACCAGGTAGCCGGAAAAAAGAGCTTTTCCTCCTGACATTTTCATATTGCACATTTTTATCATCTTTTACCGCAAAACAGTATGTCCCGCATACTGTTTTGCGTTTTTTTATGCTCTTTACCGGAAAAGCCGAGAAACCATCCTTCCGTGCATTTACGAAAACCGCATGTTATTGTATAGAATACCAATATATGTGACGCCAATGCATAATGCGACAACGAGATGCTCAATAAAAAAGGAGAAGCGGCCATGCATGACTGTATCTTTTGCAAGATTGTTGCCGGCGAAATCCCCGCCGAAAAGCTCTATGAAGACGATGAGGTGCTGGCCTTCCGGGATATTGCTCCCCAGGCGCCCGTCCATTTCCTGGTGATCCCGAAAAAACATATTGCCGGTCCGGCGGATGTGGCTGAAGCCGATGACAGACTCGTCGGTAAACTGCTGCGTATCGGTGCCCAGGTGGCGGCGGAAAACGGCACCGGCGACGCCTACCGGGTCATCTGCAACAATGGCAGCAAGGCCGGGCAGGTGGTGTTCCATATCCATCTGCACATCCTCGGCGGCAAAGACCGGCCCTGGCCTATTTGATCTCCGTGCCGCCCCGGCTCTTGAGGGTCGAGGACGGAGTTTAAAGAAAAGAGGAAAGGTAACACAGTATGGAAATATGTTCTTTTCTCCGGCAGAGCCCCTGGCATGAATGACTTGTCCATGGCATTCGTCCTTTTTCTCCAGGGTTTCCTGCCGCAGGATCTGTCCATGCCGACTCTGGTCCTGCTGCTGTTCGGCACGTCCTCGCTGCTGGTGTGTACCTGCATGCTGTTGCTGGCCAAACGTGGCAGATTACTGGAGCAGCACAACGCCACTGCAGAAAAACTGGCGGCGGCGGAAAAAACTATCGCCGACACCCTGGCACGGAACAACAGCCAGGCCATCCGGGAAGCCAGGCTGACAACGCTGCTGGAGAATGAGCGCAAACATGCCGCCGAAAAACTGCAGCTGCTCGAAGATGCCAGGGAAGAGCTGCGCCTGCAGTTCACCAGTCTGGCTCAGCAGATCTTCGACGAAAAGAGTGTGCGATTCAGCGACCTCAACCGGGACAAGCTGGACGCGATCCTGCAGCCGTTCAACAACCAGCTGACCGCGCTCAAACAGGAAATCACCGAAATTTATCGACATGACAGCCGCGAAAGGTTCTCGCTGAAAAATGAGATCGTTCAGCTACGCGACCTCAACCAGCAGATCAACCAGGAGGCGATCAACCTGACCAGGGCGCTGAAAAGCGACACGAAGATGCAGGGCAACTGGGGCGAGCTGGTTCTGGAACGGGTGCTCGAGCGGTCCGGCTTGCGCCGCGGCCTTGAATATGACACCCAGGGCGGGTTCCGGGATAACAATAACCGGTTACTCAAACCGGACGTACTGGTGCATCTCCCGGAAGGCAAAGATATCATTATTGACTCCAAGGTCTCTTTGATCAGCTGGGAGAGATATGTCAACAGTGACGACGAGGACGAACGCGCCGTCCATCTCACCGCACTGCTGCAGGCCCTCCGCGAACATATTAACAGTCTGAGTAAAAAAAATTATGCCGAGCTGAGCGGCATACACTCGCTGGATTTTGTCCTGATGTTTATGCCTATCGAGGCGGCTTTCTCCACCGCCTTTAAGCAGGACGACAGTCTTTTCGGCGAGGCGCTTGGCAAAAACATCATTATAGTAACGCCGACGACCCTGCTCGCCACCCTGCGCACGGTGGAAAATATCTGGCAATTTGAGCATCAGAGCAAGAATTCCCTGGAGATCGCCAGGCGGGCCGGTATTATGTATGACAAATTTCGCGGCTTTATGGAAGAGATGGAAAAAATCGGCAAACAGCTGGCCACCTGCCACAGCACCTACGATGGTGCGCTGCTGAAGCTGACCCAGGGCCGGGGCAACCTGATTGCCCAGGCCGAACAGTTGAAGGAATTAGGCGTTCAGGTGAAAAAGGATATGCCCGCTTCGATAACCGATATGGCCGAACTCGAACTGAAAAACTAATTCCGCATCTCTCACAGTGGACACCGGACCATCCACCTGAATAAGCTCATAAAAGTCAGATTTAAAGATGGCTAAGCAAAATAACTTCACAGCAGGAGACGCCGATGCTGTTACATCATCAATTTATCGACACCGCAAAACAGTTTGGCAAAAAGCTGGCCATACATGACTTCTCCACCAACCGGGAACTCACCTACTCTCGAGCGCTTATTGCCTGTCTCATTCTCTGCCGTTTTTTTTCTCGGCTCGATAAGGGGTTTATCGGTATCATGATACCGACATCGGCCGGCTGCATTCTCAGTAAAACCGCCGTCTTGATGAGCGGGCGTACTCCGGTGATGATCAACTACTCCACCGGCGCGGAACAGAACGCCGTCTATGCCCAGAGGAAGTGTGATTTCAAAACGATTATCACCTCAAAAGCCCTGCTGGAAAAAATAGAATGCCCCCATGTCAGCGGCATGGTCTATATTGAAGACATCATGGCCTCGATTACCACCGCCACGAAGGTGCGAGCGGCGATCACCGCAATACTTCCGGCAGCACTACTGAAAAAGCTCGTTCACGGCGGCCACGAAGATGACACGGCGGTTATCCTGTTTACCAGCGGCAGTGAAAAAGATCCGAAGGCGGTGCAGCTGACCCACAAAAATATTCTTGCCAATATTGCTTCCGTTTCGCCGATTTTCGATTTTCGCAGCGATGATGTGTTTATGTGCACCCTGCCGTTTTTCCACGTCTTCGGCCTTACCGTCAACCTCTGGCTGCCCATATACCACGGCATGACCATGCTCACCTACGCCAATCCGCTCGACTTCAAGAAGGTGTGCACCATCGTCCGCGACCACAAAGCCACCTTTCTGGTCGGCACGCCCTCTTTTTTCTGGGGCTACCTGCGAAAATCCGAAAAAGGCGATTTCGATACGCTGCGTATCGCCCTGACCGGGGCGGACAAATGCCCCGATGCGCTGCGGGAGGGTTTTAAAAACAAACACAATATAACCGTCTACGAAGGCTATGGCGCAACGGAATGCTCGCCGGTCATCTCGACCAATACCCCGGAATACAACCGGCCCGGCAGTGTCGGCAAGCCCATACCCGGTATCCGGGTACGTATTGAGAATTACGAGACCGGCGAGGAATGCGCTCTTGGCGAGGATGGCCGTATCCTGGTCAAAGGCGACAGCGTCATGAAGGGATATTTCAATGACTTCGAACAGACCTCCCTGCACATCCGCCGTGGCTGGTATGATTCCGGCGATATGGGCAATCTGGACGAAGACGGCTACCTGTGGCATGTCGGCCGGTTAAAGCGATTTGTTAAAATCGGCGGAGAAATGGTTTCTCTGGTAAAGATCGAGGACGTACTGGAAAAGTTTCTGCCCGAAGACAGCTATTGCTGTGTCGTGGAGATTCCTGATGCCATAAAAGGGGCGCGAATCGTCGGGGTGGTCACCACGCCGCTGGATGAAAAAACTGTCCTGAAACAAATGGCCAGACAGCTTCCCGCTATAGCCCTGCCGAAAATTTTTCTTGTCTGGGAGACACTGCCGAAAATGGGCAGCGGTAAAATAGACTTTCGAACCATCTCAGAAATGGCCAGGGAGCAACTGACCAAGAAAAGCATCGCCTAAATTAAGCATCTTAAAACCCTACTTTTTACGAGCTTATCAACTCTATTATGTTCTCTATCGACAAAAATGCCGGTGCGCTGCGAACGTTTTTTCGCAGTCCGCTTTTTGATGTCTTTCAGTTTTCCGTGCTCCTCGCCGTCCTCGGCTGGCTGGCGGTGCACAGTGCCGAAAATATCGGCTATAATTGGCAATGGTACCAGATTCCCCGCTACCTGTTTTCGACGACCGAGTCAGGAATCGTCGCCGGTCCCTTGCTCGAAGGGCTGCTCATTACCCTGCAGATCTCTCTGATAAGCCTGTTCTTTGCCCTGGTTATCGGCCTGCTGACGGCACTGTTTCGTCTGTCCAATTCCTTTGTCGCAAGGTGGCTGGCGATCATCTATCTTGAAACGAGCAGAAATACTCCCCTGCTTATCCAGATATTTTTTATCTATTTCGTCCTTGGTCCCATGCTTGGCCTAGATCGAATGACTGCGGCCATCCTCGCCCTCAGTCTTTTTGAGGGTGCCTACGCCTCGGAAATTTTCCGTTCCGGCATCCAATCGGTTGACCGGGGACAGGTCGAGGCAGCCGGCAGCCTTGGCTTGACCACCTTTGCCACCTATCGCCATATCATCATCCCGCAAGCCATCCGAACCGTGCTGCCACCGCTGACCAGCCAGGCTATCTCGCTGGTCAAAGATTCGGCGCTGGTCAGCACCATTGCCATTTACGATCTGACCATGCAGGGGCAGGCCCTCATCGCCGAGTCCTATCTAACCTTTGAGATCTGGTTTACCGTCGCGGCCATGTACCTGTGCATTACATTATTTTTGTCGGTGGTTGTTGGCATAATGGAAAAACGTCTTAGTTTACCCTGAGATGTATGGTTCACACTACCCTGTTCCTAACACAAAAGGAGACTGATATGAAAACACAATGTCGTACTCTACGCCTGACAGCATTGGCCATCCTGCTGCTGTGCATCACCGGTTTCAGTTACGCAGCGACCATCCAGCAGGAGATTTCCTCGTCCAGCACCATCGAAACCGTTAAAAAGAGAGGGGTGCTGAAAGTCGGTATGGATATCTTCCAGCCCTGGGCGATGAAAGATAAAAACGGCAAACTGATCGGTTTTGAGATCGATGTGGCTACGCGACTGGCCAAGGATATGGGCGTTAAGGTTGAATTTCTGCCCACGGCCTGGTCCGGGATTATTCCGGCGCTGCTGACCGGAAAATTTGATGTCATCATCGGCGGGATGGGTATCACGCCCCAGCGCGCCCTACAGGTCAACTTTACCCAGCCCTACGATTACTCCGGGATGGGTATCGTCGCCCACAAAAAGGTCGCTGCCGGATTCGGTTCTCTTGAAGACTTCAACAAACCGGAGGTGCAGATTGCCGTAAAACTCGGTACCACCGCCGCAGCTGCCGCCAAGAAATTCCTGCCCCAGGCCAAACTGCGCATGTTTGACACCGAGCCCCAGGCCTACCAGGAACTGCGCAACGGCAATGTCCATGCGGTGATCGGTAATGCGCCACGGCCGGCCTACGAGGCTGTTGATTACAGTGACACCCTCTTTCTGCCGGTACAGGGCACCTTCACCAAGGAGCCGATTGGTTTTGCCATGAGAAAGGGGGATCCGGATACTCTGGCATTCTTTAACAGCTGGATAACCGTGGCCACCCTTGAAGGCTGGCTCAAAGAGCGGCACAGCTACTGGTTTGACAGCAAAGACTGGCAAAGCCAGGTTGAATAGAAAAAACTACTCCCCATCATAATTGAGGCGGGGTCAACTTTAAAGTATCTCCGCCTTCTCGTCCACTGTATCCCTGCGTTATAGGACGTT